>JAOPYL010000016.1 GCA_025964625.1 Actinoallomurus sp. | reverse complement strand
GGGGCGGAGGCTCGGGGATTTGAACCCCGGATGGGCGGTAAACCCAAACCGCATTAGCAGTGCGGCGCCATAGACCGGACTAGGCGAAGCCTCCTGGTGGCCCTTGGGCCGGACACAGGGTACCGGGCAACCTGCCCATCGAGCAAAGCGTCCAACCAGGACGTGCCCGATCAGGCGTCGGGGACCCCCTTCCCCCTACGATACGGAACCTTCGGGACGGTCCACGCGTCGATCAAAGCGGACACAGGTTCCGTCAAGGACCCACGCCCACACTGGAGGTGACATGGCGTTTTCGAAGCGTACTCAGCCGGTCGGGGCTGATCCGTCACGGGGAAGTGACGCTCCGCAACCGCTGTGGCCGCGGGAGTGGGCCGAGGGCGGGCTGTCCCCCGAAGAGCGGGTGCGTGCGGCCGTGGCGGTGATCACCGACGGCACCACGGCGGTTCCCGAGGAGGTACAAGGGCTCCCGGACCAGGTGATCCGCGAGGTCGAGGACGACCAGCCCGCGCCGTTGGGAGACGCCTATCGGTGTTTCCTGGCGGTGGCCGGTGGTGGCGCGGGGCGTTTCCTGCAGGGCAGCGATGTCTTCCACCCGCAGATCATGGGCCTGTGGGCGGCCGCCCGCGAGCTGCTGGAGGAGAACGACTCGATCTTCGTTCTGGAGGAGACCGACCGGGTCATCCTCATGCACCAGGGGTACCAGTTCGACTTCCTGCGCGGCCCCGGGCCGGATCCCGAGGTGTGGTCGTACTGCGAGGTCAACAACCCCGGCAACGCTCCGAAGCTGAGCTATGAGCGGTTCAGCGACTGGCTGCGCGCCAACGCCGAGGAACAGACCGAGGCCTGGGCTCGCCTCGTGTCGTGGCAACAGAGCAAACCGTGATCGTTGGCGTCCGCTGACCCTCGTACGTCAGCGGACGCCAACGCTATGGACTAGTCGAGCTGTACGACGTCGAGGTCGCCGTCGGCGTACATCCGGCGCAGGGTCTTCTTGGAGAACTTGCCGACCGAGGTCTTGGGCACCTCCGCGATGAACGTCCAGCGCTCGGGGAGCTGCCACTTCGGCACGCGGTCGGCCAGGAACTCGCGCAGGCCGTCCGCGGTGGCCGTGGCGCCCTCGCGCAGCACGACGGAGGCGAGTGGCCGCTCCTGCCATCTGGGGTCGGGTACGCCGACGACGGCGGCCTCGATGACGTCCGGGTGGGCCATGAGGTGGTTCTCCAGGTCGACGGAGGAGATCCACTCGCCGCCGGACTTGATGACGTCCTTGGCCCGGTCGGTGAGGACCAGGTAACCGTCGGGAGAGATCATTCCGACGTCGCCGGTGCGCAGCCAGCCGTCGTGGAACTTCGACGGGTCCTCGTCCTTGTAGTATGCCGCGGTGATCCACGCCCCGCGTACCTCGATCTCGCCGACGGCCTCGCCGTCGGACGGCAGGACCGTGTCGCCGTCGCCGACGACGCGGGCCTCGAGGCCGGACAGGATGCGGCCCTGGCTGGCGCGGTACCGCCAGGGGTCGGCCGCGCCGGGCGGCGGGTGTGCGACCGAGGCGAGCGGCGAGGTCTCGGTCATGCCCCATGCCTGGACGATCTGGACGCCGAGCTCGTCGAACGCCCGGATCAGCGACTCGGGCACGGAGGAGCCGCCGCAGGGCACCAGGCGCAGCGAGCTCAGGTCCGACTCGTGTTCCTGCACGTAGCGGAGCACGTCGTTCCAGATGGTGGGTACGGCCCCGGCGATGGTCGGCCGCTCGTCCTCGATGATGCGTACGAGCGGCTCGGCCTGCAGGAACCGGTCGGGCATGACGAGGGACGCGCCGGCGAGCAGGGCGGCGTACGGCAGCCCCCACGCGTTCGCGTGGAACATCGGCACGACCGGCAGCACCCGGTCGGCGGTGGACAGTGAGAACGCGTTGCCGGTGCAGGCCGCCATGGAGTGCAGGAAGGCGGACCGGTGGGAGTAGACGACTCCCTTGGGGTTGCCGGTGGTGCCGCTCGTGTAGCACATCGACGCGGCCTGGCGTTCGTCGATCTCGGGCCAGTCGTACGTCTCCGGCTCCGCCGCGAGGAGGCTCTCGTACGAGTGCAGCGTCTTGCCGGCGGGCTCCAGCGGCGCCAGGTCGGCGTCTCCGATGACGATGACGTGGCGTACGGTCTTCAGCTGCGGCAGCACGGACGCCAGCAGCGGCACGAGCGTGTCGCCGACGATGACGATCTCGTCCTCGGCGTGGTCGGCGATGTAGACGAGCTGGTCGGCGGCGAGCCGGATGTTGAGCGTGTGCAGCACCGCGCCCATGGCCGGGACCGCGAGGTACGCCTCCAGGTGCTCGGTGGTGTTCCACTGGAAGGTGGCCACCCGCTGGTCGGCGTCGACGCCGAGCCGGCGCAGCGCGTTCGCGAGCCGGGCGGCACGGCGTCCGAGCTCGGCATATGAGATGCGCCGCACGCCGTCACCGGTGAAGGTGGCGACCTCGCTGTCGCCGAAGACCTCCGTGCTGTACCGCATGATCGAGGAGATGGTCAGCGGGTAGTCCTGCATCGTGCTCCACACGGCGGCCTCCACACTCGGGGGGTGTGACACGGATTGTGGCCCGGACGTGTGCCGTTGTCAGCACTTCGCGATCAGTCGAGGTGGGCGAATTCCTGTGCGGCGTCCTCGCGCAGCTTCGCCATGGCGCGGGAGACGGTGCTCTTGACGGTCCCGACGCTGACGCCGAGCGTCTCGGCGATCTCGGTCTCGGTGAGGTCTTCGTAGTAGCGCAGCACGACGGCGGTGCGCTGTCGTTCGGACAGCCGGCCGAGGAGGCGTTCGAGGGCGTCGTGCAGTTCGCTGCGCCGGGTGTGGTCGGCGACCGGCATGTCGGGCATTTCGTCGGTCGGGTACTCCTCGAGCCGTCGTCTCCGCCACCAGGAGATGTTGATGTTCACCATGGCCCGGCGCACGTAGCCGTCGAGGGCGGAGCGGTCTTTGATCCGGTCCCAGGCGAGGTACGTCTTCGCCAGCGCGGCCTGGAGGAGGTCCTCGGCATCGGCACGGTCGGCGGTCAGCAGCATCGCGGCGCGCAGCAGCGTGGGTCGCCGTGCCGCGACGAAGTCGCGGAACTCGTCATGCGATGCTGCGCCCACGTGACCGCCTGGGAGGCTGGGGAGTTCTCGGTGCCAATACGCCCGACGATCGCACGAAGATCGTAATTACGGATCAACTCGAATCTCATATTTCGGCCAACCCGCACCCGGAATCACGAGAAATTGTCATGTATTCCCGGCCAGCATCTTTAGCCGATTTGGACAAAGGAGTCGACAGATGGAGCGCTCGGGGTAAGTGTTGACATGCGGTCTTACTCGCCGCAGTGGCCAGCTGAACATCGACGTTCGGAGTCCCGATGCCGCCACCCCGCGACGCACTGTTGCGTCGACGCCGGCTCCGCGAAGCGGTATTCGACGATCATTCTCCTGAGCACCACGCGGGCGACTCCAGGCCGCTGCGCGGCATCGAGGGAACCATCGTCGACGCCAGCCCGCATCTGCTCCTGCTGTCCGCTCCGGACGGCTCGGAGGTACGCCTTCCGATCTCGGCCATGGCCTCCATCTGGCACGCCGGGCGGGCGGGCCCGGCCGCGCTGCGCCCTGGGCGCAACGCCATCGTGCGCCCGACCGACGCCGGCGGCCTGGCCGCCGAACGCATCTGGGTGGACATCACCCGGGTCACCGGGGTCATCGCCGGCCGCTCGGCAGGCGTCATCGAGGTGGACGCCGGGCCGCACCGCGGGCACGTGAGGATCGTCGTTCCGGGCCGCGCACTCGGACGCATCCAGGTCCGCCATCCCCTGCTGGAGCCCGGTTCCCTCATCGACGTCATCGGCGTGCGCAGGGACGGGGAGATCCAGGGGTTGCTGCCCGCGACGATGTCACCGCAGCCCGCCTCGCACGCGGACCACCCCCCGCCCGCGCGGCGGTCCGGCGCCGTGTCGCGGATCCTCCGCGGCACGGCGACCTGGTACGACCACCCGCGTGGCGCGTACGGGGCGGCCTACCCGGCGCTCGACCCGCACGGGGACGGAGGCGGCTGCGGGAGCGGCCCCGCCTCGCCGCTGCCCTACCTGTCCATGGCCAGCGAGCTCCACGTCCGCAACGACTGCACGGGCCGGGGCACGCGCATTCCGGTCATCGAGTGCGGCTGCCTCGCCGCGCGGTTCTGCGACCGGTGCGTGCGCTGCGGCACGTCTCCGCGCGGCAGGATCCTCGAACTCACCAGGACCGCGTTCGTCGACCTCGGCGGCGATCTCGACAAGGGTTGCTTCAACGTCACGGCACGGGTGGGTCACTGATGATCCACCTACTGCGAGAAGTCCAGGTCCCGTTCCTCGGTGGCGTGCTCCTGCTCGCCTGCGCGACCAAGCTGGTCGTACGCGGCGACGACCCGGACCCGGCGGCGACGCCGCCCCACCCGCGTTCTTTCGTCCTCTGCGTGGCACTTGCCGAGGGCACTCTCGGAGTTGCCTTGCTGGTGACGCCGCTGGGCATCGTGCGGCTGGCCGACGTCGTCTTCTTCGCCACCGCGACATCCGTCATCGCCGACCTCACCCGGCGCGGCTCCGAGGAGGGCTGTGGCTGCTTCGGGGGCCTGAGCACGGCCCCGGCGGGCCGGCGCGGGGTGGCCCGGGCCGCGCTGCTGATGGTCGCCGCGATCGCGTCGGCCGGTGTGCCGCGGACCGGCGTGGAGGTCCTCGGCTCCGCCACCGGCTGGTCCGTGGTCCTGATCGCCACGGAGTGCGCACTGCTGCTGGCAATCTCTCCGGAGCTGGCCGTCGCCGTCGAGCGGACGCGCCAGTCGATACCGTGCGAACTCCGCGACGTGCCTCTTTCGGAGACGTACGCCACGCTGCGCTCCAGCGGCGCGTGGCGGGAGTACGAAGAGAGCCTCACCTCGGCCGAGCCCAGCGACGTGTGGCGGGAGCTCTGCAATCGGTACGTCGTGTATCCCGCGCGGATCGACGACCGGCAGGTCGAGGTGGTGTTCGCCGTTGCGGTCGGCGGTCGGCGGCCCCACGTGCGCGCCGGTGTGGTGCGGGACTCAGTCTGCGAAGAGCAGGACGGCGACGCCGGCTCGCAGTGGGCGCACAGCCCGGCCTGAGAAGGCCATTCGCACGGGGTCCCCACTCCTGACGGCCGGAGCGGGGGCCGGCGTCCGGGGGCCGCCTCGTTGCGGTTACCTCGTCAACGGGATCTCATCACAATCTCTACGGCCGTATAGCGATATCTTGCGGATCTCCTAGAACCCCGTATACGGAACTCGAATCGGCTGCGCCTGGAGCGTGGTGGCCATCGGCCCTTCGATGCTTCCATGGCCTTCTCTACAGCTTTCTAGGCACACGGCTAGAACGCCGTAGATTTTCCTCACGACGCGCCCCACGGTCGATGGCGCTCTCTACGGCTCTCTAGCGGTCTGACAAGAGTGGCTTATACGGCTGTAGCGGGGCCTCAGACCGGCTGTGATCTGAGGAAATGACCGAAGTGCGGGACGGTGAAGGCCACGAGCCCCCGCTCGGCGCTGTAGATCAGGCCCTTCTTGATGAGGCCGTCGCGGGCCGGCGAGAGACTGGACGGCTTGCGGCCCAGCTCGTCCGCGACGTTCGAGGTCGGCACCGGCTCGTCGCCCAGGGAGGCCATCGCCCGCATGTAGTCGCGCTCGGCCGGGGTGGCGCGTTCGTAGCGGCTGCCGAAGAAGCCGACGGCCAGCTCTCCCTCGGCCTCAGGGGCCGCGACCCTGATGTCACCGTCGCTGATCGGCGTCTCGGGCGCGATGTCCCAGGCCACCTTGCCGTACGCCTGGACGAAGTACGGATAGCCGTCGGCGGCCTCGTACAGGGCGTCGAGGGCGTCCTGGGTGAAGGTCACGCCCTCCCGCTCGGCGGGCGCGATCAGCGCGAGGTCGGCGGCGGCCCGGTCGAGCCGGTCGATACGGGCGTAGCGGAACAGCCGCTCGGAGTAGGACTTGCTCGCCGACAGCACCGCCGGCAGGTGCGGCAGCCCGGCGCCGACCACGATGAGCGGGCCGCCGCTCTGCGACAGCTCGTGGCAGGCCGCGCACATCGCGGACACGTCGTCGGGCGGGATGTCCTGCATCTCGTCGACGTAGAGCGCGATGCCGACACCGAGGTCGGTGGCGACCGACGCCGCGTCGACGAACAGCTCGGTGAGGTCGATCTCCAGGTCGCCGGAGTCGGCCCGGCCGCGGGAGGCGGGCACGTCGATGCCCGGATTCCACCGGCGCGGCGCGGCCTTGCCCTTGACCGGCTCGGTGTCGGCCTGTGCGAACGCCTTGAGCACGCCGAGGAACTCCTCGATGCGGTCGGGCGCGCGGTGCCGTGGGGCCAGCTCGCGCACGGCCATGTGCAGGGCGGCGGCGACCGGCCGGCGGATCGACTGGTCGGGCCGCGCCTCGATCTTGCCGGTGCCCCAGAGCTTCTGGATGGCCATCGACCGGAACGTGTTGAGCAGCACGGTCTTGCCCACGCCACGCAGCCCGGTGAGCATCATGCTGCGCTCGGGGCGGCCGCGGGCGACGCGCTCCAGCACGACCTCGAACTGCTGCAGCTCGCGGTCGCGGCCGGTCAGCTCGGGCGGCCGCTGCCCGGCACCGGGAGCGTAGGGATTGCGAACGGGGTCCACGCTCTCGGACTTTATTAGGGGATATAGCTGCGGCCGTAGATTTCCATAGAAAGTGCTACGGCGTGTCGCGCGGCGTGGTCGGCACGGCGCCACGGCCGGAGCGGTGAGAGTCGCCACCGGCCCCGCCTCCTCTTGACGTGCGCATGCAGATGGTCGAACTTCTGTTCGAAGATGCCCCACCGTAGCGCACCCGAATCCGCGGCGTCAGGAGAAGCCGGGCCATTTCTCGAACAAAGAATCGATGACGACACCCGCCAGTACGGCTCTTGCGATCAGGACGCGGTCACCGTGCATACATATGTCCTGTATATACGGCCCTTCCGCTGGACTCAGTCGTCCAGCGACTCGTCGGCGCTGCTCCGGTGCGGGACCCGCTCCGCGGGGACGGTGCCCATCCGGCCCGCCTGGAAGTCCTCGAACGCCTCCAGGATCTCCTGCCGCGTGTTCATGACGAACGGCCCGTACCGGGCGATCGGCTCACGGATCGGCAGGCCGCCGAGGACGAGGATCTCCCAGCCGTTCTTGCTGGACAGCGGCTGGGAGGCCGCCGCGGTGACGGTCAGCGCGTCGCCCTTGCCGAAGACCGCGAGCTGCCCCTCCTCCACCGGGCGCGCGTCCGGCCCGGCCTGGCCGCGCCCGGCGAGGGCGTACACCATGGCGTTGAAGTCGCGTGGCCACGGCAGCGTCAGCCGGGCGCCCGGCGTGACGCTCGCGTGCAGGTACGTGATCGGCGTGTACGTCACGCCCGGGCCCTTGTGCCCGGCCAGCTCACCGGCGATCACGCGTACGATCGACGACCCGTCGTCGCTGGTCAGCAGGGACACGTCGCGCGACTCGATGTCCTGGTAGCGCGGCGGCACCCACTTCTGCTCGCGCGGCAGGTTGACCCACAGCTGTACGCCGTGGAACAGGCCGCCCGCGGCGACCAGCTCCGGCGTGGGCTGCTCGATGTGTTGCAGCCCGCTGCCGGCGGTCATCCACTGGGTGGCGCCGTCGGTGATCAGCCCGCCGCCGCCCGTGGTGTCCTGGTGCTGGAAGGCGCCGTCGATGATGTACGTCACGGTCTCGAAGCCGCGGTGCGGATGCCAGGGCGTGCCCTTGGCCTCGCCGGGCGCGTACTCCACCGCCCCCATGTGGTCGAGCAGCAGGAACGGGTCGGCGAGCGAGAGGTCGACGCCGGGGAACGGCCGGCGCACCTCGAACCCCTCGCCCTCCAGGTGACGCTTGGCGGTGACGACCCGGGCGACGGGACGCCACGCGGTCTCCTGCTCCGGCAGCCGGGGCAGTCGTGTCAGGGTCAGCGGGTCGGCGGTTACAGCAGGCATCGGGCCCTCCTCGGTCGGGTACGACGGTGACAACTAAGTTGAAGATTCAACTATTCCGCCACCCAGGCGTGCCGAAGCTTCACCGGCACAGTAGTGAATATTTGTTGAAACTTCAATCAATGCGATAGAATCGCGTCATGACCGAAACGCGCTGGCTCGACGCCGCACAGCAGCGCGACTGGCGCGCCTACGTCGAGGGGAGTGTCCGGCTCGCCGACGTCCTCGACCGGGATCTGAAGGCCAAGCATGGGCTGACCATGGCAGAGTACGAAATTCTCGTGCGCCTGTCGGAGGCACCCGACCGGCGGCTGCGGATGGCCGAGCTCGCGGAGTTCGCCAGCCAGTCGCGGAGCCGACTCTCGCACACGGTCGCCCGCCTCGAGTGCAAGGGCCTCGTCGCCCGCGGCACCTGCGGCGCGGACAGGCGCGGCGTGAACGCCGAGCTCACCCACCAGGGCTTCGCCTTCCTGGAGCAGGCCGCACGCGACCACGTCGCCGCGGTCCGCGAGTTCTTCGTGGACGTCATCGACCCCGCCGACCTGGGCGCCATCGGCCGGGCCTTCGCCGCCGTCGCCGAACAGGTCCAGAAGGCGCGCTGACCGCCGCTTCCCGCCCGCGAGGCGACCGGCGCTCCACGTGCCCCGGCGCGCACCCGGGAGCCTGCGTGTCATGCATTCAGGCCAGTGCAGAACCCGAGCGAGAACAGGGTCAGGAAGGTCCAGCCGCACATCAGTCCTACGCCGTATAACCGCATGAAACCGGTCATCTTCCAGGCGAGGAAACCGCCCAGGCCGAAGGCGAGCAGGAGCAGGGCCAAGGCCTGGGAGAGCAGGCTGAAATTCTTGCCGTGCATGATGTTCATCTCGAACGCGGAGTACATCATCACCCCATCGACCAAGATGAACGTGCTGAGACCGCTTCCCACCGCGGTGATCTCGCGCATGCCGAGAGGCGGTCGTCTCTTCTCGCCCGTTCTCACCATGATCGGTCCTCGATTCCCCGACGTACCGCAGATTAATCGTGCCACGCGTTGTGGACGAAGCATGGCCGAGGCCATGTAATCCTTCCGTTATGGAACGTGTGACCCTTGCCGCCGTCATGACGGGAGTATGCGCGGCGCTCTCGTCCGCCTGCGGAGGCGGGACGTCCGCCACGGCGTCCCCGCCGCCCGCAGTCTCCACGGCGCCATCCCAGCTCGCCACGGCGACGCCCTCGGCCACGACCACGAGTCCGGCCCCGGCGAAGCCGCAGGGCTTCTCCGCGCAGATCAGCCCGATTCCGTCCCGCTCGACCCTGAAGTACTCCTGGCACGCCGGTTGCCCGGTCGGGATCGGCGACCTTCGGCTCATCAAGATGACCTACTGGGGCATGGACAAGAAGCCCCACAACGGAGAAATGGTCGTCAACGCAGACTCCGCGAAAAAGATCGTCAAGGTGTTCCACACGTTGTACGACGAGCGATACCCGATCCGGCGCATGGAACTCGTCGACAAGTACAAGGGAAGCGACTTCGACTCGATCGAGGCCGACAACACCTCGGCGTTCAACTGCCGCAACGCCACCGGCGCGAGCTCGTGGTCGCAGCACGCCTACGGGCACGCCGTCGACGTCAACACGTGTGAGAACCCATACGTGCACGCGAACGGCCACGTCGAGCACCCGCGATGCGTGAAGTACGCCGACCGCACGCGCAGGGACCCCGGAGTGATCCACCCTGGCGACAAGGTGGTCAAGGCGTTCGCCTCGATCGGCTGGGGCTGGGGCGGCGACTGGGGCGGCCCATGGGACTACCAGCACTTCTCCGCGAACGGCCACTGAGCGCCGGGCCCAGCCGGCCGGCGCACCGGCCCGCGACGCTGTTAGAGGACCAGTAGAGCGATCACCGCGAGCACCACGATCACTCCGGCCACGATCGTGATGATCAGCCCGGTATTCGGGCTCTGCCGGGCGGACTCGCCCCTGTTGGCGAAAGCCCGGAATTGTTGCGTGCTCGCTGCGGGATCCTGCTCGCTTCTCGCCATGCGGTCGACCCTAGTAGAGCCAGGCCGAGGTCAATGGCTTTTCGCGGCATCCAATACGGCCGCCTCCTCCGGCGTCGGAGCGGTACCACCAAGGTGTGCGGGCAGCCACCAGGAATCCCGCGAGGGCTTTTCCGGGTAGTCCCGCTGGGCGCGGTCGAGCAGTTCCTGAATCCGCGTCCGCAGGTCGGCGGTCACCTTCTCCGGATCGTCGGCGGGCCCGGGCAGCAGCGGCTCTCCGATCAGGATCGTGATCGGCAGATGCCGGGTGCCCAAGGCACGCGGGCGGCCCTTCGTCCACATCCGCTGGGTGCCCCACACGACCATCGGGATCAGCGGCACACCGGCCTCGGCCGCCATCCGGGCCGCACCGCTCTTACAGCCCTTGACGGTGAACGACCGGCTGATCGTCGCTTCCGGGAACACCCCCACGACCTCGCCGTCCCGCAGGGCCGTGAGCGCGTTGTCGTACGCCGCCTTGCCCGCCGCGCGGTCCACCGGGATGTGGTGCATGCCCCGCATCAACGGCCCGGAGACCTTGTGCGCGAACACCTCGTGCTTGGCCATGAACCGCACCAGCCGCTTGGCCGGCCGAGCTCCCAGCCCGACGAAGATGAAGTCGAGGTAGCTGACGTGGTTGCTCGCCAGCACCGCCCCGCCCGTGGCGGGAATGTGCTGCGCCCCTTCGATATGGATGCGCAGGTCCAGCGCCCGGAAAAGGGCGTGCGCCGCGACGAGCACCGGGGGATAGACAATCTCAGCCATGACCGAACCGTAGCCCACCCCTAACGGGCCGGCGGTGAAGCCACGCGCCGAATCGGCACGGGGCTCCTGTGTGCACGGGCCGGGCTACTTCCTGCCGGCCCAGACGGCCCGGTGGTCCTTCGTATGACACCGATGACGCGCCCCGACGATGCTTCACAAGGCGTAGAAAGGTCGCATAACGTCGCCAGAATGGGCGGACCGGCGCTGCGGGCGGAGACAGCCGGCGGCACGTCGTACGACGCCCCTTCCGGCGCGCTGCTGCTCCGGCTGCTCGGTGAGCTCGGCCCGGGCAACCAGTTCCTGATCGTCGACCGGCTCGACGCCGCCAACGACCAGCACTACATGCAGGTGTACAGGGAGGCCGACGGGACCTTCGCGATCGAGTACCGCGAGGGCGCGGCGACCGATCATTTCGAGACCGTGGTCGCCGGCCCGCGGGATGCACATGTCATCCTTATCGGCTGGGCGGGCGACATTCCCGGCTGGCGGGATGCCTGCGACTGGCACCAGTGGCCGGTTCCATGACGCACCTTGATCTCATCGCATCGGGAGGCTATGGATGATCACGCCGGACGATCTGTCGCACCTGGACGAGGATGCGCGCGTCGCGCTGCTGCGGGCGCTGAACGCGCTCGACAAGTCGTCCAGCGCTCTGGCCGACCCGCTGAACGAGCACCGCCGGCTCCGCTTCCTGACCTTCCTCCTGTGCTGCTGCCTGTTCCTCATCCCCTGGATCATCTTCCTGGCCGTCACACTGCCGACGCGGTACCGGACGGGCCACTGGGGGACCGCGTGGATCGGCTTCGACGTCGCGCTGCTCAGCTCCCTGGCCGCCACGGCCTGGGCGGTGTGGCGCAAGCGGCAGCTCGCCATCGTCTGCGCCCTGATCACCGGCACCCTGCTCGTCTGCGACGCCTGGTTCGACGTGATGTTCGCCTGGGGCGGCCCGGACTTCTGGGTCTCCGTCGGCACCGCGCTGCTGGGCGAGCTGCCACTCGCCGCGCTGATGTTCTTCATGGCCTGGCGCCTGCTGACCTTCACCGTCCGGGTCTTCTGGTTGCACTTCGGGCTGCGGGGCCCCGTGCCACCCTTGCGGCGCATCCAGTTCTTCACCCTCTTCGTGAAGCCGCCGAAGGACTGAGATCAGAAGGTCATGTCCCGTCGTCCACTCCGCGCACTCGACGCGCGCGGCGACGCGCTCCCGCCGTCCGCGTCCGGCGGCCTGCGGTCCCTTCTGCTCAGCCGGTCAGGCCGGGGGCCAGCAGGCGCAGATGCTCTATCTGCTGATCGAGCGTGTCCGCGATCGGCTGCACGGCGACGTGGTCCGCGCCGGCCTTGTGATGGGTCCGGATGTGCTCGATGATGGTGTCCGGATCTCCCCAGGGCACCACGGCGTCGATGAGCGCGTCGCTGCCGCCGCCTTCGAAGTCAGCGTCGGAGAAGCCCAGCTCACGCAGGTTGTTGAGGTAGTTCGGCAACGCGAGGTAGAAGGACGCGTAGTCCCGCGCGGCGGCACGCGCCCGGTCGGGGTCGGTGTCGACCACGACGGCCTGCTCCGGAGCGAGGATCGGGTCCGGCCCCAGGACCGCCCGGGCCCGGGCGGTGTGCTCGGGCGTGACGAAGTACGTGTGCGCACCCTGGGTGCGCGTCGCGGCCAGCTCCAGCATCTTCCGGCGCAACGCCGCGATCACTCGGGGCGGCGCCTCCCGCACGGGTGGGCCGAACTTCGTGGCGTCCATGGCGTCCAGGTAGGTACGCATCATGGCGGCCGGCCGGCCGTAGTCATGGCCGCGGGTGGTGACCAGC
>JAOPYL010000341.1 GCA_025964625.1 Actinoallomurus sp. | reverse complement strand
CGACCGCCACGAGCAGCCGCGAGGGGCGACCGTGCGCGTGCGAGACGATGTAGGTGGTCGTGGCCGTCGCGGCGATGGTGTTGAGCAGGGCGGTGCCGATCGAGCCGCCGACCTGCTGTGCGGTGTTCACCATCGCCGACGCCACGCCCGCTTCCTGTGGGGCGACGCCGGTGGTCGCCAGGTTCATGGCGGGCATCATCGTCGAGCCGAGCCCCAGGCTGATGAGCAGCTCGGCGGGCAGGACGACACCGACGAACGAGCTGTCCACCTTGAGCTGGGTGAGCAGGCCCATCCCGGCCGCGCCGACGAGCAGTCCGGGCACCATCAGGGCCCTTGCCGGGACACGATGCATCAGCCGCGCCGCGATCTGCGTGGAGCCGGTGATCATACCCGCCGTGAACGGCAGGAAGGCCAGGCCGCTCCTGACCGGCGAGTACCCCTTGACGATCTGCAGGTAGTACGTCAGGAAGAGGAAGAGCCCGAACATCGCGATCACGGCCAGGCCGACCGCGAGGTAGGCACCGCCGCGGTTTCGGTCCAGGACCACGCGCAGTGGCAGCAACGGCGCCCGCGTCAGGGCCTCGACGACCACGAACGCGACGAGCAGCACACCAGCGGCGACGAACAGGGCGATCACGCCACCCTCGCCCCACCCCTGTGACCCGGCACGCGTGAACCCGTACACGAGCGACACCAGACCCGCGGTGACCAAGATGACGCCGGGAATGTCCAAGCGGGCGCGCTGGTGGCCGCCTGCGGGTACGGCGACGTGGACGAACGCGGCAGCGCCGACGAAGGCGATGACGGCGATCGGCACGTTCACATACAGCGCCCAGCGCCAGTTCAGGTACTCGGTCAGCACGCCGCCGAGGATCAGGCCGGCGGCGCTGCCGCCGCCCGCGATCGCGCCGTAGATGCCGAACGCCTTGGCCCGCTCCCGCGGCTGGCTGAACATGACGGTGAGCAGCGAGAGCGCCGATGGCGCGAGCAGGGCGCCGAACGCGCCCTGGAGCGCACGGGCGCCGAGCAGCATGCCCGAATTGATCGCCGCGCCGCCCACGGCAGAGGCACCGGCGAAACCGATCAGGCCGATCAGGAACGTACGCTTGCGGCCCACGAGATCGGCGATACGGCCACCGAACAGGAGCAGTCCACCGAAGACCAACGTGTAGGCGGTGATCACCCACTGGCGGTCACCGTCGGAGATGTGCAGTGCTCTCTGCGCGGACGGCAGGGCGATGTTCACGATGGTCGCGTCGAGCACGACCATCAGCTGGGCAAGGGCGATGAAGGACAGGGCCGTCCATCGCCGGGAGACGGCCGCGTCTGCAGCCACGGTGCCGTTTCTCTGGGCGGTCGGTGCGGTTGTCGACATTACAGAAGGTGTCTCCAGCGTTCGGACGAGATGGGAGGTCAGCGGTACTTCGTCGCTTCGGTCAGCGCCGAGGTGCAGGGACAGGAGAGGTGGACGGCGGATCGGTTGACGCGGGGACGAGCCGGGCAGTTCGTTCGGCGCGGGAGCGCGCAGGCCGGCCAGGAACAACTCGACGTACCGGCCGACACGGGCGTCGAAGGCCGTACGGTCGCTGCACGGCGGTGGCCGGGTGAGCTGGGCGAGCATGCCCCAGACATCATCGAGCGTCACGTCGGGACGAAGCTGCCCGCTCTCCCGCGACCTGCGCGATGACATGCGTGGCGACCTGGCGGATGAGATCCTCACGGTCGCCGAAATGACGGTAGAGGGTGGCGTTGCCGACACCCGCGCGCCGGGCGACCTCATCGAGCGACGCCTCGGGCCCATCCTCGACGAAGACGGCGCGAGCCGCGGACAGGATGCGCTCATGGTCACGGGACGCGTCCGCCCTCCGGCACGGAGCCACACACTCCCGGGCGAGCGGCGGCCGTGCCGTGCTGCGAACCGCATTGCTCACATCGATACCCCCGCCCCCTGAAAACCGTGTCGCAGAACCGGGGAGCTAGTCCCCGTTTCTTTGGGCACACGGTTCAAACAGCGAACGGCTCCGCATGAATCCCCCGGAACATGTGATGCGCCTCTCAGCTTGCCGTTTAAGCTGCCTGCCCGAAGCGGGCGGTAAGTGTGGTCTGGCGTTTGATGGTTTTCCCGACGTCGTGAACGGGTGCGGGTCGGCGGTTCTTGGAGCCCAGAAGCCGTCCGCGGCCGGGCTTACCGGTTTCGGCGCACCGGTCAAAGCGGGGATCTTCGCATGGACGTCGCGAAATCCCCGCCGGACCCTGGCGGGAGTGATTGCGGGAGAACCGCATGCACGGATTGAAGCGGCGGGGACTGCAAAGCGAGCATCGCGCCGCGCGCCAGTGTTCGACCGTACTCATCCAAGGCCGAGTCGCCGAGGTCGGTCGCTACGACGTATTCAAGGTTTTCATGCCGGATGTTCATCTCGCGGCCGATTGTTAGGGAGGTGGGGAGCGCTTAAAGTCGAACGGCTCGGGATTCGGTCATAATTCGCGAAAGGTACGGCCTATGTCTTCACGGCGGCGGACGCTGTTCTCACGACGATTGCGAACCTTCGCGGCCATGGCTCTGCCGGTGACGGTGGCCGGCTGGATCGGAGGCTCGGCACAGGTGGCCGCGGCGGGCGTCGCCGGGGCGCCGCAGCACTACGATCACGTCTTCGTGGTCGTCATGGAGAACCACGGTTACTCCGATGTGATCGGTAACCCGGCCGCGCCCAACCTCAACGCCCTGGCCAAGCAGTACGGGAGCGCGACCGCCTACTACGCGGTCACCCATCCCAGCGAGCCCAACTACGTGGCGATGCTCGGTGGCAGTCCCTCCGGCGTGGCCAGCGACAACCCGTACTACGTCAACCAGGTGCACAAGGCGAGCCTGATCAGCCAGCTCGACCACGCGGGCGTCAGCTGGAAGGCGTACCTGCAGGGCCTGCCGCGCGCCGGTTACCAGGGCATCTGCTACCCCGCCGCCTGCAACGGCGCGCCGGACAAGGATCCGCTGTACGTCTCCAAGCACAACGGGATCCTCAACTTCAGCACCTCGCAGAACGCCGCGGACCGGTCGCGGCAGGTGCCGATCGAACAGCTCGGCAAAGACCTGCACAGCGGCAAGGTGCCCGCCTTCAACTACGTCATCCCCGACGAGTGCCACGACCAGCACGGTGACCCGCCCTACTGCCTGGACTCGGGCAACCCCGGCGGCACCGACCCGCAGGACCAGCGCCTCGTGGCGTCGGGCGACCAGTACCTCGGCGGGCTCGTCAGCACCATCACCAGCGCAAGCTTCTGGGCCAAGGGCAACAACGCCATCGACATCGTCTCCGACGAGGGCAACGACAACGCGGGCGGCGGCGGCAGGGTCGCCAACATCGTGGTGACGAGCCACGGGCCGCGCGGGCTGCAGGATCCGACCTTCTACAACCACTACTCGCTGCTGCAGACACTTCAGCACAACTTCGGTGTCGGCTGCCTCGCGAACACCTGCGACACCGCGCACGTGAAGTCGCTGAACCCGCTGTTCGCGCCCACCGGCAGCAAGGCGGCCGCGTACAGGGCCTTGCCGGTTCCCCCCTTGACGACACCGACGCCGACCCCGACCGAGCCGGTCTCCTACGTCACCGACAAGCCGACGAGCGCCGGCTGGACCGTGCAGGCCGCGCCGAAGCTGGGTAGTACGGCCGACAACACCTACGGAGCCGTGGCGGCGGTCTCGGCCAAGGATGTCTGGGCGGTCGGCAACTTCCTGCCTGATGCGGCGACCAGCAACAAGGACGCCACCTTGACCCTCGCGGCCCACTTCGACGGAACGAAGTGGACGTACACCCCGACCTTGAACGCGGGGCCGAACTTCAACACCTTGTTCGGCGTCGCGGCCGTACCCGGCAAGGCGTGGGGGGTCGGCGTACGGCTGGACAGCGGGTTCCACTCCCACAGCCTGATCGAGGCATGGGACGGCAAGGCCTGGCACCTGGCTGCCACGCCCACGCTCGACACCACACGCGACGTTCTCTTCTCGGCGACCGCGGTCTCGGCCGACGACGTCTGGGCGGTGGGCGAGCGGCAGAGCCGGTCCGGCCGATTCGGCACCCTGGTCGAGCACTGGAACGGCAAGCGCTGGGCGGTCGTGTCGAGCCCGGACGCCGGCACCACCGGCGACCACCTCTATGGCGTCGCCTCGCGGGGCGCCAACGACGTCTGGGCGGTCGGCCAGCGCAACGACCCGAGCTCTGACACACCGCTGGTCGAGCACTGGGACGGTAAGCGCTGGAGCGTCGTGAACGTACCCTCCGCGGGCGCCAACGGCGTTCTGCAGGGTGTCGCGGTCCGCGGTGGAGAGGTCTGGGCGGTCGGCCAGACCGACGACGCCGCGCACCAGGGCCGTCCGCTGAGCACCCACCTCAGCCACGGCCACTGGACGACGACCGTCAACCCGGGGCTCGGCGCGGCGTTCAGCAACATCAACGGCGTCGCCATCGCCGGCAACACGGCCTGGGCCGTCGGCACCTACTACGACGCGGCGAGCGACCACCAGCTCACCTTGGTCGCCCGCAACGACGGCTCCGGCTGGAAGGCCGTGAACGCCCCCAACCCGGGCACCGGAGACAAGGTGCTCGGCGGGATCGCGGCGGCCGGCGGCTCCGCCTGGGCCGTCGGATACGACAAGACCGACTCCGGACGCAGCCCACTCATCGAGGTGCACCACGGCTGACATGTGCTAGCCCCTGCCCGGAGTGAACCCGCAGCGTCAGGTCCGAGTGGACCTGACGCTGCGATCATGCGTGCGCAAGCGGCTGAGACTGTGTGCGGCGGGATGCGGACCTTGGTGTTCGCTGATCACTCGGGCTGGATTGGTGATCTGTACAGGTGCCCGTAACCAACGCATGTCAGGACTGTTGGAAGCGGATCTTCGGCGCACGAATTTGTACAGGACTTCGTTTCGAGGCGCCGCTGCCTTCCGCCTCTCAGCACTTCCGAAAGGATCACTATGGCCCCCGACAGCTTGCGTTCCCGAGGCCGTCTTGTTCGCCGGGCAGTTCCGATCGCGGCGGCAGCCGTTGCCATGGGCGCGGTGTTCGCGCAGGTCGCCTCCTCCTATGCGACTCCCGCCCCCGCGACCGGTTCCGGGGTGAAGGTGCCCGCCGGGTTCTCGGCGCACCTGGTGGCTTCGGCCCCGGCTGGGGTGAGCGGCCCTGATGACATCGTCAAGCTCGGCGACCACCTGTTCGTGGCGTACCAGAACGGGGTCGGCGCCAAGGGCGAGCCCGCGCCTGGCGGTAACACCAAGAGCACGGTCCTCGAGTACACCCAGAAGGGGCAGAAGGTCGGCTCGTGGAACCTGACCGGCAAGGTGGACGGCATGGGCGCCGACCCTCAGCACGGGCGGGTCGTGGCGACCGTCAATGAGGACGGCAACAGCAGCCTCTACACGATCAAGCCGGGCCGGCACGGCCACGCCACGGTCGCCCACTTCACCTACGGGCCCAAGCCGCTCCCGCACGGAGGCGGCACCGACAGCGTGCTCGCCTACGGCGGCACCCTCTACATCTCCGCGTCGGCACCCGCCGCGAACGCGGACGGAAAGACCTACAGCAAGCCCGCCCTGCTCTCGGTGAAGCTGTCCGGGCACACGGCGAAGTGGACGGCGGTGCTCTCCGACAACGCCAAGGCGAAGGACGCCGTCACCGGCAAGACGACGACGCTCAACCTTTCGGACCCGGACTCCAGTGAGAACGTTCCATCCTCGGTGAAGCGCTTCGGTGGTGACTTCCTGCTCGACAGCCAGGGCGACAAGCAGCTCGTCTTCCTCGGTAATCTGGGGGAG
>JAOPYL010000296.1 GCA_025964625.1 Actinoallomurus sp. | reverse complement strand
GGCCGGCGCGTGTTCGCTGAGGTCACCGGATTCGAGCTGGACCTGGCTGAACGCCGGTACCAGTCCCGATCGGACACAATCCAGCAGGTCCGCCGCCAGCGCCGGGCGCTCACGAAGTAACTCCAGCCACATCTCATGGTCATGGGTAGGCATAAGGACAACGCTATAAGTAACTGTTCGCTCACAGAGAGCACACCAAAGGAACCGATCGCGGCAACAAGCAGCGAGGCCCTCGCCGTTCGGCGAGGGCCTCGCTCTCGTACTCGTGCTTGTCAGCCGAAGAAGACCTCGGACTCCGTGTAGCGCTCGGCCGGCACGGTCTTGAGCTCGTCGGTGGCGGCGCTCAGGTCCACGCGGACGATGTCGGTGCCCTGGAGGCCGACCATCTTGCCGAAGTCGGCATCGTGCACGGCGTCGATGGCGTGCAGGCCGAAGCGCGTGGCCAGCACGCGGTCGAAGGCGGTCGGGGTGCCGCCGCGCTGAATGTGGCCGAGGACCGTCGTGCGGGCCTCCTTGCCGGTGCGCTTCTCGATCTCCGCGGCGAGGCGCTCGCCGATGCCGCCGAGGCGTATGTGGCCGAAGGCGTCGAGCTCCCCCGTCTGGACGTCCATCTGGCCGTCGATCGGGTGGGCGCCCTCGGCGACCACGATGATCGGGGCGTAGCGCGTCTTGAAGCGGCTCTCGACATAGCCGACGACCTTCTCGATGTCGAAGGGCCGCTCCGGGATGAGGATGACGTTGGCGCCGGCGGCCATGCCGGCGTGCAGCGCGATCCAGCCGGCGTGCCGGCCCATGACCTCGCAGATCAGCGCGCGGTGATGGGACTCGGCCGTCGTGTGCAGCCGGTCGATCGCCTCCATCGCGATGTTCACCGCGGTGTCGAAGCCGAAGGTGTAGTCGGTGGCGTTCAGGTCGTTGTCGATCGTCTTGGGCACGCCGACGACCTTCACGCCGTTCTCGTGCAGTTGCCGCGCCACGCCGAGGGTGTCCTCGCCACCGATGGCGATGAGCGCGTCCACGCCCAGGCCGGCGAGGTTGTCCTTGATCCGCTCGATGCCGCCCTCGACCTTGACCGGGTTGGTCCGCGACGAGCCGAGGATCGTGCCGCCGCGCGGCAGGATACCGCGCACGGCCTGCACGTCGAGGGCACTCGTGTCCCCTTCGAGGGGACCGCGCCAGCCGTCGCGGAAGCCGACGAACTCGTATCCGTAGACCTGTACGCCCTTGCGGACCACGGCGCGGATGACGGCGTTCAGGCCGGGGCAGTCACCGCCGCCGGTCAGCACTCCGACACGCATGCCAACTCCTCTTAGAACCATGGACTGACCCAACCAGACTAGTGGCGCGGGCACGACGGATGCGGCACCGGGCGCACGACACGTCCGCCGCAATTGGTCTAGACCATAGCGGAAAGAGGGGGTGCCCATCAGTTCTCTTCGGACAGAACATCCTCACCGCCAATGGCACCCGCGGCCGCTCGGTCTCCCCCGCGGGTGACGGCCGGACCGCGGTGGTCCCGTCAGGAGCCGGCCTGGCCGTCGGCGGTGTGCACGGGCTCGTCCGCGCACTCGTCCGGCTCAGCCGAGTCCTTCTTGACCTCGGCGGCGTACCGGTCGACGTACTCCTGCCCGGACAGCTCCATGATCGCGTACATGATCTCGTCCGTCACGGCGCGCAGCACGACCCGGTCGTGCGCCATGCCGCGATAGCGGGAGAAGTCGAGCGGCTTGCCGAACCGGACGCCGGGGCGCCGGCCCAGCCGGGGCAGCGTCCTTCCGGCCGGCATCAGCTCGAACGTGTTGATCATCGCCATCGGGATCACCGGCGCGCCGGACTCGAGCGCCAGCCGCGCGACGCCGGTCTTGCCGCGGTACAGCCGGTTGTCCGGGGCGCGGGTGCCCTCCGGATAGATACCGAGCAGCTTGCCCTCGGCGAGCACCCGGAGGCCGGTCTTCAGCGCCGCCTCACTCGCCCGGCCGCCCGTACGGTCGATCGGCACCTGCCCCATGCCGCTGAAGAAGGCCCTGCTGAGAAAACCCTTCAGGCCCGTGCCGGTGAAGTATTCCGCCTTCGCCAAGAAGGTGACCTTGCGTGGCAGCGGCAACGGCCCGAAAAAGTGGTCGGCGAACGACAGGTGGTTGCCGACCAGGATGGCCGGGCCCGTGCGCGGCACGTTCCCGACCCCCTCCGCCCGCGGCCGCCACAGCAGGTGGAGGATGGGGAACAAGATCCCCTTGACGACCCAGTAAAACAAACTCCCGCCTCCCGTACCCCTCTGCCCCGGGACCGAACTGAGGGATGATGGTCATCTTTCCATCCCGGGCCGCATGCGCCCACATCCGCACCCGCCACCTTTTGGTCAATAGAAGTTGCCCCGGCCGTAGGCTCAACGTGAAGCGTCGGTCGACGGGAGTTCGAGGGGAGGCGCCATGGCGTTGACGCCGGGCGGCCGGTCGGAGGAGACCGGCGTGTCGCGCGACGGCGCGGCCCGGACGCGAGGGGAGACCGTCCGATGAGCCGGCGCGGCAATGGGCTGAGCGCGGACGCCTACGTCCCGGTCGCCGACCTGACCCCGCAACTCGCCGACGCGATGCTGGCCGCACTGCGGGAGGCCGGCATCGCCGCCTACGCCGCCCCGGCACCGGGTGAGACCGGGGGCTACCTCGACGTACGGCTGCCGGAGGAGCCCACCGACCGGCTGTACGCCGACGCGAGCGCCAGGGAGGCCGCCGAGGACATCCTCGAAAAACGCCTTCCGGAGCTGCGAGAGGACTACGCCGCCTCACGCGACGAGGACCAGATCTTCGCCGAGATAGTCGCGTCCTTCGACCGCCCGGCCGACGGCGGGGACACACCGTGGCCGGCCGAGGAGAACATCGAGGAACCCGCGGAGGAGGCGGGCGAGGAGCCCACCGGCGACCGTGCCCTCACCGCCCGCGTCGTCAAGCCCGCCTCCGGCGAGGATGAGGACCACTACGTCCCCCCGCCCCCGCCGCCGCTGCCCAAGCCGGACGCCATGACCCGGTTCGCCTGGGTCGCGCTGCTCGGCGGGCCGCTCTACCTGCTGGCGTCCGTCTTCCTGCGGTGGGACGTGCCCAGCTGGGCGGCGTTCACGGCGGTCGCGGCGTTCATCGGCGGGTTCGTGGCGCTCGTGCTGCGGATGGGCGACGAGCCTCCGGAGGACGATGACGGCGCCGTGGTCTGAAGGGCCGCGGCCTGGACGCCACCACCTGACCACGAAGTCCCCGGCCATGGCCTGACCACGGCGCGCACGGCGGCGTCAGTGAACGCGCAGCTCGGCCAGGAGCGGACGGTGATCCGTCGCCCTCGGGTAGTCGGCGAGGAGTTCCGGGTCGTCGGGAACGCCGCACCCGAGCACCTCGATCCCAGGGCCGGCGAAGACACCGTCGATGCGGCTGCGGGACTCGGCGGCGCTGAAGGTGAGGCCCTCGCCGTGCGGCGCGATCGCGTAGGCGTCCTGGAAACGCTCCGAGAGGAAGTCCCAGGTGGCGCCGCCCGGTTGCTCATTGATGTCACCGGCGACCACGACGGGGGCCCGGAACTCTTCGCTCACCCGGTCGAGCTCTGCCACGATCTCCTCGGCGTGCCGCCGGCGGGGCTCCCCCGCGAGGTCGAGATGGACGCTGGCGGCGACGAGCCGGGCGCCGCCGACGTCGAGCACGCCCAGCGCCAGACCGCGCCGATGCATCCCCCGCACCGGCGACAGCAGGTGGTGCTCCTGGTGGAGGACGGTCACCCGCGGCCCGGTGAACAGCTCCAGCCCGGCGGCCCGCCGGCTCACCGCGTCGGTGAGGGCCGCCCGGCGTGCCAGCCAGCGTCGCTTGCGCCGCCAGGATGCAAAACGCGGCGCCTCCTGGACGCAGACGACGTCCGGCCGCAACCTCCGGATGACGCGCGCGAGCGCGGCGCGGTCGTCGCGCATCGACCGGATGTTGTAGCTGAGCAGCCGGACGGTCGTCATCCCCGTGGGAGGAGGCCGATCAACGCGACCGCGCGAGGTCGGCGGCGCCGACGATGCCGGCGTCCGGGCCGAGCTCGGCCATCCGGATGTCGGCGAATACCCGGTGACCCCGGCCGGTCAGCGCGTTCTGGAACGCCGCGCGGGCCGGGTCGAGCAGCAGGTCGCCCGCCTCCGACAGACCGCCGCCGATGATGAACGAGCCCGGGTCCAGGATGGCGGCCAGATCGGCCATGCCCTGCCCGACCCAGGCGGCCACGGTGCGAAAACACTCCAGCGCCGCCGTGTCCCCCCCGCGAGCCGCCTCGGTGACCTCCGGACCGCTGATTCCCTCGGGTGACCCGTCACCGAGCTCGAGAAGCCGGCCGGCCAGCGCCGGGGACACCCGTGCGAGCTCCCGTGCCTCGGCGACCAGGGCGTTGCCGGAGGCGTACTGCTCCCAGCAGCCGCGGTTGCCGCAGCCGCAGCGCCGCCCGTCGGGCACGACCCGGAAGTGACCGAACTCGCCACCGATGCCGAACCGGCCGCGGTACAGCTCACCGCCCATGATGAGGGCGCCGCCGATGCCGGTGCCGAGGGTGATGAGCACGATGTGCTCCTCACCGCGCCCGGCCCCGAACTTCGCCTCGCCCCATGCCGTGGCGTTGGCGTCGTTCTCGACGATCACCGGAAGCCCGACCTGGCTCTCGACCTTCTTCTTGATGGGCTCGTCACGCCAGGCCAGATTCGGGGCGAACAGCACGGTGGACCGGCTCTCGTCCACGAAGCCGGCCGCACCGAGGCCGACCGCCTCCACCTCGTCGAACTTGCCCTTGAGGATGTCGACGACCTCGGCGATCACCGCGGCCGTCTCGTGTGGGCTGGTCGACGGCGTCGGACGCC
This sequence comes from Actinoallomurus sp., assembly GCA_025964625.1. Classification (GTDB taxonomy): domain Bacteria; phylum Actinomycetota; class Actinomycetes; order Streptosporangiales; family Streptosporangiaceae; genus Actinoallomurus. The sequence continues at coordinate 23,534 of JAOPYL010000296.1, read as the reverse complement.
GCAGCTTCTCGACGATCCGCCCATGGTCGTCGACCACACCGGCGGCGACCTTCGTGCCCCCGACATCCACACCAATGGTCAGCGCCATTGACGCTTCCCCCTAGTCACCCTGTCGCCGGCCCGTGTCGGCCGGTCCGCCGGCCGGTCCCTGCCGCGGCGGCTGCGTACGCTCGAACCCTGCCACCGCCTCGCGGACCGCCGCGTACAGCGACTCACCCGCCGACACCACGTGGCCGAGCACGTCCGGACCGGACGACCGGGACACCGCGATCACCCGGCAGACCGGGCAGTAGCGGCACTCAGGCGCGCCTGTGGCCACATGCTCGCCCCACGCGTCGCTGGTGGCGTCGCTCCACACGTCACCGGAGCCCGTACCGCCGCTCAGGCGACGGCGCAGAACCTCGGCCAGACGTACTGCCTCAAAAAGGACAGACTGTGGCTGTTCACTCATGGGGTCATCATCTACCTAATCGTTCGGCGTGAAACGGTACCGTCCCGGAAGGGGCGTTGGGCACCGGCCCTGGGTGTTCCGCGGATCTCGTGGCACGGTCTAGCCCTCGACGCGCCGCTTGAGCCCCTTGAGGGCCGTCTCGATGATCCGCTTCTCCGCCTTGCGCCTGACCATCCCGATCATCGGGATGCGCACCTCGACCGCGAGCTCATAGGTCACCTCGGTGCTCCCGTCACGCGCCACGAGGCGATACGCCCCGGTCATGCCCGTCAGCATGGCGCCGGGCTCGGCGAGGTTCCAGTGCACCGCCTCGTCGCCGTCCCAGTCGTACGCCAGGACGTACGTATCCTTGATCGGCCCGGCCTCCAGCGTGATCCGCACGCGCTCGGCGCGCCCGTCGCCGCCATCGGAGACGACCTCGGCGGCGGTGATCCCCTCCGCCCATCCAGGGTATGCAGGGAAGTCGGCGATGACCGCCATGATCTCCGGCCTGTCGGCGTCGATCGTGACGCTGGAGCTCGTGCGGTCCGCCATCGGCACATCCTTTCGTCGGACACTCGCTGTTCCACGTTCCTGGGCGGAGCGTATCCGCTACCACTCCAGGACGTACGGAGCACCGCGGGCCCGAAAATGCCCGACGTTGATGCATTCGGTGCGGCCGATGCGGGTCCGCCGGGTCAGGGGCTGGTGGACATGGCCGAACAGGACGTACCGGGGCTGGGTCTCATGGATCGCCGCCAGGACGGCCTCGCTGCCGCGCTCGAAGCGCCGCGCCACCGTGTCGTAGAGGAGCTCCGGTACGGCCGGCGGAATGTGGCAGCACAGCACGTCGACGGCTCCCACCGCGGCGACCTTCGCGGCGTAGGCGTCGTCGTCGATCTCGTACGGGGTGCGGTACTCGGTGCGCAGGCCGCCACCGACGAAACCGAAGCTCCAGCCGCCGAGCTCGACCGTCTCACCGTCCAGGACCCGGTGGCCCGCACGGAGGTTCTCCGCCCACATCCGGGGGATGTCGACGTTGCCGTAGGTGAGGTAGGCCGGCGTGGGCATCGCGCCGAACAGTGCCTTGTACTGCCGGCGGACCGCCGCTTCGATGTGCGGCCGGGCGTCGCCCGCCAGGGACTCCCACAGCGAGCGCGAGAACTCCCGGGCCTCGTCGAAGCGCTTCTGGGTACGCAGGGCGATGAACGTGTCGGCGTGGCGTTCGCCGAACAGCTCGGCGAAGATCCCCTGTCCGTGGTCGTCGTAGTCGATGAACAGGATCAGATCACCGAGGCAGATGAGCGCGTCGGCTCCGTCACCGGCGTCGGCGAGCGCGTCGACCCGCCCATGCACGTCGCTCACCACATGAACCCGCATGGACAAACCCTATTCCGGGTCGGCGGGGGCTCTGGGGCACGGCGAGGCGTCGACCGGCGCCCGCCACTGGCGGACGAGTGCGGCGTGCGCGGAGGCCCGGCCGAGCAGCATCCCGGCGACCATCCGGGGATCGGGCGACAGGCCGCCGGCCTGCACGTCCACGACCATCTCGACCCGGTCGGCGCCTCCCGTCCCGGCGGCCTCGGCATCGGCCTCGGTCAGCGGGACCACCTCGAGCAGTGACATCTTCCTCCCCCGGTTCGTGCGGCCGAGCGCATTCTCGCGGGGCCGTTGGACGACGTCCATCGGGTTGACCTTGTCTTTCTGCGGGTTGGTGATCCTCTGACCGCTCCCTTACCCTGGCCCGGCCGCTGGTCAACGAGACGGGTCCCCGGTGGTAAGAAGAAATGCGAGACGCGTCACGCGCGGAAGGCTACCGATCGGTAGGTGGAAGCGGTAGCGTCCCTGCAGCCCCTGGCCTCCGTGTTCATAAGAGGAGAAGTCGTGCGTGAGTTCAGCGTTCCCGCGCAGGTGACGATCGCCGACTCGGCGAATCTGACCGACACGCTCTTCTCCCGGGCCGCCGAGCAGCCGGAAAGAACCGTCCTCCGCCGGAAGGACGGTCCAGGATGGCGGGACGTCACCGCACGTGAGTTCGCCGACGACGTCGCCCGGGTCGCCAAAGGGCTGGTCGCGGCCGGCATCGAGCCCGGTGACCGAGTCGCGATCATGTCGCGTACCCATTACGAGTGGACCGTCGCGGACTACGCGATCTGGACCGCGGGCGGTGTCGCCGTACCCATCTACGAGACCTCGTCGGCATCGCAGATCGAGTGGATCGTCGGCGACTCCGGCGCCAAGGCGATCTTCATCGAGAGCGACGAGCACGAGAAGGCGGTCGGGTCGGTCCGCGACCGGCTGTCCGCGCTCGTGCACGTGTGGCGGATCGACGACCTTCCGTCCGGCGACTCCGGCGACGACGGCCTGGAGGAGCGGCGCGCGTCCCGTACCGCCACCGACCTGGCCACGGTCATCTACACCTCCGGCACCACGGGGCGCCCGAAGGGCTGTGAGATCACCCATGGCAATCTCCTCGCGACGGCACGGAACGTCGTCGAGGGGGCCCTCTCGGAGGTCTTCGGCCTGAGCGAGGGCTCGACTCTGCTGTTCCTCCCCCTCGCCCACGTCTTCGCGCGTCTCATCGAGGTCGGCTGTGTCGAGGCCGGGGTGGTCCTCGGCCACACACCCGACCTGACCGGCATCGTCACCGACCTCGGGTCGTTCCGCCCGACCTTCCTGCTGGCCGTCCCGCGCGTCTTCGAGAAGGTGTACAACGGCGCCGAGCAGAAGGCGTCCGCCGACGGCAAGGGCAGGATCTTCCACGTCGCCGCGGACACCGCGATCGCCTACAGCCGGGCCACGTCCCCGGGTCTGGGTCTGAGGCTGAAGCACGCGCTGTTCGACAGGCTGGTGTACGCCAAGCTGCGCGCCGCGGTCGGCGGCCGCGTCACCCACGCCGTGTCCGGTGGTGCCGCGCTGGGCGACCGGCTCGGCCACTTCTTCGACGGCGTCGGCATCACCATCCTCGAGGGGTACGGCCTGACCGAGACGACCGCGCCCGCGGCGGTCAACCCGCCCAGCGACAACCGCATCGGAACCGTCGGCAGGCCGATCCCGGGCACCACGGTCCGCATCGGCGACGACGGCGAGATCATGGTCAAGGGCCCGAATGTCTTCGCCGGCTACTGGCACAACGAGGAGGCCTCCAAGGAGGTCCTGGAGGACGGCTGGTTCCACACCGGCGACATCGGCGAGCTCGACGACGACGGCTACCTGAAGATCACCGGCCGCAAGAAGGAGCTCATCGTCACCGCGGGCGGCAAGAACGTCGCGCCCGCCCCGCTGGAGGACCGGCTGCGCGCCCACCCGTTGATCAGCCAGTGCCTGGTCGTGGGCGACGGGCGCAAGTTCGTCGGCTGCCTGATCACCCTCGACCCCGAGGCGCTGGAGCCGTGGAAGGAGCAGCATGGCAAGGCGTCCCTCTCCATGGCCGAACTGACCGAGGACCCCGACCTGGTGAGGGAGATCGACGCGGCCGTGGCCGACACGAACACCTCGGTGTCACGGGCGGAGTCGATCAAGAAGTACCGCATCCTCGACGCCGACTTCACCGAGGAGACCGGGCACCTCACCCCCACCCTCAAGGTCAAACGGAACGTCGTCGTCAAGGACTTCGCCTCGGAGATCGAGGCCCTCTACTCCTGATCCGGCGCGGAAGGGGCGAGGCCACGCGGACCGCTGACGGGCGGACCGCTGACGGGCGTGGCCTCCGTCACAGCGGGTCCTCCAGCAGAGCGGCGAAACGCCGGGCCTGGACCTCCCAGCGCCATTCGCGCTCGATCCAGGACCGGCCCTTCTCCCCCATCACCGCCGCTCCGGCCGGGTTGTGCAGCAGGTCGATGACGGCGTCCGCGATGGCGGGGACCGAGTGGCCGTCGACCACCACGCCCGTCTCTCCGTCCAGCACGGCGTCCGGCGCGCCGCCCGAGTCTCCCGCGATGACGGGCAGGCCGGTCGCGGACGCCTCGAGGTACACGATGCCGAGCCCCTCGATGTCGAGGCCGCGCCGCCGGGTCCGGCACGGCATCGCGAACACGTTCCCCGCGTCGTAGTGGGCGGGCAGTTCCTCCCACGGAACCGCCCCCGTCAGGCGTACGGACTCGGTGACGCCCAGCTCGGTGCGCAGTCTGTCCAGGGTCGCGTGGTACGGCCCGCCGCCGACGAGCAGGAGCGCGGCCTCCGGTATCTCCCGCAGCACGCGGGGCCACGCATGGATGAGCGCGTCCTGGCCCTTGCGCGGCACCAGCCGCGAGACGCAGACGACGACCGGCCGGTCCGTGAGCCCGTGCCGAGCCCGTACCTCGGCTCCCCCGGCGCCGGCCCGGAACGCGGACTCGTCCACGCCCGGGGCCAGCCGCCGCATACGTGCGGTCGCCGCGGGCGACAGGCCGCGGGCGATCCGGTTCCGTGTGTACTCGCCGAGGTAGGTCAGGACGTCGACCCCGTCACCGATGCGGTGCAGCAGCCGCCGCGCGCCGGGCAGCGCCGCCCAGCCCGCCTCGTGGCCGTGGGTGAGGCCGACCATCCGCTCGACGCCGTGCCGCCGCAGCGCGGGCGCGAGCAGGCCCAGGGGCGCCGCCGCGCCGAACACGACCGAGTCGCAGCCCTCCGCGCGCGCGATCTCCCCCGCCCGGCGCAGCACCGTGGGTACCGGGAGCATCAGCGAGGACGGATGCCGGATCACCCGGAAGGGCTGCGCGGCGTCGAAGGCCGGCGCGTCCTTCCATGAGGGCGCGTACACCACGACCGAGTCCGGCGGGCGCCGGACGGCGAGATTGTGCACGAATGCCTGGATGCCGCCCGGGCGCGGCGGGAAATCGTTGGTCACGACCAGCGTCTTTGTCATGGCACCGTCAGGATCGCATGCGACGCCATAAATTCGGGACTCACCCCCGTGACCGGAACGAAAAGCGGCGTTAATCTTGACTCGCGTTATATGTGGCCGCCTTATCCACGCCCGGCCTGCGATGAGTTCAATGCGGACCTGACGAGGCACGGCGGTGGACCTTCACGATCAGGAGGAGCCACCTTGACCGAAACCCCCCAAACCCCAGCGACCGCAGCACCCGCGATCGCCAATCCGGCCCCTCTCGGACTCGCCGCGTTCGCACTCACCACCTTCCTGCTCTCGGCCAAGAACGCGGGCTGGACGAACGGCACGGACGCGTGGCTGGGCTACGCCTTCGCCTACGGCGGGCTGTGCCAGCTGCTCGCCGGCATGTGGGAGTTCCGCAACCGCAACGTCTTCGGGTCGACCGCCTTCTCCACGTACGGAGGATTCTGGATCGGCCTCGGCCTGTACGTCCTGCTCGTCGCGCCCACCGCGACCGCCACGGCGGCCCTGACGAAGGCCAATCCCGAGTCGCTCATCCAGAACGACCTCGGCTGGATCCTGCTCGCGTTCGCCATTTTCAACACTTACATGCTGCTGTGGAGCACGCAGGTCAACTCGGCGGTGTTCGCCGTGTTCCTCACGCTGGAGCTGACCGAGGTCATCCTGTTCATCGGCAACCTCTCCCACAGCACCGGCACGATCAAGTTCGGCGGCTGGGTCGGCGTCCTGACCGCGCTCACCGCCTGGTACGCCTCCGCGGCCGGCGTCGTCAACGGCATGGGAGGCCGGCTCTCGCTGCCGGTCGGCTCACCGCTCGGTGCCCGACGCGCCGTCGGCGGCCCCACCGCCACCCCGCTCGCCCACTAGACCGTGTGGCGTCCTCGCCGTGGTCGCGCGACGGTCATCGCGTGATCACGGCGAGGCCGCGGGGCGCCCGGCGAGCGGCGGCGGCACCTGGACGTGATGGAGCCGGGCCCACTCACGCCCCATGAGGATCCGCTCCGGGCCGGCCGGATGGGTGTTCCACAGTGCGTACTCGATGGGGTTGGGCGACAGCTCGTCGAGGTTGCGGGCGCTGAGCGACCGCTGCATCTCCGCGAACGTCTCCGGGTCGCGCGTCAGGTCGAGGGAGTGCACGTCCGCGCGGGCCTCGATGCGCCGGCTGACGAGGTTCTGGACCGGAGCCGCGACCTGCACCAGAACGGTCACTCCGGCGAGCAGCAGCGCGATCGAGCGCGGGTCGGCCGCGGACTCCACCCCGGCGCGGCGGACCAGCCGCGGCGAGGTCATGACGAGATGCAGCAGGCAGACTCCGGCGGCCACCCCGAGGGCACCCACGAGAGTCCCGTGCAGCACGTCCCCGCGCTTGGCGTGACCGAGCTCGTGCGCCACGATGAGCTCGACCTCACGTGGCGACTCCGACCTGAGCAGGTTGTCGTAGATCACGATCCGCCGGGTCGACCCGAAGCCGGAGACGTACGCGTTGAGGGTGCTGGTCCGTTTGGAAGCGTCGGCGACGAGCACGTCGCGGACCGGCACCCCGTCCGACCGCGCCATCGCCAGCACGTCGCCGCGCAGCGGCCCCGCGGGCATGGACCGGAACGAGTTGAAAAGCGGTTCCACCACGACCGGGTAGGCGAACGACAGGGCGACGACGAGCACGAACCCACCGGCCACCGCCCCCGCCCACCATCGCCGCGGGAACCGGCGGATCAGCAGGTGAAGCCCGAGCAGCACGATGACCCAGACGACGAGGGTGACGCCGAGCGAGGTGAGCTGGTCCAGGATCCAGCCGCCCCAGCTCTGGGTCGACAGGCCGTATCGCCGCAGCACCGTCTCGGACCACGCGTCGAAGGGCAGGCCCACGAGGCGTGTCAACGCCGCCAGCACCACGGCCGCACCGATCACCTGTAGCGGCCAGCGGCGCAGCGGCCGGGTCACGGGACGCAGCAGCCGGGCGCCGAGCGGTGTGAGGCCGAGCACGAGGACGGCGGCGAGGCCGGCCGCGAGCCCGGCGTACGCCGGCGGGTTCAGCGCCGCGTTGAAGGCGTGACTCCGCGCGATCTGCGCCGGCGTGAAGTCGAGCGCCGGATCGGGAGAACCCGCGCCGCCCGGCAGCGGATGCCACGGAGTGGTCACCGCGATCACGATCGCCAGCAGAATTCCGAGCACCACGGCGGCGATGGCCGCGGCCCCATCTCTCATGACAGCTCCGCGCGGACGTAGGCGCGCCACTGGGTGGCGAACTGGCTCGACCCGATGCCGAGGACGGCGCGGAGCGCGCGGTCCTCGATCCGCGGATCGCCGGGGTCACCGGGCTCGGCCTCGGCCGTCCGGTACAACCTCACCAGTTCGTCCTCACCGTAGCGTTCGGCGATCATCCGGCAGGCGAGCCAGGCCTCCTCGTAGGAGGCCGAGAGCCGGTCGCCGGAGCCTTCGAAGTCGCTGCGGCCCGGCGGGGCCGCCGGCACGTCACCGGAGCTGATCATGGTGGCCAGCTCACGCGCCGCCGCCCGCGTGGAGACACCCGTGCCCTTGTAGCCGACGTAGTCGGCCAGTCCCTCGATCAGCCACATCGGGGTCCGGCTGTCGCGGGCGCCGCCCATCGCCACGTGGACGAGCTCATGGGTGAGCACGACGTGCCGGCCCAGCGCGTTGAGACGCCCGAACGCGGTGGGGGTGATGACGACGCGATCCTCTCCCCCGGCCTGGTTCCCGGCGTCGCCGGTGACGGTGGCGAGCGCGGCGATGTCCCCCAGATTACGGACGTCCCCGATAAGCTCCTCGGCCTGTTGTTCGGTCGCCGGGGCGAGCGCGACGACCTGCCGCGCCCAGTGGTCGCCCACGACACCGGAGACGATGCCGACGCCGACGTCGAGACGGTGGGCGATGTCCCGTAGATCGGCGGTCTGGGCGCCGCTTCCCTCGCCGGTCCCGGCGTCGCCCTCACCGAGCACGAGGCTGTGCTTCCCGCGGACCACCGTCAGGCTGCCGCCGCTCCAGATCTGCGCGTCATCGCGCAGGCCGTGTGCCGCCCCGTCGCCGGACACCACCCAGCCCACGCCGCGGCGCTGGTCGAACGTGAGGTACTCGGTGTAGACGACCTCTTCGCGGTCGAAGCCGCGGAGCCGGTAGGCCAGCCTCAGCCGGGCCGTCCAGCCGTCGTCGGCGGCCACCGCGGGACGCGTGTCGGCCAGGGACTCCCTCCAGCCGGCGAGCGGCACCTTGGCCAGATTGTCGAAGAGCACCTCCTGCCCGGCGCGGAACGCCTGGCCCGAAGGGTCCACGGTGGCGAGGAAGGCGGCGCGGTCATGGGCGAGGACCGCGCGTGAACGGCGCTGGAGCACCGCGGTGACAGCCGCGGGGCGGGGTGCGGGCAGCGCTCCGGCGACGGGAGCCGACGACGCGGCCGAGTGGCTCGCGTCGCCGTGGAGAACGACGTAGCCGACCGCGGTGACCAGGTTCGCCACGATCGCCAGCGCGGCCAGCGCGGTCACGCGCATCTCCATGGTCCCCTTCGCCGGCATGCGCGCGATACTAGCGACCGATTCTGGGGATTCCCGGGGCCGTCCGCACGGACGGCCCCGGAATCAAGCAGCCCTAGTACGGGCGTACCGCGCCGTTGAAATGGTGCCGGTAGTAGCTGTTGATCAGCACCTGCTTGATCCGCGTACCGGTGTGCGCGGCATGGATCATATAGACCTTGTGGCCTTGGACCTTTGAAACGATCCCGGTGTGACCGTCCCCGTAGAAGTACACCAGGTCACCCACGGCGACATTCTGGAGCCGGACATGCCGCTTGATCCGGCGATGCTGGGCGTCCGCGGTCCGCGGCAGCCGGACACCGGCCTTGGCGTAGACGTACTGCACCAGCCCAGAACAATCGAAACTGCTGGGCCCGTGGCCGCCGTAGCGGTACCACTTACCGATCTGCTTACGGGCGATGGCGACGGCCTTCAGCCCGACCTTGTGTCGCTGGCTCCAGGATTTCTGCTTCGTCTTGGCCTTGGTGACGGCCGCCTGAGGGGTGGCGGCGTGTGCCGCGGAGGCCGTCAGGGCCACGGGCGCGAGTACCGCGCTCGCGGCCATCATGCCGCCGGTGATGCGGAGGCGCGTGGTCGAAGCGGTCGAGGGGTTGCGAGACAGGGTTCTCTCCTTCCATGGACGCCTACCGGGTTAGCTGACGGGTTCGGACGTGGAAGCCGTCCTACGGAATGCCTGTGGAGAACAGGCGCCCCGATTCACCCCTGGGAGACTGCGTTGACGCAGGTGGGTCCCCGGTTCCGCGTGCCCGCGGATTCGGCGTTCACGGCCAGCCTTCGACTCCGGAAATGAGCCGTTCTGCGGACGGCCGCTTTATCTGCATTCTGGAAGACCGAGAGCGGCAGACCGTCGCGGGAGACGTGTTCCACAACACGCCCGCGGGGAGGACGGAATCCGATCCGGTTGTGCGGCACTTGGCATGGGCCGCACACTATTCCGCACCATAGCAACGGCGCGAGGTGCGGGCAAATTCGCGGTAAATGCGTGGCAGCGTAATCACGTGACGTGAAATTACGCTGCCACGCGCCATCGCCTGTCTCAGAGAAGCCGGCCGCCACCGTTCCAGACGGAGGCGTACCAGGCCTCGTTCAGGCTGGAGACCTTGACCACATCACCGGTGTGCGGCGCCTGGATGAACTTGCCCTGGCCCACGTAGATGCCGACGTGCCCGTCGCTGTGGAAGAACACCAGGTCGCCCGGCTGCAGCTCGGACTTGGAGACCGGCGTGCTCGCGCTGTGCTGGTCGGGCACCCAGTGGTGAAGATTGACGCCGACCTGCTTGTACGCCATCATCGTCAGCCCGGAGCAGTCCCATGAGCCGGGTCCGGCCGCACCGAATACATACGGCTTTCCGAGCTGGGCGCAAGCGAACTTCAGCACCGTCTCCGCCTTGCCGGTGGCAAGGATCGAGCAATTCGCCTTGGAACTGCCGGGATCGATATTGGCACCGAGCTTGGAGATCAGCTTCAGCTGCTTCTTGATGGCCGCGTTCGCCTGGGCCTTGCGCTGGTCGAGTTCGGTCTTCCCCTGCGCCAGTTGCTGGGCCGCCTGCTGGGCGAGGGCCTGTTCCCGCTCTATCCGCTGGGCCGAGGCCATGAACTGCGAGAGCTCCGTGGTGCGGTTGTACGACAGCTCGGTGAAGGCCGACATCTGACCGAGTACGGCCTGCGGGTCCTTCGCGGTCACCAGGTCGGGGAGCGAGCCGGAGTCACCGGACTTGTACGCCGCCGCGGCGAGTTGCGCGACCCTGATGTGCAACTGCTGGAAGGTTTTGCGCTCGGCCGTCATGGACGTGTTCACGACGGCCAGCCGGCTCTTGGCCGCCTTCCAGCCGGAGACCGCCTTGTTGTACTGGTTCGCGAGCTGGTCGACCTGGTCGTTCAGCTGTGCGAGCTGGTTCTTCGCGGCGCTGAGGGCGGGGCCGGGCGTGGCCTCCGCGGGGACGGCGGGCAAGGCCAGACCGGCCATGACGGCGAGGCCGACCGTCGTCACGGCCCAGCGACTGGTCTTGGGCATGGTCGTACACTGCTTCGTCACTGTTCGGTCACGCCCCTACGGCCGGCCCGCGCCGACATAATGCGAGCTGTACCAGGCGTTGTTCAGACTTTCGGTCTTGACCTGGGAGCCTGTGTGCGGGGCGTGGATGAACGTGCCGCCGCCGACGTAGAGGCCCACGTGTCCGAGGTTGTCGAAGAAGACCAGGTCGCCGGGCTGAAGGTCGGACCTGGCCACGCGCTTGGTGGCGTTGTACTGGTCGGGCACGACCCGGGGAAGATTCACCCCGGCCTGCTGCCAGGCCATCATGACGAACCCGGAACAGTCGTAGCCGTTGGGTCCGGTACCGCCGTATACGTAGGGCGTTCCGAGCTTGCTGTAAGCCCACCTCAGCACGACGCCGGCGTTGCCGGAGGCCGGCCCGTTGTAGGTGCCGCCGGTGCCGCCGGTGGTACCGGTGGTACCGCCGATACTGCTGATCAGTTTCTTCTGCGCGGCGACGGACTTCTTCATGGTATTCGTCTGCGCGTTCAGCGTGTTCTTCGTCTGCGCCAGGTCACCGGCGGCCTGCTGCGCCTGCGCCTGCTGGCGCTTCAGCATCTGCGCGGCATTGAGGAACTGGGTCACCTCGGCGGACCGGTTCTGGGTCACCTGGGTGAAGACGGAGATCTGGTCGAGGACGGCCTGAGGGTCCTTCGCCGACATGAGGGCCGGGATGTCACCGTTATCACCGGTCTTGTAGGCAGACGCGGCTATCTGCGCGACACGCCCTCGCAGCTGCTGGTACTGCTGATTCTCCTGCGCCAGCGATTTGTTCAGAACCTTGAGCTTGAGGCTGGCCGCCTGCCAGTCGCCCTTGGCCTTGTTGTATTTGTTGTCGAGCTGGTCGACCTGTGAATTGAGCTTGTCCAGCTTGGCCTTCGCCTGGCTGAGTGTCTGTTTCGGCTTTGCCTCCGCCGACGCGGCGGGCAAGACCAGCGCCGCTGAGGCCGCGACGCACAGGGTCGCCAGGACACGAACCCGGACCCTGCCGCGCATCGGCCTGCCGTCGGCCACGCCGACACTGCGCTTAGTTGCCACGATTGCGGCACGCCCCTCTCCCACCATCCGCCTACCGGGTTAGCTGACGGATTCGGGCGTGGAAGTCGCCCTACGGGACGCCGAAGCGCTCCGATTCACCCCGGAAACCTGGTTCCCCGGCTCGTCGGGTCTGCGAGGATCCTGCCGCCCTTGGCGGAGGGTCTCGTCTGCCACGATGACTCGGCGGCGGCCCGTCGCCGCCGCCTGGGGGGCGACGAACCAGCGACTGACCTAGCGCGTGACACTAGTGAAGTATCACGCTGGTAACAACCGCTTCTTCAGGAATACTCGCAATTCCCGTCAATCAGGCAACAGCTCGCGCATGGACCGCTACGAAGCGCGCCCGTCCGGGATCGACAGGCGCAGGGGCGGCAGCATCCCGCCCTCGGCGAGAATGTCCAGCGCACGGCGCTCGCCGTCACCGATCTCGACCACCACCACCGGGTCGCCGAGCATGACGGACACCACGCAGTCGGCACAGCCGACGTTGCGTACCTCACATTTTTCGCAGTCGATGAGCATGCGCTCCTCCTCGTGCCGACGTGATGACACGACGTTAGAAGGAGGCACCGACAGAAACGCGTTACGTACGGCTGAGCCGCCGCAGCAGGAGCGACGCCGGGGCCGGCCGCGCGTCGGCGCGCCGGGCGGAGTCGCAGACCTCCTGATCGGATGAGATGACCACCACCGCGCGCCCGCTCGGCTCCGCGCGTACGAGCTGACCGATGAGGTCGTCGGCGGTCTGGCCGGGCGCGCTGAACAGCACGCGCACCCCCCGCGGCGCCTGCACCGCGACCGGGGCGTCCAGCTCGGCCCCGTCGAAGACGACGGTCACCTCCGCCTTGGTCTGGGCGTGCAGGACGCCGACGCCCGAGACCAGCCGGACGCGCTGGTCGGCCAGGGGCAGGTCGCCGTAGCCGGTCTTGGTGACGTTGTAACCGTCGATGATCAGATGCACCTGCGGCAGTGTCAGGAGCTGGTCGAGCAGCGCGGGATCGCTGTCGGCCAGGGCCCGCCCCGGAAGGGTCCGGTGCCCGGGGCGCTGCGGTGTGACCGCGCCGACGATGTCCGCGGGCCTGCTGATGCCGGCCGGCAGCGCGATCTCGTCCCGGAGTCCCTTGGCGGCGTCGGTGAGAGCGTCGAGCAGGACCCGCAGCCGCGTCTCGTCGACATTGCGACCTTCCCGGGCGGCACGCCGGGCGTTCTCGGACGCGGACTCGGCCTGGGAGAGCCTGGCGCGCAGCCGTCGCAGCTCGGCGTCGGCCGCCGCCGCGGCGGCGGTGGACGCGGCCCGCTCGTCTCCCGCCTGGCGGTCGAGCTCCTCCGCCCGGGCGTGCTCGCGCTTGGCCCTGGTCCGGCTCTCGTGCAGCTTCTTGCGTAGCTCCGCGTTCTCCGCGCGGGCGTTCCGCAGCTCGGCCCGCAGCTTGTCGAGCTCCTCGGAGCGGGTCGCCTTGGCCGCGGCGATCTGCTCACGGAGCTCGGCCACCTGGCGGATCGTCTCCGCCTCCTCGGCCGCGAGTGCGGACTGCTCGAGATCGCGGCGAGCCGCCTCGATCCGGTCCGGCCAGCCCGGGGGCCGTATCAGGTAGGCGAGGGCGGCGACGTTCACCGGATCCGCCGCCGCCGGCACCGCACCGGAGACGAGCGCTCCGGCCAGCTCCGGCTGGCTCTCGCACAGGGCCTCCGCGACGCGGGCGCGGAAGGCCTCGTCGCTCTCCAGCTGCGTGGCGATCGGCGTGGCCGCCAGCCTGGCCCGGCGGCGTGGTTCGAACCGGGCCACGCGCCGCAGCGGCGCCGGGATCTCGTCCGCCCGTAGCGTGCCGACCACTTCGGCCGCGGTCTCGACGACACGCTGCCGGACCGCTTCGGGAAGCGGCTGGTCGAGCTGTTCGCCCGGGCGGGTGTCGATGATCTCGCTCCTAACCAGTGATCGAGGGCACGGGGCTCGGCAACGTGGCCGCCGGTGCCCAGCGTAGACGGCACAGCGCGCGGTGGTACGTGATCCCCCGCGAAGACCGTACGGTGCGGGGCACCACGCCCGGCGATCACCGCGGCATGCGACGGCGGGACCGTGTGAGGCGTCTCACGACCCTCGGACGAGGCCGAATGTCGGTGGCCGCCCCTAACGTGCCTGGCATGGCCTTCAACGGCCCTGCCGTGCAGGGCACCTTCGACGATCTCGGCACGCCGCTCTCCGGTGTCACCTTCGTCGTCGTCGACCTGGAGACCACCGGCGGCTCGGCCAAAGAGGCGGCGATCACCGAGATCGGCGCGGTGAAGGTACTCGGCGGCGAGGTCCTGGGCGAGTTCGCCACCCTCGTCGACCCCGGCATGCCGATCCCTCCGTTCATCACGGTGCTGACCGGCATCACGCAGCAGATGGCGGTGGCCGCGCCGGGCATCGACCACGTGCTGCCCTCGTTCCTGGAGTTCGCGCGCGGCGCCGTGCTCGTGGCGCACAACGCGCCGTTCGACCTGGGTTTCCTCAAGGCCGCCTGCGCCGCGCAGGAGCGTCCCTGGCCGTCTCCCGCCGTGGTCGACACCGTCGACCTGGCCCGCCGTCTCCTCACCCGTGACGAGGTGCCGAACTGCAAGCTCGCCACCCTCGCCCGCTTCTTCCGCACGGCCACCGAGCCATGTCACCGGGCACTGTCCGACGCCCGTGCGACCGTGGACGTGCTGCACGGGCTGCTGGAGCGGGCCGGCGCGTTCGGCGTGGACACCCTCGAAGAGCTCACGAGCTTCGCCCGCGCCCCCACGCCGGAGCAGAGGCGCAAGCGCCACCTGGCCGACGCGGTGCCCGCGGCGCCGGGCGTCTACATCTTCGAGGACGCCCGCGGCGACGCTCTGTACATCGGCAAGAGCGGCCACCTGCGCACGCGCGTCAGGTCCTACTTCACCGCCTCCGAGACCCGCCGGGGCGTCCGCGAGATGATCGGCATCGCCGATCGGGTGCGGACCATCGTCTGCGCCAGCACGCTCGAGGCCGAGGTGCGCGAGCTGCGGCTCATCGCCGCGCACAAGCCGCGCTACAACCGCCGGTCCCGCCACCCGGAGCGGGCCCTGTGGCTCAAGCTCACCGCCGAGCCCTTTCCCCGGCTGTCGATCGTGCGGGAGGTCCGTGACGACGGCGGCGCCTACCTCGGCCCGTTCGGCAGCACGCGGCTCGCCGAGGAGGCACGGGCGGCCGTCCACGACGCCGTGCCCCTCCGGCAGTGCACCCAGCGGCTGACCCTGCGCCTGATCTCCCAAGGCCGGGCCGTCACCTGCGCGCTCGGCGAGATCGGCCGGTGCGGGGCGCCCTGCGAGGGTCGGGAGCCGCCGGAGGCGTACGCCCGGCACGCCTCGTTCGCGCGCACCGTCCTGGAAGGCGACGTCCGCCCGGTCGTGGCGGCCACGCGGGCCCGCATCCAGCGGCTCGCCGCTGAGCTGCGCTACGAGGAGGCCGCCGCGCAGCGCGACCGGCTGGCGGCATTCGTACGCGGCGCGGCGCGCTGTCAGCGCCTGTCCGCCCTGTCCGGCATCGCCCAGCTCGTCGCGGCCCGGCCGGCCTTCGACGGCGGCTGGGAACTGCACGTCGTGCGATACGGCCGGCTGGCCGCCGCCGGCACCGTCCCGCCGCGCGCCCATCCGGTCCCCTACGTCGAGGCGCTGGTCGCCACCGCGGAGACCGTGCGGCCCGGCCCCGGAGCCGCCCCGCGGGCCTCCGCCGAGGAGATGGAGTGCGTGCTGCGCTGGCTGGACTCCCCCGGCGTGCGGCTCGTGGAGGTCGACGGCACGTGGAGCTGCCCGGCGCACGGAGCCGAAGGCGTACGCCGGTGGATCGACAACGCCTACCGCGACACCGATTCCCGTAAGGTTGACCGCGGCGGCCGGCCGATGCGTTAGGAGTGGGCGTGGCGCTGCCGCTCTACGACAACCAGCCGACGCGCCGTGCGCCCCTGGTCACCTACTTCCTCATCGCGGCCAACGTGGTGATCTTCCTGCTGACGCCGGTCGCGTCGATCGGGCACCACGGCGAGCCGCCCACCCAGCGCACGTGCGAGCAGGCGACCTTCCTGCTGAAGTATGGCGCCGTGCCCAAGGAAATGATCTCCAACCGGCAGGATCCGGTGCCGGACGACATCTACACGGTCTGCCACCCGAAGCCTTACCACAAGCGGCCGTGGTTCTCCGCGCTGTCGTCGATGTTCCTGCACGGCGGCGTCGCTCACATCCTCGGCAACATGGTGTACCTCTTCATCTTCGGCGCGGCCACGGAGGACAGGCTCGGACGACTCCGCTTCCTGTTCTTCTACCTGCTGGTCGGCTACATCGCGGCGTACGGCTTCGCGATCACCTACCCCGGCTCCCACACCCCGCTGGTCGGGGCCTCCGGCGCGATCGCCGGGGTGCTCGGGTCGCACCTGGTGCTGTATCCCCGGTCGCGGACCATCGCGCTCATCCTGTCGCTCATCCCGTTCCGGCTCCCCTCCTGGGCACTGCTCGCGCAGTTCTTCGTGTTCCAGTGGTTCAGCCTGGGCGGCAGCCAGAACCAGACGGCGTACGTCGCGCACATCTACGGCTTCGTGGCGGGCATGGCCGTCGGACTGCTCGTCCGGCGCGGCGACCTCGCCCGCAAGTCCGCGGCGCTCAGTTGGCGGTAGTCCGGGCCGTCAGTAGCCCGGCGATCCCGCCACCAGGCGTTCCACTAGGCTTTCGGGGCGGATCCGACGCCGCGAGCAACCACCGCAGGAGGCATTCCGTGATCACCGCCATCGTGCTCATCAAGGCCGACGTCTCGCGCATCCCCGAGGTCGCCGAGACCATCGCCGGCCTCGACGGGGTCAGCGAGGTCTACTCCGTCACCGGTGAGTTCGACCTCGTCGCCCTCGTACGCGTGCGGCAGTACGAGGAGATCGCGGACGTCATCCCCGGCAGCCTCAACAAGGTCGCCGGCGTGACCGACACCGAGACGCACATAGCCTTCCGCGCCTACTCCCAGCACGACCTGGAGGCCGCCTTCTCCCTTGGCCTCCCCGACTCGGACTGAGCGCTGTACGCGGAGATCGGAACGGCCCGCCACCGTATGCCGGTGGCGGGCCGTTCCGTGTACCTGAGGATCAGCCTCGGCTGAGCTCCTTGTGGTCGCCGGTGCCGGCCTCGGGGTGCTCCCCGTGCCCGTTGCCGTGCCCGTTGCCGTGCCCGTTGCCGATCGAGATGTCGTCAGCGGTGAAGGCGTTGTTGAGAGCCTTACGGGCCTTGCCCAGCGGGCCACGTGAGGACGGCGCCGGGATGCCGTTCGCGTCCTCGCCGGCGTCCTCGATCGCGGGCAGCTCCTGCTTGCCCCGCAGGACCGCCTCGGCATCCTCCTTCACCGGCTGGTGCATCTCGACGAACTCGCCGCTCGGGAGCATCGTGATGACGCCGGCCTCGACGCCGTGGTGCAGTTCGGCCGCGTCACTGCGCTGCAGGCCCACGCAGAGCCGCTTGGTGACGACGTAGGCGATGACCGGGCCCACGAACACCGCCCCCCGGAAGAACCACGTCGTCGCGTACAGGGAGACGTGGAACTTGTCGGCGAGGATGTCGTTGCCGCCGGCCAGCCACAGCATGCCGTAGAAGGTGACCGCGGTCATGCCGACCGCCGTGCGGAACGGCGCGTTGCGCGGCCGGTCGGCCAGATTGTGAATCTTCTTGTCGCCGGTCGCCCACTGCTCGATGAACGGCCACAGGGCCGCGCCGGTCATGATGAGTCCCAGCGGCAGGAGTGCGGGCACCAGGACGTTCCACGGGATCGTGTGGCCCCACAGGTTGGTCTCCCAGTTGGGCATGATGCGCAGCGCGCCCTCGAGGAAGCCCATGTAGAAGTCGGGCTGCGAACCGGCCGTGATGGAGTCCGGCGTGTACGGCCCGAACAGCCAGATCGGGTTGATCTGGGCGAACGTGCCGAGCAGTGCGGTGACCGCGAACGTGAACATGAAGAAGGCGCCGGCCTTGATCATGAAGACCGGGAAGAACGGCTTGCCGATCACGTTCTTCTCGGTCCGGTTCTTGCCGGAGAACTGGGTGTGCCCCTGGTGCCACAGGATCATGAAGTGCGCGCCGACCAGCGCGAGCAGGATGCCCGGGATCAGCAGCACGTGCACGGTGTAGAGACGCGAGATGAAGTCGTGCCCGGGGAACCCTCCGCCGAAGGCGAAGTAGAAGATGTACGTCCCCACGACCGGAATCGACTGCATGACGCCCTGCGTGATGCGCAGGCCGGTACCCGACAGCAGGTCGTCCGGCAGCGAGTAGCCGAACAGGCCCTCCAGGATGCCCAGGGTGAACAGCCCGAGACCGATGAGCCAGTTGACCTCACGCGGCTTGCGGTAGGAGCCGGTGAAGAAGACCCGGAGCATGTGCACCATGATCGACGCCAGGAACAGCACCGCGGCCCAGTGGTGGATCTGCCGCATGAGCAGGCCGCCACGGACGTCGAAGCTGATGCGGAGCGTCGAGTCGTACGCCTCGCTCATGTTGACGCCGTCGAGCTTGGTGTAGCTGCCGTGGTAGATGACCTCGCCCATGCTGGGCTTGAACCACAGCGTCAGGAAGGTGCCGGTCGCCAGCAGGATGATGAACGAGTACAGCGCGATCTCGCCCAGCATGAACGACCAGTGGTCGGGGAAGACCTTCTTCATCTTGCCGCGGAGGAATCCCGCGGTGCCGAAGCGCTCGTCGGCGAACCCGATGGTTCCGTCGATGGCCTTCGGGGGTGTTGCCGTGCTCATTGGTCGCTCACCGCTCCTTGCTCGCCGCGCGGATCGCCGATGAGAGCCTTCGGCGAACGCTGCGAGCCGTCATGCCGGAGGCACGCCGAATAGATACCGCGCTCGTCGCGTCGGGTCAGGTCCATGGTGCTCATACCTTGGACTTCCCCCGCTCCCAGAAACTGGGTCCGATCGGCTCGTGGAAGTCGCTCGTCGCGACGAGGTAGCCCTCGGAGTTCACACCGATGGGCAGCTGGGGCAGAGGCCGTGCCGCGGGGCCGAAGATCACCTTGGCGCTGTCGAGCGCGTCGAACGTCGACTGGTGGCACGGGCACAGGATGTGATGGGTGGTCTGCTCGTACAGCGCGGCCGGGCAGCCGACGTGCGTGCAGATCTTGGAGTACGCGACGATGCCGCCGACGTGCCAGTTCTCCCGGCCCTTCTTGACCTTCATCTGGTCCGGCGGAAGGTTGATCAGGAGAACCGCGGCCTTGGCGATGTCGTCGAGGTTGTTCTGGGCGCCCTCGGGGACGACGGTGATGATGCCGCCGGGAGAGTTGAAGTCCGACGCCTTCAGCGGCTGACCCGTGCCGTCGACGACGAGCCGGGTGCCGTTCTTCCAGGCGGTGTGGCGGAGCTTCTTCTCCGGCAGCGGGCCCAGGTCACGCAGCAGGACCAGCGGCAGCAGGCCCAGCGGCGCGGACGCCAGCAGCAGCGTGCGCCGGAGGAACCGCCGCTGGGTGATGCCGCTCTCCTGCACGCCCTGCTGGAAGTACTCGTTGAAGACCTGCCGGTCCTCGGGCGGGGACGACAGCTCGTGCCGCTCCTGGATGATCTCCTTGCTCGTCATCAGGTGACGAACCCAGATGGTCATGCCAACCGCCAGGCCGAGGAAGGCCAGCGTGAGCGAGATGCCGAGCGCGTAGTTGGAGCTCGTCGCCCGGTTGATGTTGCCGACGTGGCCGGGCCAGACGGCGTAGAAGACGATGAAAGCGATCCCCGCGACGAACGTCAGCACGAAGAAGGCGCCGGCGGCGCGCTCGGCCGCGCGCGCCTTCTTCTCGTCGAGCTGGTAACCGCCCGTGCCCTCCGCGCCCCCGGTGTCGTCGGGCAGCAGATCGTGGGTCGGAGGCGGCGGCGGGGTGCCGATCACGCGCTTCGGCGCGCGGCCCTCCTCGTCCGAGGGCGCGCCGTTGGTTTCGTTGTTGTCAGTCATTGTGCTTCTTCTTGGGCTTCCTGGCGGTGATCCACATCGCCGCGACGACCATCAGTCCGATCCCGACCAGCCAGCCGGCGAGGCCCTCGGCGACCGGGCCGACACGGCCGAGGCCGTTGCCGCCCGGGTTGGGCTCGCTCCGGGTCTGGGTGACGTACGCGATGATCGCCCGCTTCTGCGCCGGGGTGACCGTCGTGTCATTGAAGACCGGCATCGCCTGCGGGCCGCTGATCATCGCCTCGTAGATCTGCTTCGGAGTCGCCTTGTCCAGCGACGGGGCGAACTTCCCGCCGGTGAGCGCTCCACCAGAGCCGGCGAAGTTGTGGCACTGGGCGCAGTTGGCGCGGAACAGCCTGCCACCGAGCGCCGCGTCGGCGTGCGACGGGTCGACCTGGTCGGCGGACGGGACGGCGGGTCCGCCCCCGAGCGAGGCGATGTAGGCGGCGAGCTCCTCCGTCTGCTGCTCGTTGAAGATCGGCTTCTTACGCGGAATCTGCGCGCCGGGGTTCATGGCGGGCATCCGGCCGGTGCCGACCTGGAAGTCCACCGAGGCCGCGCCCACGCCGATCAGGCTGGGTGCGCTCTTCGTGCCCTCGGCGTTCATGCCGTGACAGCTCGAGCATGCCTGACTGAACAGCGCCTTGCCCTTGGCGACGTCCTGCTCCGACGTCTTGGTGTCCGAGGCCTGAGCGCTGTCGGTACGCGGCGAAGCACCGGCGTACGCGACGCCGATGATCGCCAGCGCGGCCAGCACAACGGCGTAGCCCGCCCACGGGCGCCGTCGCCATGCGGTGATCCATTTCACGGATGGTCCCTCGTTCTGGGTCAGGTAAAGATCTTGTCGATCCCGTAGATGGTGAAGAAGAGTCCCACCCACACCGCATCGACAAAATGCCAGTAGTAGGACACGACGATCGCGCTCGTCGCCTGCTCATGTGTCCAGCGCTTCGCGGCGTACGTGCGTCCCAGCATGAAGATGAACGCGATCAGGCCACCGGTCACGTGCAGGCCATGGAAGCCCGTGGTCAGGTAGAAGACCGAACCGTACGCGCTCGAGGAGATCGTCGTGCCTTCGCTGACGAGCATGCGGTACTCGTTCAGCTGGCCGGCCACGAAGACCGCGCCCATGAGGAACGACAGGAAGTACCACTCACGCAGACCCCAGCGCCGGAGGTTGAAGATCCTCCCCAGGCGCCTGACCTGCCCGCGCTCCGCCGCGAACACGCCCATCTGGCAGGTCACACTGGACATCAGCAGGATGAAGGTGTTCGCCGCGGCGTACGGGATGTCCAGGTGGGCGTTGGGCCACGGCCCGCCGTCCCCCTTGGTCACCGACCGGATGGTGAAGTACATCGCGAACAGGGCCGCGAAGAACATGAGCTCAGACGACAGCCACACGATCGTGCCCACGCTTACGAGGTTGGGCCGGTTGGCGCGGGACCGGGGTGCCGTATCTGTCGCGGATACTGTTGCCACGGGCAGCATTATTACGGCACCTGTCTCGTAGGTGACGCAGGACCCCCCATTGGACGCGCTTCGGCCCCCTCCGCGCGGCCACTCACAGGACGCCGGCGCCGGTAGCCGGGCCGCTACGGAGCGGGAGTCTGTCGTAGTGGCCGCCGCCCGCCCGGTACCATCGCTACGTGCGCGGGACCTCATCGCCCGATGATGCGGTGATGAGCACCCGGACACCGTCGGCGACCGCGGGCCCGCAGCCCGCGGCCTGCTCCCGTGACCCCTGACTGGAGGCCAGGTGACCGCAGCGTACGGCCGGCCGGCAGCGGCCCGGCCATCCTCGGTATCCCCCGGGTGCATGGCGCCGACGGCGGCCCGATGACCGTTTCCCGGAGCTCCGGTGCCACCAGTGCCGTCACCGCGCAACGTGACCGAGTCTTTACCAGAGAGGGGGAGGCGCTTCCCTCCCCGGCCTGACCGCCGGGGCCTCCGCGCCAGAATCAGATGAAGATCCTCGTTTACAGCCACGACGCGAACACCCGCACCCAGGTGCGGCTCGCGATCGGCCGCCGTCCCGCTCCCGGGCTGCCGAAGGTCGAGTTCGTCGAGGTCGCGACGGAACCCGCGGTGTTCGTCCATCTCGACAAGGGCGACATCGACGTGGTGATCCTCGACGGCGAGGCCCAGCCCGCCGGAGGCATGGGCATCTGCCGGCAGGCCAAGGACGAGATCTACCGCTGCCCGCCCATCATGGTCCTCATCGCCCGCCGCGACGACGGCTGGCTCGCCACCTGGTCCCGCGCGGACGCCGTCGCCAGTCAGCCGATCGACGCCGTCGCACTGGCCGAGGGCGTGGCCGGCCTGATGCGCCTGCGCGCGGCCGAGATCGACGGCGGCGCCGGACACAGTCTGTCCCTTCAGTAGACGCACGCCTCCGAGGGAGCACCCCCATGGACCCGCGCACCACGTGGCCGTCCCTGCTCAACGCGCTGCTCGGCGGGCAGTCGCTGACGGCGGACGAGACCGCCTGGGCGATGCACGAGATCATGTCGGGGCAGGCCACCGACGTCCAGATCGCGGGATTCGCCGTCGCGCTGCGCGCCAAGGGCGAGACGGTCTCGGAGGTCGCGGGCCTGGCCGAGGGGATGCTCTCGCACGCGACGCCGATCGCGGTGCCCGGCCCCGCCGTCGACCTCGTCGGCACCGGGGGTGACCAGGCTCACACGGTCAACATCTCCACGATGGGCGCGATCGTCGCGGCGGCCGCGGGCGCGCTGATGGTCAAGCACGGCAACCGGGCCGCCACGTCGTCCTGCGGCGCCGCCGACCTGCTCGAGGCGCTCGGCGTGGTGATCGACCTGCCGCCCGCCAAGACGGCGGAAGTCGCCCACGACGTGGGCATCGCGTTCTGCTTCGCGCCGCTCTACCACCCCGCGCTGAGATACGCCGCCAAGACCCGGGGTGACCTGGGCACCCCGACGGTGTTCAACTTCCTCGGGCCGCTGACCAACCCGGCACGGCCCTCCGCGCAGGCCGTGGGCGTCTACCAACCCCGCATGGCGGGCATCACGGCGGGCGTCTTCGCCGAACGTGGCTGCTCGTCGCTGGTGTTCCGCGGCGACGACGGACTCGACGAGCTCACCACGACCTCCACGTCGGTCATCTGGGTGGTCCGTGACGGCACCGCCACCGAGACCGTCTTCGACCCCACCGACCTGGGCATCCCCCGGGCGACGCCGGACGCGCTGCGGGGTGCGGACGCCGCCTACAACGCCCGCGTGGCCCGCGCGGTGCTGGCCGGCGAGCGCGGGCCGGTGCGCGACATCGTCGCCCTCAACGCGGCGGCCGCTCTTGTCGCGTCGGACGGCACTCCCCCGGCCGAGACCCTCACCGGCGCGCTCGGGGCGGCGTACGAGCGAGCGCTCGAGGCGATCGACTCCGGGGATGCCGCCGCCCTCCTCGGCCGCTGGATCGAGACGACGCAGCGCCTCGCCGGCTAAGACCGACCGGCAATAGGACTGCCGGGCTCGCGGGCTCACTGAGCCAACGCCCTGTCGCCGGTCGCTCTAGGAGCGACCGCCCCTCACGATGGGGTGCCGTCCTCCCGGCGCGCCGGTCCCGGCGGTGCCGGCGGTGCCGGCGGAACGCCCGCCAGGGCAGGTGTTCCGGTCCTGAGGGCGACGGCGAGCGCGCCGGTGAGGGCCGACGAACTCGGCGGAGCGGGCGTCCGGGCCCGCGCCCGTGTGC
>JAOPYL010000288.1 GCA_025964625.1 Actinoallomurus sp. | reverse complement strand
CATCTTCGCCATGACCGGACGGGGCAGTTACCAGCTGGTGCTGGCGCCCGAAGGAGTGCCGGCCATCTCGGTGTCCTACTGGGCCTTCGCCGGGCCGGCGTTGCTGTGGGTCGGTGCCGGGCTGCTGACCTGGCGGCTCTGCGATCTCCTGCTCGGGCGCGGCCGGCGAGTCGTCGGCGCCGCCCTGCGCCCGGTCGCCGGCGGTCTTTCCGGCACGGTCGCGGGCAGCATGTCCCGGCAGCGCCGCCCGCTGGGGCGCTCCATCGTGCTCGTCGCCCTGGCCGTGTCCTTCGCCGCCTCCACCGCCATCTTCAACGCCACCTATCGGCAGCAGGCCGAGGCCGACGCACTGCTCACCAACGGAGCCGACATCACCGTCACCGAGTCGCCGGGCGCCCCCACAGGCCCCGGCGAGGCCGGCAGCCTGGCGGCCGTTCCCGGCGTGAAGGCGGTCGAGCCGCTCCAGCACCGCTTCGCGTACGTCGGCTCGGACCTGCAGGATCTGTACGGCGTCCGGCCCGGCACCATCACCAAGGCGACCGCCCTGCAGGACGCCTACTTCACCGGCGGAACCGCCCGGCAGCTCACCCATGCCCTGGCGGTGAGGCCCGACTCCATCCTGGTGTCGGCCGAGACCGTCAAGGACTTCCAGCTCAGCCCGGGCGACCTGCTCAACCTGCGGCTGCAGGACGGGCGGACCAAGCAGTTCACCACCGTGCCGTTCCACTACGCGGGTGTGGTCAAGGAGTTCCCGACCGCGCCCAAGGACAGCTTCTTCGTCGCCAACGCCTCCTACGTCGCGCAGAAGACCGGCAGCGACGCGGTCGGCACCTTCCTCGTCGACACGGGAGGCGCGCACATCGCTTCGGTCGCCGACCGGGTCCGCAGCCGGCTCGGCCCGTCCGCGACGGTCGCCGATCTGGCCACCACCCGCAAGGTGGTGGGGTCCAGCCTCACCGCCGTCGACCTGGCCGGCCTCACCCGCGTCGAACTGGCCTTCGCGCTGCTGCTCGCCGCCGCTGCCGGAGGGCTGGTCCTCGCACTCGGCCTGGCCGAACGACGCCGTACGTTCGCGATCGCCACCGCGCTGGGCGGCACCGGCCGTCAACTGCGCGGGTTCGTCTTCGGCGAGGCCGCCGTGCTCACCGTCGGCGGGCTCGTCGCCGGCGCGGCCATCGGGACGCTGCTCTCCCAGATGCTGGTCAAGGTGCTGACCGGTGTCTTCGACCCGCCGCCATCCGTGCTCGCCGTGCCGTGGCCGTACCTCACCGCGGTCGGCGTCATCACGGTCGCCGCCCTGGCGCTCGTGTCCGCCGTCGCGGTCCGGATGGCCCGCCGCCCGGCCATCAGCGTGCTGCGGCAGCTGTGAGCCTGGGAGCGCCCGGCTGTCTTGTCGCCGGGCGCTCTCAGCCGGCGGGGCTGTCCAGGCGGTAGCCATGTCCGCGGAGGGTGACGATCCGCGGAAGGGTGACCTCTTCGGCGGCGGCCGCATCGGCCGCATCGGCCAGCTTGGCGCGGAGCGCCGCGACATGCACATCCAGAGTCTTGGTCGACCCGAACCAGTTCTCATCCCACACGTCGGCGATCAGATCCTGGCGGCTGACCGCCATGCCGGCGTCGGAGGCCAGCCGGCTGAGCAGGTCGAACTCCTTGGTCCGCAATGTCACCTCACGGCCCGCGACGAAACAGCGGCGGGCGCCCGTGTCCACCACGAGATCACCGATCGTGAACTCCGGGCGGACCGGCCCGGCCGGAGCACCGCGTCGCAGATGCGCCCGGATGCGGGCGAGCAACTCCCCGAGCCCGAACGGCTTGGTGAGATAGTCATCGGCGCCGGCCTCGAGACCCACGATGACGTCCATCTCGTCCTGGCGGGCGGTGAGCATCACCAGGACGCACTCGGGCTGGACACGGCGAATCTGGCCGCACACCTCGATACCGTCAAGGTCGGGCAGGCCCAGGTCCAGCAGCACGAGATCGAAGCCGGCGACAGTCGCCTCCCGGATGGCGCCCCGGCCGGAACGCTCCCAGACCACCTCGTGGTCGTGCATCCGAAGCCGGGACTGCAGCACCTTCCCGATCGTCTCGTCGTCCTCCACGATGAGCAGCCGTGCCATCCCCACATCCTAGGTGCGGATATACACCGGCCTCAGCGCAGGAAGTCGTCGACCGTTTCCACGAAGGTCCTGGGGCCGGTGACCCAGGGATAGTGCGCGGCGTCCCGGTCGACCGTCAGGTGGCCGTTCGGAAAGAGCTCTGCGAGCTCCGCCGCCCGCGCAGGTGTCGGAGCGGCGTCGAGCGCGCCGGCGATGACCAGTACGGGCGCGGTCACCTGGGCCAGGTTCGCGCGGGTCTTCTCCGGCTCGAAGGCGCCGTCGGCATGGAAGCCCTCGGCGGCGGCCGGAGCGCGGTGCTCGGTGCCCGCGTGGGCGGCGATGGTGTCGTTCCAGCGCCCGTAGAAGAACGGCGCCGCCCTGGTCCGAATCTCCGGGGTGTCGTCGCCCGCGTCCCAGGCCATCATTGCCTGGTGGGCGTCCTCGTACCAGGGTTCGCCGGACATCCGCTGGAGCGCGGCGTGCCATTCGTCGTCGGTCAGGTCGACCCCGGCGGCTTGCAGTCCGGGTGTGACGAGAACGAGCCTGCGCAGCCGGTGCGGGTACCCGGCCGCGTACAGCACCGCGAGGTTCCCTGCGGCCGAGTGGGCGAGGAGGTCCATCCGCTCCAGCCCCAGATGGACGCGGAGGGCCGGAGGCGCGTCCCGGCCCGCCCGGCAGGCATACGAGCGCGTCGCCCTGACCGGTCACGTGATAGGCGAGCTCGGTTCCGTCATACGTGGCAAAGCGCGACATGCCGTTGGGTGATCACACGTGGGGACATCCCCGCAGCCACCGGCTGAATCGTTTCCCGGGGGCGTCAGACAGTTCCAGTGCCGTCCGGGGCAAGGCCCTTACCGCCGAGCAGATCCAGTTCGATCATTTCGGCCGCTTGGACGAGCTTCATCGCCGCGGCCGTGTCCGGGCTGCCCTTGATCTGCTCCAGGGCAGCGTCGAGGTCGGTCTGGCTGCGCCACAGTTCGGTCACCCAGATGGTGTCGGACGCGTCGGCCTGCCGGTTGACCAAGTACAGCTCGCAGGCGGGGTTGGCGTTGAGACGAGCGGCGGCGGTCAACAGAAGCCCAGCGAGCTCTCGGCCTCGTCCATCGTGGGCGACCAGCTTCCCATATCGCGCGATTCGACTCATGACTCGCGAGAATACTGAGGGCTGGCACGCTCGCGAACGTGAATCTGTAAGCTGCCCGCCGCTTGGATCGCCAGAGCGGCCGGTCAGTCATCGGAGCGCTCCTTCAGGTAGGTATGAAGTTCGGCTGCGCCTGTCAGCATCGAGAGGCAGCTGATAGCGCCCCGAAGCGCCTGCCTCAGATAGCCAAGCGGTGCGGTGACCTCCAGGAGCCGACGGGCTCGTGCGGATGTGACGGCCGCGGATCCGCCGTGCGGCGGAGCCGGTACGGTCCGGTGGCAACCATGGCCTGATTCCCCTTTCCGTACAGGAGTTGCACGTGCGCCCTCGTCCCTACCTACGGCGCAAGGCGGTTGTGACCGGCGTGGTGGTCGCCGCCGTCGCGGCGCTCGGCGCGGTGTCCGTGATGGCGCTGTCGCTGGCCGACGGCGCGTCGTCGCGGCCGGTCGGACCGAGCCCGTCGCCTCGTGCGGCGCGGGTCGTGCCGCCGCCGGCCAATGCCACGTTCGACTACCAGATCGGTGCTTCGTACGCGCCCGCCCGCGGGGTCCGCGTCCTCTCCCGCGACCGCTCCGGCGAGCCGGCCGCCGGGCTGTACAACATCTGCTATGTCAACGCCTTCCAGGCCCAGCCGGACGAGCTGAACTGGTGGAAGAAGACGCACCCGGAGCTGCTTCTGCGCGGCGCGGGCGGCGCGGTGATCGTGGACCAGGACTGGAACGAGGCGTTGCTGGACGTCTCAACGCCCGCCAGGCGGGCCGAGATCGCCTCCATCGTGGGCACGTGGATCGACGGCTGCGCGCACCGCGGCTTCCAGGCGGTGGAGCCGGACAACCTCGACTCCTACGAGCGGTCCGGTGGCCGGCTGACCCTGTCCGACAACGCCTCGTTCGCCCGTCTCCTGGCCCGCCGCGCCCACGCCGCCGGCCTGGCGATCGCGCAGAAGAACACCACCGATCTGCTGGCCCAGCACAACAGCATCGGCTTCGACTTCGCCGTCACCGAGGAATGCGGCCGCTACGGGGAGTGCGGGCAGTACGCGTCGGCGTACGCGAACCGCGTCTTCGACATCGAGTACAGCGCGGGCGACTTCGCGGCGACCTGCCGCGGCTCGGGCGCGGCGCTGTCCGTCGTGCTCCGCGACCGGGACGTGAGCGAGCCCGGCAGCCCGGACTACCGCTTCAAGACCTGCTGACTTCGCCGGGGCGCACGCTCGTGGCTGATCCCCGTGTGAGGGGCGCCCTCACCTTGCTCTGGCCAGATGGGGGCGCCCCTCACAACGTGGCGGGACGGGCGGGAAGGATCCTGTCCGGTTGTGGGATGCCGGCGGCGTACGGCGGGGTGAGGCTCGGCGCAGGAGGTGGTGCGGATGCGCCCGAGCGCGGTGGCGCGGTTCCAGCGGCTCTTCAGGACCGCGGGCGGCGTGGACGTCGACAAGGACGATCTCAGGCGCTACGAGGGTTTCGTCGACCGCAAGACCTATGACCTGCTCCTCATCGGCCAGGCCCACGCCAAGTCGAACGCCCGCGACATCATCCAGCCGTCCGACCTGCCGGTGACCAAGGGACTGCAGGAGTCCATCCATGCCTTCCGCAAGCTGGACGAGGACATCGAGCTGGAACCGATCCTGGAGCAGCTCGCCAAGCGGCCGCCGCTCGACCTGACGATCGCCGAGGAGACCGAACAGGGGCTGCCCGAGATCATCGGCGGCCTGACGCTGGCGCTTGCGCGCGCCTTCAAGATCATTGATCCGGAGCGGAAGAACCCGCAGGCCGAGCAGTGGGAGCGTGTCATCGCCGCCTTCGACCTCCTCCTGTAGGCCGGCGCCGGGCCGGCGAGACGCGTGCGGCGGGTCCGGTGAGGTGCCCGCACACATGTGACGCCTGCGTGCAGCCGCCCGGCACTACTCGATCGGAGGATGCGGGCACCCAGAGTGAACGGTGACGCTCAGAGGCGTGCCCGCCGCCATAACCCGCTGAGGAGCGCCGATGAGCGCCAGCATCAGATCAAGGACGTCTCCGCGCACCCCTCGCACCTGGCCACGGATATTCGTCGTCGGACTCATCCTGTGGGTGGCCAGCGTGTTCGTGACGCTGAACACCGGAAATATCGCTCTCCTCCCCACCCTCGTGCTGCTGGGCAGCTTCCTCGTGCCGGTGTCGTTCGTGGCCTGGGCGTTCGATCACTGGCGGGACGAGCACGTCACCATGGAGGCGGTGGTCAGCGCCTTCGTGGTCGGCGGTCTGCTCGGCGTGCTGGGCGCGTCGGTCCTGGAGACCTACCTGCTCCATCCGTCGCCGCTGCTGTTCCTCGGTGTCGGGCTGATCGAGGAGGCGGCCAAGCTGGCCGCGCTCGTCTTTGTCACGCGGCGGCTCCCGTACCGTCACGTCCGGGACGGGATCGTGCTCGGCGCGGCGGTCGGGTTCGGCTTCGCCGCGTTCGAGACCGCCGGGTACGCCTTCACCGCCCTGCTCACCCTCCACGGCCTGTCCCTGCACGCACTGGTGGAGACCGAGCTGTTGCGTAGTGTGCTCGCCCCGTTCGGGCACGGACTGTGGACGGCGATCCTCGGTGGCGTGCTGTTCCACGAGGCCCGCGAGGGCGGGTTCCGCTACACCTGGCTGCTCCTGGGGACCTACCTCTGGGTCTCGATGCTGCACGCGCTGTGGGACTCCATGCCCGGCATCGCCACCGTCCTGACCTACCTGCTCACCGGCTCGGTGTGGCAGCTGCGGCTGCTGTCGTACGGGTACGTCATCCGGCCCACGCCCGAGCAGGTCCACCTGTACACCGTCCTGTCCGACAGCGGCCTTGCCGTGGTGGCGGTCCTCGGCGTGGTCAGCCTGCTGGTCTTCTGGCGGCACGCCGGTCGCCAGGGCTACCAAGTCTGAGGATGCGCCGGGCGATCCGGGGGACGAGCGTCGATCTAGTAGGACGTTCCGACCGAGGAGGTTAGAGCCATGGCGCTGCCGATCGCCCATCGGAGGGGGCAGAACACGAACCTCGCGGGTGCGCCGAGGGAGTTCGAGGACATCTACGACCAGATGGGCCAGCTGATCAACGCGGCGTTCGGAGACATCGACACGGCCGCGCCATGGTCGCCGCCGGCCGACGTGTTCGAGACCGACGACGCGTACGTGGTCGAGGCCGAACTGCCAGGCGCGGCCAGGGACGAGGTCGACATCCGGCTGAACGAGCACGAGCTGGTGATCTCCGGCGAGATCGTCGAGAAGGAAGGCCGCCTCTGGCGGCGCAGGGAGCGCCGCCGCGGACGCTTCGAGTACCGCGTCCTGCTGCCGTCCGACATCGATCCGGAAGGCGTGAGGGCCCAGCTCAACGAAGGCGTGCTCACCGTCACGGTGCCCAAGTCGACGACCAGTGAGCAGAACCGCCGCGTCGAAATCACAGGCTGACCCGCGTGCCGGTCCCGGCGTCCGGGGCACCGGGACCAGTCGGCCACGCCCAGGAGGTAATGATGCCGAAAGCAGCAGGAATCGATCTCGGTACGACGAACTCCGTGATCGCGTCGATGGTGGAAGGCAACGCCACCGTCATCCCCAACAGCGAGGGATCCCGTACGACCCCTTCCGCGGTGGCCTTCACCCCCGAAGGGGAACGCCTCGTAGGCCAGCTCGCGCGGCGGCAGGCGATCCTGAACCCCCAGGGCACCATCTACTCCGCCAAACGCTTCATCGGCCGCAAGTACGACGAGGTGACCAGTGAGCTGAAAGCGGTCACCTACAAGATCGTGCCCGGCCCGGACGGCGCGGTTCGCTTCGATATCTTCGGCAAGCTGTACGCCCCCGAGGAGATCTCCGCACTGATCCTGCGGAAGCTCGCCGACGATGCCGGCAAGTTCCTCGGCGAACGCGTGACCGAGGTCGTCATCACCGTGCCCGCCTACTTCAACGACGCCCAGCGTCACGCCACCAGGGACGCCGGCCGCATCGCCGGCCTGGAGGTCCTGCGGATCATCAACGAGCCGACCGCGGCGGCGTTGGCGTACGGCCTGGACAAGAGGGGCAGCGAGACCGTCCTCGTCTTCGACCTGGGTGGCGGCACCTTCGACGTGAGCCTCCTCGACGTCGGTGACGGCGTCGTCGAGGTCCGCGCCACCTCCGGTGACGGGCACCTCGGCGGCAACGACTTCGACGCCCGGATCGTCGACCACCTGGCCGATGAATTCAAGCGGGACACCGGCATCGACCTGCGCCAGGATCCCCAGGCTCTGCAGCGCCTCTTCGAGGCCGCGGAGAGGGCCAAGATCGAGCTCTCCACGGTGACCCAGACGACGATCAACCTGCCGTTCATCACCGCGGACCCATCCGGGCCCAAACACCTCAACACGACGCTCATGCGGTCCACGTTCGAGCAGCTCATCGCCGATCTGCTGGCGCGCTGCGAGGGCCCGATGCGGCAGGCGATGTCCGACGCCAAGGTCACCGCGGACGACATCGACGAGGTCATCCTCGTCGGCGGCTCCACCCGCATCCCGGCCGTGCAGAACCTCGTGCGCAAGCTGACCGGCGGCAAGGAACCGAACATGACGGTCAACCCGGACGAGGTCGTGGCGCTCGGCGCCGCCATTCAGGCCGGCGTCCTCAAGGGCGAGGTGGAGGACGTCGTCCTGCTCGACGTCACGCCGCTGTCGCTCGGCCTGGAGACGCTCGGCGGCGTGATGACCAAGACCCTCGAGCGCAACACGACGATCCCGGCCCGCCGTTCGGAGACGTTCAGCACCGCTGAGGACAACCAGACCGCTGTGGACGTGGTCGTTCTGCAGGGCGAACGCGAACGGGCCGCCGACAACCGGACCCTCGGCAGGTTCAGGCTGGAGAACATCCGGCCCGCCCGGCGCGGTGAGCCGCAGGTCGAGGTGACCTTCGACGTCGACGCCAACGGCATCTTGAACGTCTCCGCCCGCGACAAGGACACCGGAGCCGAACAGACCATCACCATCAGCGAGACCACGAACCTGGATCAGGCCGAGATCGAGCGGATGATCCACGATGCCGAGCAGCACATGAGCGAGGACGCCCGGCTGCGCGAGATGATCGACGCCCGCAACGAGCTCGACTCGGTCGCGTACCAGGTGGAGAAGCGGCTGGAAGAGCTCGGGCCGAACGTGCCTGAGCATGAGAAGGCACGCGCCCAGATGCTGGTCAACGACGCTCGCCAGGCGATCAAGGAAGAGGCGCCCACCGAGCGGCTGCGGTCCCTGGCCGGCGAGCTCCAGCAGGTCTACCAGGCCCTCGGCGCAGCGGCCGCCTCGGCCTCGGCTCCGGGTGCGGGCGGTCCTGGCGGTGGCCCCGGTCCCGGCGGTCCCGGCGGTGGTCCCGGTCCCGGGGGTGGTCCCGCCGGCGGACCCCAGGGCCCACAGCCCGGCCAGGGCGGCGGAGACGAGGACGTAATCGATGCGGAGTTCACGACCGATGAGTGACATGCGGCCCGACGACGAGACCGGCCGGCCCGGGCAGCCGGTGAGCCCGCCGGACGAGAATGCCGGCCGGCCAGAGGAGCCGGTGAGCCGGCCCGGTCCGGAGACCGGCGGCCCCGGTCCGGAGACCGGCGGCCCCGGTGGGGACACCGGCCGGCCCGAGGCGGAGACGGCCCGGCCGGAAGCGGACCCCGCGGCGAAGATCGCTGAGCTGGAGGACCGATGGCGGCGCGCCCTCGCCGACCTGGACAACTTCCGCAAGCGCGCGGCGAGGGACGCCGAACGGCAGCGGGCCGGCGAGCGGGCCAGAACCTCCGCCGAGTGGCTGCCCGTCCTCGACAACCTGGAACGTGCGCTGGAGCACGCTGAGGCCGATCCGCGCGTCGTGATCCAAGGTGTGCGGTCAGTGCTCGACCAGGCCATGGAGGTGATCAACCGCCTGGGATTCCCGCGACGTGAGGACGAGGGGCAGCTGTTCGACCCCACCCGGCACGAGGCGGTGAGCACCGACGCGGCCTCCGACGCACCCGACGGCACGATCGTGCAGGTGGTAAGGCCCGGCTACGGCGACGGCGAGACCCAGTTGCGGCCCGCTCAGGTAGTGGTCGCGAAGGGGCGTGGCAATGGCCCAGTCCCGTGATTTCTACGAGACTCTCGGCGTATCGAGGACGGCGAGCCAGGAGGAGATCCAACGGGCATACCGCAAGCTCGCCCGCAAGTACCACCCGGACGTGAACAAGGCCCCGGAGGCGGAGGACCGCTTCAAGGAAATCTCCGAGGCCTACTCGGTCCTGTCCGACCCTGAACAGCGGAAACGTTATGACGTCTTCGGCGAGGACTTCCGGCGCGTTCCAGAGGACGTCGATCCCGAGACCTGGGCCCGGGCCGGTGCCGGCCGGGCGCGGGCGGGTGCGGGCGCCGGTACCGGTGGTTTCGGCGGCGGCTTCGAGGACGTCGACGTCGAAGATCTCTTCGGCAGCATCTTC
>JAOPYL010000265.1 GCA_025964625.1 Actinoallomurus sp. | reverse complement strand
GCGCTGCCGCCGACCAGGACGATTCCGGTGCCTAGGCCGATGACCAGCGGATTCCGTACCGATCGTGCGAGCACTAGCCCACAACCTCCCCATCGCATCGCCGGTGACGCTTCACCCGGGTTTACCCCACGGGTCAGGTAAGAATCATGCGATCACGTCACAGCTCAGCAATCAACCGTGCTGGGAGAGTTATATCTCAGCAAACTTCAGATGTGCTCCTGGCGAAGCTCGGCGATCTCCTGGCGTGCCACCCACGCTTGATACACCCCCACGTCGACCTTGTCCAGGCCCATGGCCACCGCGATGGGTGCGCGGCCGCCCGTGTATTCCACGCGCACCCAGCCCTCGTGCTCGCCGATGATGACGAACGGCTCCCCGCGCCAGGTGCAGTGGGTGCGGACGTAGCGCAGGCTCTCCACCTCGTTTTCCGGGACGACCTGCAGGAACCGGCCGGGCCGCACCTCTTCGAAGCCCTCGGTCGGCGCCGCGGCGTACAGCCGGACCTCCCCGTCCACGCCCGGCACCGCGTCGTAGTCGGCGTCACGCCAGCGCGCGGTGTACCCATCCCTGATCACTCCGAGTCCCCCCAGACCATCCGGTCCGCGTCGTAGCGGGCGGTGAAGCGTTCCGCCCCGTCGCGGCCGATGGTGTACATCTCAGAGCCGTGCGGCAGTCGCAGGCTGTCGATCTTGTATTCGCGGATGCTGCCACCGCTGCCCGGCGCGAAGCCGTCACCCTGGAACGGTGGGGCTTCGACGACCCAGCCGCCCTCACCCCACCCCTGCAGGGCCTCCTCGGCCTGGCCGCCGAGCGGCGTGCGATACAGCCCGGAGCGGTACGCGGGCCACCGGATGACATGGACCTCGGCGTCGTCGAGATTGAACGCCGAGCCATCACGGAGCAGTCCGAGGGATTCGTACAGCCGTCCCGGGGTGCCGAGCTCGATCACGTCCTGGACCCGATGGACGAAGCCGGCCACCCGGTCGTACGCCTGGTCGAGATACCAGGAGACCTGGTCGTGCGGCACCACCTTCTGCATGATCGTCCACGGTCCGGCCGGAGCGTCCGGAACATCCGCCGCGTCATCGGCGGAGTGCTCCTGCGGCGACTCGCCCTGGAACTGCGGCCCGTCCGCGGGCGGTGGCACGTCGGTCCGGATCTGTGCTGGTTCGGCCGGCGGCGGTGCGTCGGTCTGGAGCCGCGGTGGCTCGGCGGCCGACGGGACCTCGGCGCGAGGCCGGTCCGCGGTCAGGCCGATCAGCGTACGGATCTGCTCACCGGACAGGGCCGCCTCGATGGGCGTACCCGGGTTGACCGACACGGACCAGTCCTGCTCCGGCCAGGCGGCGAGCAGGTCGGCGAACGTCGGCATCACGAAGCCGGTCGTGCCGACCGCCGCCTTCATCCAGTCGAAAGAGGTGAAGGCGAGCACCGACGGGCGGCCCCGGACCGGGACCGCCGACCAGGGGAACGACGGGTCGCCGGGCGGCGTCTGTACCGCCGGCGGCGTACGGCTCCAGACCGGCAGGAACACCGAGGTGTCCAGCAGGACCTTGAGGAGCATCTCAGGGTCGCTGCGGGCGTCGAACATCTGCCGTTCGGCGTCGCTCTGTGCCGGGAAGTCACTCGCCAGCCGGGCGGCGGCCTCCGCGTCCACCTGGTGCGACATGGCCGTGATCCGCTCGCCGGCGATCGAGGCGCCGATCGGCGTGCCGGCGTTGACGACCAGGTCCCACCCGGAGTCCGGCCAGAATCGGAGGACCTTCGCGAGGTCGGACAGGACGAACGGGTGACCGCCCATCGCCTCGCGCATCCGGCCGGGCCCGGTGAAGAACGGCACGGTGGGGCGGCCGGCGGATTCTTCGACGTACCACTGGAAGCCCGCACGGCCGGGCCCCAGCATCAGGTCACCGCCCTCCACGATCGGCACCCAGATCTGGCGGACGCCCAGCAACGTTCGCAGGAACGTCTCCCGGTCGCCCCGCGCGGCCGCTTCGTAGAGCGCCCGCTCCTCATCGTCGAGCGGTGCGAACTCGGCGTCCTGGGTGATGTGCAGCGTGATCGGTGCTCGGTCCACCCCGAACGGTACGTCGTGCGGCGCGGTCACCTCAGCCCGCGGCGTCAGGTCCGGCGGGGGCGGAGGCGGCATGGAGTCCGGCGTCGCGACCGGGGCCATGCCGTTCTGGCCGGGTGCGGGCGGCAGTCCGTCCGGCATCGGCGGTATCGAGTCATGAACGGAGGCGGGCGCGGGTGCCACGCCCTCCGGCATCGGCGGTATCGAGTCATGGGGGGGCGCCGGTGGGACGCCGTCCGGTACGGGCGGGGGCGGCATGGAGTCCGCTGTCGCGACCGGGGGCATGCCGTTCTGGCCGGGTGCGGGCGGGAGTCCGTCCGGCATCGGCGGTATCGAGTCGTGAGCGGAGGCGGGCGGCACAGCCTCCGGCATGGGCGCGGGCGGCGTCGAACCCTGGACGGGCTGGGGCGGCACGGCGTCCTGGACCGGCGCGACCTCCGCCACCATCGGCACGATGCCCGCCGTGAGCTGCCCGATGAACCAGGCGGGCAGGTAGCCCTCGATCGGCAGCCCGGAGTTCAGCGCGAGCCACCACTCCTGGTCGGGCCACGAGCGGGCCATGTCCGCGAGCGACATCCGCACGGAATGCTGGTAGGAGTCGCCGAGACACGCGCGCGCCGCCTCCCCCGAGGTGTACGCGAGCACGTGCGTACGGCCCTCACGGGTGCTCGTCGGCCAGGTGAAGGCCGTCTGGTCGGCCATGACCGATTCGGCCTCGCCCGGCGGCAGCGGAACGAAGAGCTCCGCCTGGCTCACCTGTGCGAAGTAAGCGTCCTGGTCGCCGTCGCGCAGCGCGTCGCGGAGCTGCTGTTCCAGTTGGTTCGCGGGCTCCCATGTGTCGGTCAATGTCGCCACCCCCCGGAAGCTCGATTGTGGAGGCGTCCACCGTACCCGGATGAAACCGGCGGTGCTGCGGAGTATGCCGAGTCCAGCGGGACGCCTCGGCACTGCCTGGGCATGTGCCACGACGACCTGGCGGTTTTCGGCGACGAGCGGAGAGTTCCCTCAATGAAAGCGGCGTGTGTCACACTGCCAGCCGTCGGAGAGCGGCCAGCAGCCGGTCGATGTGCTCGCCGGTCGTGCCGATGCCGAAGCTCGCCCGCAGGGCGGTTCCGTCGCTCTCGCAGCCGCCGGATCCCTCGCCGACCAGCCGCCGCACGAACGGGTGGGCGCAGAACTTCCCGTCCCGCACGCCGATGCCGTACTGGTCCGACAGCGCGGTGGCGAGAGCCCGTGAGTCACGGCCCTCCACGACGAACGACACGATGCCGACCCGCGGGTTCTGATCGCCCCACAGCGAGAGTTCCCGCACGCCGGGGATCGCGGCCAGGCCGGTACGCAGCCGATCCAGGAGCCGCTCCTCTTCCGCGACGAGGCTGTCCCAGTCGCTGAGCGCCTCGCACGCCGCGGCGAGCGCCACGACGCCGAGAACGTTCGGGGTGCCGGCCTCGTGCCGCTGTTCCGGGTCGGCCGACCACGTCACGCGCTCACCGACGGCCGCGGTGGCGCCGCCGCCCAGCAGGTACGGCTCCGCGGCGCGCAGCCAGTCGGCCCGTCCGACCAGGCAGCCCGCGCCGAACGGCGCGTACAGCTTGTGCCCGGAGAAGGCGACGTAGTCCACGTCCAGCGCGGCCATGTCGAGTGGCCGGTGCGCGACGAACTGCGCCGCGTCCACCGCGATGCGGGCGCCGTGCTGGCGGGCCACGCGGGCCAGCTCGGCGACGGGCCAGAGCTCGCCGGTCACGTTGGAGGCCGCCGTGACGACGAGCAGGCGCGGGCCGGACGGTGCCGAGCGCAGCGCCTCCCCGGCCGCGGCGACCGCGGCCGCCGGCGAGTGCGGGGCCGGCAGCCGTACGACGCGGTTGCCGCGCTGCCAGGGGAGCAGGTTCGCGTGGTGCTCGGACTCGAAGACCACGACCGTGGTGCCGCGCGGCAGGACGTGGGAGAGCAGGTTCATGGCGTCGGTGGTGTTGCGGGTGAACACCACCGCGTCGCGCTGCCACGCGCCGACGAACGCCCGCACCGTCTCCCGGGCGCGCTCGTACCGGTCGGTCGTCACCTGGGACGCGTACCCGGCGCCCCGGTGAACGCTGCTGTAGTACGGCAGGGCCGCGTCCAGCGCGTCGCGCACCGGCTCCAGACAGGGCGCGCTCGCCGCGTAGTCGAGGTTCGCGTACGGCACGGTCCGGCCACCGGACACCGGGACGGGGACGCTTCCGCCCACGATACGAAGGGCGGAGCGGGTGACAGGCGGGAAATCGATGACAGCGGACAACACGTCTCCAGCGGGACCGGGGACCCCGGGAGGGTCCGCGCTTGCCTGGCACGGTTGTGCCCGACCTGGTCATCACCCGGGGCACCCCGCCACGGACGGAGGGTTGCCGGCCAGCTAGCCGGGGCTTGTCGCTGGCGCTCGTGACCTGTGGCGAGTATAGATCAGCCACCCGAAGCATGCCGGTTCGACCTCTGGTGGCCCTTTCCGCCGGCAGCTCAGCCGTCAGCCGGGCATGTCCGGGTACCCGTCACTCTGGTTCCGCACCGGGGCTCCGGTCGGCGGCGGGACGGGCTGCGGCGGGACGGGCGGTGGCACGGTCGGCGGCGTCGGCGGCGGCCGATGGGTCGGCGGGATCGGCCGGGGGATCGGGCGCCCCAGGGTCGAGGTCGGGTGCGGGCGCGGCAGAACGGGCCCGAACGTCGGACGCCCGCTCCCGCCGGTGTAGACCGAGGGCGAGCCGAACGACTTCACCGGCAGGTCCTGGTCGGCCTCCACCATGTACGAGCGCCAGATCTTGGCGGGCAGGTCGCCGCCGTACGCGGAGTATCCGGAAATCGTCAGCGGCTTGTTGTCGCTCCGGAAGATCCCGACCGAGGCGGCCATCTGCGGGATGAACCCGTTGAACCAGAGCTGCTTGCCGCTGCTGGTCGTGCCGGTCTTGCCCGCCGCGTTGCGGTCGGGCAGCCCCGCGTTGACGCCGGTGCCGTCGTCGACGACCTTCTGCATCGCGTAGGTCGCGTCCCGGGCGACGGTCGTGCTGAACGCCCGTTTCCCGGTCTCGGCGGGCTTCTGCACCTTGCCGTCGCGGTCGGTCACCGACTTGAGCACGTGCGGCGCGTGGTAGACGCCCTCCGACGCGAACGTGGCGTAGCCGGCGGCCTGCTGTTCGACGCTGACGTCCGCGACGCCGAGCGGCAGCGTGGCCGCGTCCTTGTGCGGCTCGAGCTGGGCGGCCGGGATGCCGGCCTTCTCAGCGGTCGTGATCACCTTGTCGAGCCCGACCTTCTGGCCGAGGTTGATGTACGCGGTGTTGATGGAGTCCTGCGTCGCGGTGACGAGGTTGACCTCGCCGAAGTTCTCGTCGCGGTCGTTCTGGATCTCAGTGCCGGCGAAGGTCTGCGGTGAGCTGCCGTCCACATAGGTGTTGAGGGACTCACCGTCGTCCAGCGCCGCCGCCAGGACGTACGGCTTGAAGCCCGAACCGGCCTGCACCTTGGCGTCGAAGGCGGTGTTGAACGCCTGGTCGAGATAGTCCTTGCCGCCGTAGAAGGCGTTGATCTCGCCGGTGGACGGATCGATGGAGACGAGCCCGGTCATGACCTTCGTGGAGGTGCCCGCCGGGATGTTGCCCTCGACCGCCTGCTTGGCGTCGTCCATCAGGTTCTTGTCGAAGGTGGTCCGGACCTTCAACCCGCCCATGTTGATCTGGTTGTCGGTGTACCCCATCCGCCTCAGCTCGGCCTTCGCCTGGCTGACCATGTAGCCCTTGTCGCCAGCGAAGATCGACTTGTGCTTCTGCCTTTCCGGGCTGGGGAACTTCATCGTCGCCGCCTGCTGCGGGCTGATGGTCCTCATCTGGACCATGCCGTTGACGACGTACCGCCAGCGGGCCTGCATGTAGGCCTGGGCGCCGTTGATCGAGAGGTCGCCGGCGTAGCTCGGCACCTGGATCGCCGCCGCCAGGTAGGCGCCCTCGGCGGCGGTCAGATTCCCGACGTCCTTGTTGTAGTACGCCTGAGCCGCCGACTCGATGCCGTACGCGTCCCGCCCGAAGTAGATCGTGTTGAGGTACTGCTGGAGGATCCAGCTCTTGTCCTTCTCGCGCGAGACCTTCAGCGCGATCATGATCTCCTTGAGCTTCCGGCCGGCCGTCCGCTGCTGGCTGAGGCCGCTGTAGTAGTTGCGGACCATCTGCTGGGTGATGGTCGACCCGCCCTGCATCGAGCCGCCGGTCAGCGTCGCCCAGACCGCGCGCGCCGAGCCCCTCATCGACACGCCGGAGTCGCTGTAGAAGCTGCGGTTCTCCGCGGAGATGACGGCGTCCCGCACCTGTCCCGGCACCTCCTTCAGCTGAACCGGCCGACGGTCGAAGCTGCCGCTGCGCGCGATCACCGTCTTGTTGTCGCTGTAGTAGAAGACCGACTGCTGCGCCTTGGCGGCGGGCTGTGTGGAGTTCGGAATCGGCGTCATCAGATAGACGATGACGAAACCGATGATGGGCAGCAGGACCAGAACGCCCAGGACGTAGGCCGCGCGCCGCGCGTACCTGCCCCCGCGGTTCGGCCGGTTGTTCTTGCCGTCCGGTGCCGCCTTGGCGGCGGGCACCGCCGGCACACCGCCGTCGGCCACGGTCGCCGCCGGGTCGTCCGCCGCGGACTCGCCGGGCGGCATGAGGTGGGGTTTGGGCGCGTCCTTGGAGCCGGCCTCGCCGTCCGGCGTGGCCGGGTCGCCGGCGGTCGCCGAGTCGTCCTGTTCCGCGGTCTCGTCGGCCGTCGTCTCGTCGGCCGTCGTCTCAGGCCCGGTCTTGCCGGCTGCGGTTTCCGCCGAGACGATCAGTGGCCTGGTCGCGTCCGCGGGGGCGTCCGTGTCGTCCGGCTTCGCGCTCTCGTCCGTGTCGTCCGGCTTCGCGCTCTCGCCCGCGTCGCCCGGATCGGGTGTTTCGCCGGACGCGGACGGGCCCGCCGCCGTGGGTCCGTTTCCCGCCGCTTCGTCCGGTGCGACCATGTCATCCCTGGTCGTGTCGCCGGCCGTGGCGGCGTCGTCCCGCTTCGAGGCATCTCGCTGCTTCCCGCCGTCCGCGGGCCCGCCTGAGCCGCCGTTATCTCTTCTTTTATCGGACATGCCGGGCTCCCCAGCCCCGATGTCGTCGTTCTTGCCGCTCACTCATCCCCCGTGACCTGCCGGAGTCCGCGAACACACCCAAGGGGTTCGGTTGATCCTTTCAACCGTGTTGGGCGTCCGGGGTCTTGACGATCCTAAGCCACAGAGGTTAAGGGTTACGCTAGGCGCTGGCGAGCACCGCGCCCAGCAGCCGGGCCACTTCGCGGGCCACGGCGTCGCGTCCCGGCGCGAGATACTTCCGGGTGTCCACGACCGCCGGGTTGCCGGCCAGGTATCCGCGCACGGCATCGGTGAACACCTTGTTCAGATGGGTCGCGATGTTCACCTTGGCGATGCCGGCCATGACCGCGCGCGTGAGGTCGACGTCGGGCACACCGGACGAGCCGTGCAGCACGAGCGGCACCGGCACGGCGTCGCGCAGCCGGCTGATCAGGCCCAGGTCGACCGCCGCGGTCCGGTCGGTCATCGCGTGCGAGGTTCCGACCGCCACCGCCAGGGCGTCGACGCCGGTCGCGGCGACGAAGCGCACGGCCTCCTCCGGGTCCGTGCGCGCGCCGGGTGCGTGCACGCCGTCCTTCCCGCCGACCTCGCCGAGCTCGGCCTCGACCCAGACGCCGTGCTCGTGACAGTAGGCCGTCACCTCGGCCGTCGTCGCGACGTTGCGGTCGTAGTCGAGCGCCGACGCGTCGTACATCACCGAGCCCAGGCCGAGCTCGACCGCCTCCCGTACGAGCCCGGGGGACGTGGCATGGTCGAGGTGGACGGCGACCGGCACGTCGGCGGCGCGCGCGGCGGCCAGCGTCGCGACCGCGATCGGTTCCAGCGCCCCGTGGTAGCGCACGCAGTTCTCACTGATCTGGAGTACGACGGGCAGGCCGGCGGCCTCGGCCCCCGAGATCAGCGCCTCGGCGTGTTCGAGCTGGACGACATTGAACGCGCCGACCCCGCGTGCGGGGGCGACTATTTCTCCTGCTGAGACGAGAGGCATGTCCGGAATCCTTCGTAAGCGGCGGAGTCGTACGACCCCGCGACGGGGGAGAGGACCGCGGCGGCCGACAGCGCCGCGGCGTCGGCCAGCAGGCCATCATGCCTGGGATACACGCTCTACCGGATCGTCGTGCCGTACCCGACCGGTGCCTCGT
>JAOPYL010000255.1 GCA_025964625.1 Actinoallomurus sp. | reverse complement strand
GCGCTGTTCGCGGCGCCGGTCACCGTACGCGGGCGCGGTGGCCGGCGGCCGCGTCGCGGGCCCTCCCCGCGGGCACGAGTCCGCGGGCGTCGTGCCGGGGGGATCGCCCGGCAGGCCGCTTACGTGGCGGCCGTCGCCCACAGTCCACGGGCCTTCATGACGTCGCGGAGGGCCTCGATGTCGTCGGTCAGCACGCCGACGACGCCGAGGTCGAGGAGGCGGCCCATCTCGGCGTCGTCGTTGACGGTCCACGCGTGGACCTTCAGCCCGAGCGCGTGTGCGCTTTCCAGCAACGCCGCGGTGACGAACGGGGCGTGTCCCAGCCGGTACGGAACCTGGGCGCACGGAGCCCCGCCGACGGCAGCGCGCAGGGGCCCGGCGAGCGGGCCGCCGAGGGAATGGGCGCGCAGCGCGGCCACGCCGCGGGGGCCCATCGCGGTGCAGACCTCACGGCCGGACAGCAGGCGCATGCGCGCCCGGACCTGCCGCAGCCGCCGGGAGGAGAACGACGTGACGCACACCCGGTCCCAGGCGTCGGCGCGGTACAGCACCTCGGTGAGGGGGCCGATCGCGCTCTCGGCCTTCACATCGATGTTGAGACGTGCCTCGGGCCAGGCGCCGAGGATCTCCTCGAGCCGCGGGATCGGCGCCCGCCCGGCGATCCGGGCCTTGGCCACCTCCGGGTAGGAAAGCCGCTCGATGATTCCCTGGCGGTCGGTCACCCGGTCGAGGCTGTGGTCGTGGAAGGCGATCAGGACGCCGTCGGCGGTGGCGCGCACATCCGTCTCGAGGTAGCGGTAGCCCAGGCCGATGGCGTGCTCGAAGGCCGCCATCGAGTTCTCCTGGCCGTCGCGGGATCCGCCGCGGTGGGCGAACGGGATGGGTCCGGGGTGGTGGAGGAACTCGTACACGGGTGCCACATGCCCGAGTATGGCGGTTCGAGGCCGCCGAACGCGATTCACCACCCCCACCTTACTGTGTAAAGGCGGTCGCTCGACAGATGGCCTATTCCTTCCTGAAGCCGCCCGCACACGAACATTCGCCGGAGAGCGGAACCTGACCGGTCATGGGCGGCATGCCGGGCAGGACTTCCACTAGGTTGTGTCCGCTGTGGCCCGCGAGGGCCGTACCCCTTGACCAGGAAGGCTCGTGACCATGCCGGACGCCAGCACCTACGCGGCCACGTTCGAGATCGTCGATATGAACAAGGACGGGCACATCTCCGCCTCCGAGCTGAAGCTGCTGATGAATGCTCTCGGGGAGGAGATCACCGACGAGACCGCCGTCGAGGTCGTCCGGCAGATGGACACCAACGGTGACGGCGAGATCTCACTGGAGGAGTTCGCCACGTACATGTCGCGCGGCTGATCGACCTTCTGTGCCGCGCGCCGTCCGCGGCGTGGCCAGGGCCGGCTGCCGCTCATCGAGCATCGGCGATGTCCTGGCGGAAGACGAGGCAGCCGGTCGGCCCGGGCCTCGACGCGGCACTGCCCGGGGAGGCCGGCTCCGGGAACCGAGGATGACGACCCGGTGACGGCGCCAGCAGCTCGATCAGCGCGAGACGAGCTTGAGGGTGGTGGTTCGCGTGCCAGGGGCCACCATGGTGTTGACGTAGTTTGCGCCGTAGCGGCCGTACTTGGTGCGGTACGCGGCGTCGACCCGGTCGTTGACTGCGGGGTCGGTCTCCGTCTCGAAGGTGACGTCCTTGTCGACGCCGCCGGAGCGGACGTGGCTGGCGCCGTTCGCCCGGGCGGCGCGGTATCAGGAACCGTCGCTGCCCCGGTAGGAGCGGACATAGAGGTCGTCACCGTCGCGGACGACCCAGATCGGCACCGGCCTGCGCGGTGTTCCGTCGCGTCGCAGGGGCGCGATCTCCAGCTCGTCCGCTGCCTCGATCATGCTGAGCTCGTCGCTCGTCCACGTCGCCATCGGTGCGTCTCCTTCGCGGTGTGAGTGATGTAAAGGGCAGTGATGGGGGCATGGGTCGCTCGTCACTGCCTCCTTGAGGCCGGCTTGAGCAGCAGGTTCGCTGCCGCTGCGGCGAAGGCCGCCACCGCGGCGATCACCAGGCTCTCGCGCAGGCCGTGCAGGATTTGGGCGCGGTCGGCGAGCAGGGCGCCGAAGACGGCCACGGCCAGGGCGCCGCCGATCTGGCGGCTGGTGTTGAACACGCCGCTTGCCACCCCGGAGCGGTGGGCGGGGACCCTCTCCAGCAGCACCGCGGTGGTCGGCTGCATGGCCAGCGGGCCGGTGGTCCCGACCGGGATCATCACGACGGCCAGAAGCCAGGTGGGCGTGGAGGCCGGGAGGGCGGCGAGCACCGCCAGGCCCACGCCCATCTGGAACATGCCGCCGACGATGGGCACCCGTGGCCCGAACTTCTCGGTGAGCCGGGCGGCCAGCGGGCTCACGAAGCCGGACAGGACGGTCATCGGCAGGAAGACGAGGCCGGTGGCGAGCGAGGACAGGCCCCGCTCCTGTTGGAGGTAGAGGCTGTAGAGGAAGACCATGCCGTAGCACCCGGTCGTGAACGCGGAGCCGGTTCCCGACGAGATCACCATGGTGCGGGAGCGGAACAGGTCCAGCGGCATCATCGGGTGCCGCCCGCGCGCCTGAGCCCTGAGGAAGACGGCCAGTGCCGCCACCGCCAGCGCCAGCGCCACGAGCACCTTCGGTGCGCCGAAGCCGTCGGAGCCGGCCTCGATCACCCCGAACGTGAGCGCCCCCATCGCCATCACCGCGGCAATCTGCCCCGTCCAGTCGAACGGCACCTCGCTGCGCGGCGAGCGCCCCGCACGGGCCAGCAGGAACAGCGCCACCGCGCCGGCCGGCAGGTTGATGAAGAAGATCATCCGCCAGCTGACCAGGCTCAGGGCACCGCCCGCCACCGGGCCGGATCCGTATACGCCTCGCGGATCAGCGTCAGTGAGGACGGCATCATCAGGGCGGCGCCCGCACCCTGCACCAGTCGCGCTCCGACCAGCACACCCAGGTTCGGTGCCAGGCCGCACGCCGCCGAGGCGACGACGAAGACCGCCAGCCCCGTCCCGAAGGCACGGCGGGCACCTATCCGGTCCGACAGGGCTCCGGCGGACAGCGAAAGAACGGCGAACATGAGGGTGTAGCCGTCCATCACCCACTGCAGTCCGGTCATGCCGCCGCCGAGATCGTTCCTGATGTCGGGCAGGGCGACGTTGACCACCAGGGCGTCGAGGGTGATGACGAAGAAGCCGAGCACGGCGGCCACGAGCGCGGCGGTGGCGGAGCCGTGCGGCTTGTCGAAGTCACCAGCGGTGGACTGGGACGTGGCGAGTGGGGCGGACATGGTCGGTGATCTCCTGGAACGGAGGGGCGGAACGCAGGGGCAGGAGCCTTGCCGTGGCTGAGGGGCCCGGAGCCGCGCACACCCGCGGCCGGTGGACCGGACCCCCTGTGTGCACGGCAC
The DNA here is from genome assembly GCA_025964625.1 of Actinoallomurus sp. Taxonomy (GTDB): domain Bacteria; phylum Actinomycetota; class Actinomycetes; order Streptosporangiales; family Streptosporangiaceae; genus Actinoallomurus. Next base: position 11,890 of record JAOPYL010000255.1, on the reverse strand, counting down.
GGGATGGCGTCAGGGGCGCAGCAGCGCCTTGATGGCGCGGCGTTCGTCCATGGCGCGGTAGCCCTCGACGACCTGGTCGAGGGGGAGGGTCAGAGCGCGGCGCGGCGGGCGGCGGCAGCTGCCCCCAGCGCAGCCTCCTCGTCCGGTCGGAGCACCCCGGGCGTGTCGGTGCGGGTTGCGCGTATCGCGGCGAGGGCGATCAGAGGAATCAGACCGAGGGCGATCATCACCGTGCCGACGAGGGCCGGGCCGGTCAGGCCTAGTGAGGAGTCCAGGGCGCTGCCCGCCACCCAGGAGCCGAGCGCGATACCGGTGTTGAAACCCGACACGGCCAAGGCGGCGGCGACGGTGGGTGCGGAGTGCGCGAAGCGCACGGACAGGGCGGTGGCGATGGGGGGTACGGCCATGCCCGTCAGGCCCATGAGCACCACCAGGATGACGGTCGGCACGGCACTGCTGGACAGGGGGATCAGCAGCAGCAGGACCAGCGCGGCGGCGATCGCAGTGGTGATGTACGTGGTCAGCGGCTTGCGATCGCCGAAGCGTCCGCCGGCGTTCGTGCCCGCCAGGGCGCCGATACCGTAGCCGATCAGGACCAGTGGCACGGCTCGTTGGGGGATGCCGGTCCGATCGATGAGCAGCGGTGAGATGTAGCTGTAGGCGGCCGAGTAACCGCCCGTGATGAGTGCGGTGGCGCTCAGCAGCAGCCAGAGCCGGCCCTGGTGCAGCGCGGCGATCTCGGAGCGGACGGAGGGCGTCTCGCGGTGTTCCTCGGTGGGGATATACCGGCCGATGACCAGGGCGGCCACGGCGGCAAGGACGGCCAGCGCCCAGAACGCGCCGCGCCAGCCGATCACCTGGCCGGCCCAGGAGCCCAGCGGCACGCCGACCACGGTTGCCAGGCCCACGCCGCTCATCATCACGCCCAGGGCGCGGGAGCTGGCGGCTGGGCCCGTGGCGGCGGCCACGACTGCGGCGACGGACCAGAAGGCGCCGGTGGCCAGCGCGGTGAGCACGCGGGCCGCGAGCACCACTGTGAAGGAGGAGCTGAGAGCGGCGATCACGTGGCCGACGGCGAAGACGGCCAGCGCAAGGATCAGTGTGGAGCGCCTGGGCAGGCGCAGCGTGGCGATCGCCATCGTGGGCGCGCCCACGATCATGCCGATCGCGAACGCCGTGATCAGCAGGCCGGCGTGGGAGACGCTGACCGAGAGGTCGGAGGCCATCTCGGGCAGCAGGCCCGCGATGATGAACTCGGTGGTGCTCATCAGGAAGGTGCCGACGGTCAGCAGCAGCACGACGAACGGCAGCTTGGTGGATTTCTCTCCAGGAGAGGGCATGCGGGGAAGAACCTTTGCTCAATGAAGGGGGGACGGAGGGCCCAGGCAGGCGCGGCCTGGGCGCGGGTGGGTGGTGCGGATGCAGCGGTGACTCGCTCGGGCGACCGTGGCCCCGGCGGCAGAGAGGCGGATCAGGCGATCAGGCGGTAGCCGTTCTCGATGCCGTTGTTCAGCGTGATCATCGGGCTCTTGCCAGTCATGTGGTTCCTCGCGTGAGCGGCAACCGGCCGGTACAGGCACCGGCACCGGCGGGCCGTAGAAGTGGGGCAGTCACCATGCAACCGGGAACGGACATGACATGGGAGTCACCGCTGTGAGGGGCACTGGCAGGGACCCCCAGCAGCGTCCGGGCAGGCGCTAGCGTTACCGCGGCCCGCGGCACGGCGCTCAAGGGCGCCGGATCAGTTCTCGGAGTCCACCTCAGCCACCTGCGCGTCCTCGGCCGTGGCGGACCAGCTCGCCAGCAGCTTCAGGGCGTCCTCGGTCGCGGTGCCGGGTGCCGCGCTGTACAACGCCACGATCAGCCCGGTGTCGCCCGGCAGGGCCATCGATTGGTGCTCAAGTTGCAGGTCGCCGACGACAGGATGGTTGAAGCGCTTCGTCCCTTCACGGAAGACGTGCACGTCGTGGGCGCCCCACAGGACACGGAAGGCGTCACTGCGGGTCGACAGCTCACCGATCAGGTTCGACAACTCTCGGTCGTAGGGATTCCTACCTGCCTCGACCCGCAGCGAACCCACGACACCGTTGGCGATGCGGTCCCAATCGAGGTAAAACCGCCGCGCCACGGGGCTGAGGAACACGAACCGGGCCGTGTTCGCCTCACAGGCCGGATCGGCGTACATCTCCGAGAACAGCGCGCGACCGAGCGGATTGACGACCAGGACATCGAAGTGGTTGTTCAGCACGAGCGCCGGCAGCGAGGGCATCGCGTCGATCATGCGCTGCACGGTGGCCGACACGGTCGACCGCACGGGACGGCGCCGGACCCGGGCGGGCGTGGCGTTCGCCGCGCGGGCCAGGTCGTACAGGTGCGTCCGTTCCGTTTCGTTGAGCCGCAGAGCCTGCGCGAGCGAGTCCAGGACGCTGTCGGAGACACCGCCGAGGTTGCCGCGCTCCAGGCGCGTGTAGTACTCGACGCTCACGCCGGCGAGCATCGCGACCTCGCTCCTGCGCAATCCTGTCACCCGGCGGTTGCCGTACACGGGCAGACCCGCCTGCTCGGGCGTGATCTTGTCACGGCGAGACTTCAGAAAAGCGCGGATTTCGGCCCGGTTGTCCATGCGGCCAGGGTAGGCGCGCCACACAGCCGCTGAGGGACACTGTCATTACCCCTCTCAGCAGTAACCCCTGTCCACTTCTCCACCGCTCCTCCCAAGCGCGCTCCGAGACAGTTGGTCGTACTCGTGGTCGTCCTGGCCCTGCGGCTGCCGGGTTCTGCCCGTCACCGCCCCAAGGCCAATCCGGATCGGGTACGCCCGCTGCTCGACCGCCCAGCAGGAACTCCAGAGCCAGCTCGAAGCCGGAGGCCGCCGGTGCGGTTGGCGCCGTCGCCCTGCGCGGGGCCGGCAGATCACCGGGCCCATTCGCGCCGGCGGGCCTCGGCGAGGGCGATCGCCGTGGCGACCGCGACGTTGAGGGAGCCGACCCGCCCGACCTGGGGGATGTAGGCGACCGCGTCGACGGCGTCGAGGAGGGCGGGGGAGCAGCCGTGGTCCTCGCCGCCCAGGGCCAGGCACACGTCGCCGCCGAGGGGCGCCTCGTGGAGAGGCACGGCGTCACCGGTGAGCTCTATCGCGACGACCCGGAAGCCCGCTTCGCGTGCGGCGCCCACGGCGTCGGCGACCGGCACGGGAGGCTCCCAGGTGACGAGTCGTTCGGTGCCCAGCCCGGTCTTGCGGGCGTTGGGGTGGGTCGGGGGAGTGGCGTTGCCGGCCAGCCAGAGGTGCTCGACGCCGAATGCGGCCGCCGACCGCATGATCGAGCCGACGTTGAACGGCTGTGTCACCGACTCGAGCAGCAGCCCGAGGCGGTCTTCGGTGCGCCGCCGCCAGGTGCGGTTCAGGCGTTTGACGTCGGTGGCGCGCAGTTGCCTGCGTGCGTCGGCGGTGGTCACGGTGCGTCCTTCGGATCGACGGCCAGGACCCGGTACCCGGCGCGGGAGGCGATGCGCTCGGCCGGCCACCCCTGGGCGCCCAGCCAGCGTTGCAGGGAGTCGGAGCCGAGGTTCTTCTGTACGACCAGGTGGGCGCGTCCGCCGGGGGCGAGGCGGGGCAGCCACGCCGTCAGCAGGTCGTGCAGTGCTTGTTTGCCGATGCGGATCGGCGGGTTGGACCAGATCGCCGCGAACCGCGGATCGGCGGGCATCTGGTCACTCAGGCAGAACCTTACATTGTCAAGGCCCGCGGCTTGGGCGTTTCGCCGCCCACATCCCAGAGCTCGTTCGTTCACGTCGACGCCCCACACGATCGCCTGCGGCGATCGGCTCGCCATGGTGAGGGCGATCGGACCGTAGCCGCAGCCCAGGTCGAGCAGGTCGCCGCCGGCCGGGGGAGGCGGCACGGTCTCCAGCAGGACGCGCGTACCGAGGTCGATGCGGTCGGGAGAGAACATCCCCCGGTCGGTCGCCAGCCGCAGGTGCAGGTCGGGCAGGACAAGGTCGACGGAGCCCGGTCGGCTCTGCGCCTGTGGCTGTTCCGCGAAATAGTGCTCCCCCACGTCAGCTGACCGTATCAGCGTCCGGGTGGGGGAAACGTCAGGGGCGAATCGGGGGAATCCCGGATGGTTTCCCGGCATCGGTGGACGCATCATCGAGATATGACGTATCAACCGGATGTGCCCAGCCGTTCCGACTCCACCTGGATCGCCATGTCGGCGGCCGCGCAGGGCCCCTGGGCGGCCGCGCTCGCCGGGGGAGCGGCCGTGGGCCTGGCCGACCTCGGCATGCATGTGCTGGGCGGCCATCTGACCGTGGCCGCCCCCCTCGCCCTCGGCTTGGCCGTGTTCTTCCTCATCGGCGCCGGCGGGGCTCTGCTACGCCGGGGCTATGACCGCACCCGTGCATGGGCGCAGCAGCATCCGTGGGCGTACGCCTCGGTGCCCGCGGCGGGTACCGCGGCCACGGTGTTCGCGGCGTACCTGTTCCTGAGCTCCGACGGTGTCTTCGGCAGTCTCTGGGAGGGCCTGGGCGACGGCTTGGGCGTGCTGTTCCTGCTCGGGATCATCGGGTACGTCGCCCGCGGCGTCCGCCCGGCGTCCCGCCGCGGCTGAGCCGCGGGCTAGGGGAGCCGCTGGAACCAGATCAGGGAGAACCCGCCGGCCGCCAGGGCGAACAGCAGCGCGACGAGGATGTACTGCGACGCTGCCTCCTGGCGTTCGATGCGGAAGCCGAGCGAGCTGCCGATGTGCCGGTAGACCTCTGACAGCTCCGTTCCGGCCTGCGCCTCGTAGGCCTTTCCGGAGGTGTCCTGGGCGAGGTTCCGCAGGGTGGTCTTGTTGACCTGCACCGGCACGGTCTCGCCGTCGATGTCGACGGTGCCGTACGGCGTGCCGAACGCGATGGTGGAGACGGGCACCTTCGCGGCGCGGGCGGCGGCGGCGGCCTCGGTGACCGAACGGCCGCTCTGGTTGTCCCCGTCGGAGAGCAGCACGATGTGGGAGGGCGGCGGATCCTGGTTGGCGCGGGCGTCGAAGGAGCGAATGGACTGCAGTGAGGTGAACACCGCCTCACCGATGGCGGTGCCCTTGCCGAGCTGCAGCCCGTCGATGGCGTGGCCGACGGCCTCCCGGTCGAAGGTCGGCGCGACCACCGCGGACGCGCTGCCGGAGAAGCTGACCAGGCCGACGTTGAACCGCATCGGCAGGTCCTGCACGAACTTCTTCGCCGCGCTCTTGGCCGCGTCGAGCCGGGTGGGGGAGACGTCGGTGGCCTTCATCGACAGGGACACGTCGATGGCGACGATGATGGTGGCGCGTTCCCGCGGCACCTTGACCGGCTTGGCCGGCCGCGCGAACCCGACCGTCATCAGGATGACCGACAGCAGGAACAGCGTCGCGGCGACGTGCCGCCGCCAGCCCGGGCGGCGGGGGGCCACCTGGGACAGCAGCGCCAGGTTGGTGAACCGGACGGCGGCCTTCTTGCGCCGCGCCTGCACGAGGACGTACGCGGCGACCAGCAGCGGGACGATGGCCAGGAGCCATAGGCGGCCGGGGGACAGGAATGTCATGGGCGGCTCCGCTGCGGCTGCGGCCGGCCGGCGACGCGCCGCTGCTGCAGCGCGAACCGGGCGACGTCGGTGATCCAGTCACGGTCCGTGCGCAGCACGAGGTGAGGCACCCCGCAGCCGCGGATGGCGGCGCGTGTGCGGGCCCGCTGGGCGGCGGCGGCCGCGGCGTAGGCGGCGCTTACCTTCGCCGACAGAATGATCTCGCGGGTGTCGCCGGTCTCCGGGTCCGTCATCATCACCGGGCCCACGTCCGGCAGGTCGAGTTCCCGGGGGTCGATGATCTCCACGGCGATCACCTGGTTGCGGACCGAGAGCCGCCGCAGCGGGCGTTCCCAGGACAGCTCGCCGCCTGCGGCCTCGCCGTCGTCGAGGAAGTCGGAGATGACGACGCGCAGGCCGCGTTTGGACTGGCTGCGGGCGAGTCCGGTGAGAGCGTCCGCCAGCCGGGGGCCGTTGTTGCGCTCGGTTGCCCGGGGGATGTCGAGGATCGCCTGCAGCAGCGCGTACGTCGCGTTGCGGCCGGTGCGGGCGGGCCAGCGCCGCAGCCCGCCACCGTGCACGATGTACGCGCCGAGGCGGTCGCCGAGCCGGGTGGTCAGGAAGCCGACCGCGGCGAGCGCGGCCACGACCAGGTCGCGTTTCTCCATCCGCGCGGTGCCGAAGTCCATGCTGGGCGACATGTCGACCAGTGCCCAGGTCTCCAGCTCGTGGTCGGCGATCAGGTCACGGACGTGCGGCACGGTCGTGCGGGCGGTGACGGCCCAGTCCATGTGCCGGACGTCGTCCTCGCCGGGCTGGTAGAGGCGTGCCTCGGCGAAGTCGCTGCCGGGCCCCGGCAGCAGGCCGAGGTGCTCGCCGTGCAGCAGGCCGTCGAGGCGGCGGGTGACCGTCAGCTCCAGGCGCTTCAGGGACCGCTCGGGCGCGAGCCGGCTGAGCTTCTCGGACCGTTTCATGTGGCGTATTCGCTGTTCCAGAGCACCCGCGGGGGTGGCACCGTGGTGAGGATCCGCTGCACGATGCCGGCGGGGTCGATGCCGTCGGCCACCGCGTCGAAGGACAGCAGGATCCGGTGGGACATCACGTCGACGGCGACGTCACGTACATCGTCGGGCAGGACGTAGTCGCGGCCCCGCAGCAGGGCGAGGGCCCGCGCGGAGGCGACCAGCCCGAGGGTGGCACGCGGGCTGGCGCCGATGTCGATGACGCCTTTGAGGTCGGCGAGGCGGTACTGCTCGGGCTCACGGGTGGCCATGACGAGGCGCACGATGTAGTCGGCGACGAGTTCGTGCACGGCGATGTCGTCGGCGGCCTGCTGCAGCGCGATGAGACTGTCGGCGTTGAGGATCTGTGAGGCGGCCGGCGGGTCGACGCTCATCCGCTGCAGGATCTGCATTTCTTCGCTCGCGCCCGGGTAGACGACGTTGACCTTCATCAGGAACCGGTCGCGCTGCGCCTCGGGCAGGGGGTACACGCCCTCGGACTCGATCGGGTTCTGGGTGGCGATGACGACGAACGGCCGGGGCAGCGGGTGGGTCTTGCCGCCCAGTGACACCTGACGTTCGGCCATGACCTCCAGGAGGGCCGACTGCACCTTGGCGGGGGCGCGGTTGATCTCGTCGGCCAGCACGAAGTTCACGAAGACCGGGCCGGGCTCGACATTGAACTGTTCGGTCGAGGGGTGGTAGATGCGGGTGCCGACGATGTCGGAGGGGACGAGGTCGGGAGTGAACTGCAGGCGCGAGAACGAGCCGCCGACGACGGTGGCGAGCGTGCCCACCGCGAGGGTCTTGGCCACGCCCGGGACGCCTTCGAGGAGGCAGTGCCCGCGGGCCAGCAGCGCGACCACCATGCGCTCGACCATGTGCTCCTGGCCAACGATGACCTTCTTGACCTCGGCGACGCTCTGTCGCAGCAGCGCTGCGGCCTGGTCGATGTCCCCTACGGCGATCGTCATTTAGTCCCTCAAGGTCAGGGTCCCTGCAGCGCCAACGTGCATGACCCTATGTGATTCAGCTCGGCCACCGGCGACTGAGTGGACCGCAAGCCACCGGGTTGTGGCTGGCATGCCGAAGAGTCGCCCGGCCTGGTTGCTGTTAGGGTGTCGCGCGCGTCAGGCCGGGAGGGGGGACGCCGCTCATGTCGAAGCCACTCCAGTTCGGAGATCCGAGTGAGGTCGGGCCGTTCCGGCTGGACTCCCGCCTGCACGAGTCACCGGCCGGGATCGTCTACCTGGGTTCGGACCCGCACGGGCGGCAGGTCGAGGTCGCGCTGCTGACCGCCGCCGCGGCAGGGGACGCGGCGGCCCGGGACCGGTTCCGGGTGGCGGTCGCCTCGGAGACCCCTCAGGGGGGGCCGGTGCCGCGGACGCCGCCGGTGCCAGGGCCCGGGACGCCGGCCCCGGTGATCGCCGCGCTGATCGAAGGCGGCGCGCCGTGGGTGGCGACCGCGTACGTGGAAGGGCATGCCGGGGCGGAGCGGTTCCTGGAGCCGGTGCTGCTCAGACGCGACTGGGGAATGGGCATGCGGCGCCGGCACGGCCCGCAGTTCCAGCCGTACTGGCTGTCGGGTCCGCGGGGGCCCGCGCTCGAGGTGGAACAGGAGGCGGCGGCGCCGGCGCTCGCGGGTGACACCAGGGGGCTGGCCACCGCGGTGATCTCGCTGGCGGCGCTGCTGGCGCTGCTGGCCCTGCTGGTGCTGTTGCTGTTCTCCTGCGAGCCGTCCGAGCCCGACCCGCCGAAGCCGACCGAGACGCCGACCTCGGTGCAGCCCACCCGGGAGTCGACGCCGGCGACTCCCACGCAGCGCCCGACACCGTCCCGGAGTGGGTCGGCCACGCCGCGGCCCAGTCCGACCGGCGGCGGGGACACGGTGAACCCGGCCGCCCGTCCGGAGCGTGTTCCGCGGACCGTGCCCGCCGGGCCCGGGGCGGACGAACCGGTGCCCGGGCACTGATCGGCCCTCAGCAGCGGATGCACAGAGTTGTCCACAGGCCGGTCCACAGCGTGCGGCGTGAAATGTCCACGCGTGAGGTGATTGTGCGGCGGGTTTTCCGCACGCTGTCCACAGGGGCTGTGGACAGCCGGGTCGCGGCGGCGACCCGGCTGACACAGGCCGGCCGAACCGGCCGGGCCTCGACGACAACAGATCATTTCACTATTCGGACAGCCACTGGCCGGAACGCGGACGAAGGTGATTTCATGCGCGGCACGTCCTGACGCGTAAGGAGCCCCTGCCATGGCGCCGGAGTCAACCGCCCGATCCGTCGCCGCCCGGCTCGACCGCCTGCCGGCCACGCGCTGGCACTGGACGCTGATCACCGTCGTGGGCCTGGGAACCTTCTTCGACCTGTACGAGGTGTTCCTCGGCGGCGTGCTCGGAGCCGTCCTCGCCGAACAGTGGCACCTCGGCACGAACCAGAAGTCCCTGGTCATCGCGTCCGGATTCATCGGCATGTTCATCGGCGCCATCTGTCTCGGCGTCGCCGCCGACCGGTTCGGCCGCCGCCGCATGTTCCTGGTCAACCTCGGGCTGTACTCGCTGTTCTCGCTGCTCACCGCGTTCGCGCCCAACCTTGGAGCGTTCTTGGTGCTGCGGGTCCTCGGCGGCCTCGCCCTCGGCGCCGAGCTCACGCTCGTCGACACCTACCTCAGCGAGGTCATGCCCAGGATCGGCCGCGGCCGCTATCTCGCCTGGGCGTACACCATCGGTTTCTGCGGTGTGCCCGTGGCGGCGTTCCTGGGCGGCAGGTTCGTCGCGAAGGAGCACCTCCTCATCGACGGCTGGCGATGGCTGCTCGTGTTCGGCGGGCTCGGCGCCCTGGTCGTTTGGGTGTTGCGACGCCGCCTGCCCGAATCCCCGCGCTGGCTCGCCACCCAGGGCCGTACCGAGGAGGCCGAGCTGATCGTCGCGGACGCCGAGGCCTCCGTGCGCCACCCGCTGCCTCCGGCACGGCCCACGCCAGAGGAGCCGGCCGTCCGCCTGACCATCGCGCAGATGTTCACCGGCGAGTACCGCCGCCGCACCGTCATGCTGTGGATCTTCCAGATCCTGCAGACCGTCGGCTACTACGGTTTCGGTTCCCTGGCGCCCGTCGTGCTGCACGCCAAGGGCTTCGACGTCGTGCAGTCCCTCGGCTACGCCGCGATCAGCTTCCTCGGCTACCCGATCGGGTCGGCCCTTTCCATCCCGGTCATCGAGCGCGTCGAACGCAAGTGGCTGATCATCGGCTCGGCACTGGCGATGGGCGCCTCCGGCCTCGTCTTCGGGTATGCGCGCGACGCCGCACTGATCGTGACCGCCGGGTTCGTGCTCACGTGCGCCTCCAACGTCTTCTCCAACGGCTTCCACGCCTACCAGGCCGAGATCTTCCCGACCGGCATCCGCAGCAGCGCCATCAGCGTCGCCTACTCCTTGTCCAGGGCCACGTCGGCGATCCTCCCGTTCGTCGCCCTGAACGCCCTCGACGACCTCGGCGCAGGCACCGTCTTCACCGGCTCAGCGATCACCCTGGTCATCCTCTGCCTGGACGTCGCCGTCCTGGGGCCGCGCAGCACCGGCCGCAGCCTCGAAGCCATGGCCCGGACGGACGACGGGGGAGTGCCCGCCGTCCCGGAACCGCGGCCGGGCAACCCAACGTCCTGACCCGCGGGGCCGTCGCGGCCTCACCCCAGGCGGCACCTGGAGACCGCCGGCGTCCGCTTCCTTCCGCCGCGTCGCCCCCGCATCACGTGGTGTTGGTAAGACACATGCAACCAGGTACAAGCGTTTGAGTTAGACCAGGTCAGCGGAAGTTCCTGGGCACCGGTTCAGTGGGTACGGCGAGGTGGGGCGAGGATGCCGGTGATCTCAGCGACGGCCTCGCCGCCAGGTCGGGTGTAGCGCATGGCGGTGCGTGGGTTCTTGTGACGGGTCTTGGCCATGATGAGCTGGAGCGGGACCTTCTGCTCGCCGAGGTGGGTGGCAGCCGAGTGGCGGAGCTGGTGGGGATCGAGGCCGATCTGCTGGTCCATGAGGACGCGGACGCGGTCGTAGCCGAGGCGGGGCCGGCCGGTGTGCGGGCAGATGTGCTCAGGCCCGGGGCGGCGTGCGGGGACGGGTTTGCGGTCGGCGAGGAAGAGCGGCCCTCGAGTGCGGACGAGCCCGTCGGGAAGGCGGAGGAGCCGAGGCAGGAGGCGGGCGACGCCAGCGTCCCAGTAGACCCACTCGATGTCGCCGCCCTTGGAGCGCAGCGGGGCGCGCCGGTTCTCCAGGTCGAGGTCTTCGACGTTGAGGGAGAGGATCTCGGCGGCGCGGGCGGCGGTCTCGTACAGCATCCGGTAGAGCGTCTTCTCCCGCAGCGGAAGGTCGCGGCGCGACAGCAGCCGTTCGATCTTCGTCCGGCTGACGGCCTTGGCGTGGTCGACATTCTCGCGGCGCCGTTCGGCGTCGGCCGGGACGGACGGGGCAATCCACTTCTTCTTCGTCGTGCACCACGTGAGCCAGGAGGCGACGGCGGCGCGGTTGCGGTTCCAGGTTGCCGGCGCGCGCTTGCCCCAGAGCGCGGCGAGCGCGTCGCCGATCTCGTCGTCGGAGACGTCGGCCAGGAGGCAGTCGCGGCCGCCGACCGCTTCGATGGTCCGGTCAATAGCCGAAGCGTACGCGCGGTGGGTGTTGGGGTTGGCGACCCGATGGGTCGACAGAAATTCATCGGCCGCCTCAGCGAGGGTGATCACGGAGCCGCGGATCGCGGTCACCGGTCGCCGTCCCGCGTCGGAGCGATGCACCGGATAACGTGCCGGAGTCGCGCATCGGCAGCGGAGCCGGATCCGCTGGTCGGCCGTGATCGTTCAGGGCCCATGCACGCGATAATAGTCCATTATCACGTACATGGCTGGCCGTCTGCGGTGCCATTGTGGAGCCGGTGATGAAGGCCGCGTCGGGCGGAGCGCCAGGCCGCGCTGACCCGCTCCGCGCACACCGTGGCCGCCCTGGGCGACTCCATGCCGCCGAACCCGCGGCTGGACGAGGCGTATTTCGCACGGATGCTTGAGGATCGCGCGCCGCGGCTACATCCCCGCTAGTCCCCGGCCATCACGGTAAAGGTGAACCCGGCGCTCGTCGGACGGCGCAGCGGAAGGTCGCACTTGATCCGGCGCAGCACCTCGTTCCTGCTGAGGCCGAGCCCCTGCGCGATGAGCCGCTCCGGGCGCACCGGTACTGGATCGTCGAAGACGACCTCCACCTGGACCGGCCACGCCTCGTCGAGCCATACCGACGGGGTGTCCAGCCGCCAGGCCCCCTTCCAGTCCAGGGTGAAGCGGTTGCGCTGGGCGAGCAGCGGATCCA
>JAOPYL010000248.1 GCA_025964625.1 Actinoallomurus sp. | reverse complement strand
ACGACCCGGAACCCCTCATGCCGGCCGGCTTTGCGCCAGGTGGGCCGACGATGCGTACCGGCGAAGAAGTTGGCCATGGCCTGGGCGAAATCCCGCAACGCCTGCTGCTGCACCGTCTGCGACCCCGCCGCCAACCACCCGAACGCTTTACGCGCCTCGGTCAACTGCCCGGACTGCTCCCCATAGCCCGGCGCACCCGCCCGCCCCGGCCGCCAATGCTGATGCTGCTCCACGGCCAGATTCCACACAAAACGGGCGTGCGCGCAGTGCTCCAGCAACACCCGCTCCTGGGCGGACGTGGGCTGAAGACGAAACCGCATGCGAACACGCTAACGACCACGACTGACATTTCGAGGAGGGAGCGGCGTTTCCTCCCCGGCCTGAAGACCGGGGTCTCCACGCCGCGCATCTGATGAACTTCGCGCACATGCCGGAACTGAAGCAGTGGTGGGGCTACCCGGCGGCGCTCACGCTCATCGTGGCGATCTGCGCGGGCCTGTACCGGTGGTTCCGCAAGAGCGGCTGGCTGTAGACCCGCGTGCGCGTCACCTGATCCTCGGTGGCGGTGATCGCGCCGGCGGCGAGGAGACCGATGAGGATGAGCGAGCCCGCGTTGATGCAGAGGTTGCGGGCCGGGCCCTCGACCCACTGACCGGGCGATGGATCGCTCTCTGAGTGACGCTGGCAGCCTAGCGACGGCGGCGGGTGCATGCGGACGAACCACCCCGCGCCCGATACGCTCCGCAGGCATGGAACAGCGTCACCTCGGCCGGAGCGGCCTGTCCGTTTCCCGCCTCGGCCTGGGCACGATGACGTGGGGCAGCGACACCGACGCCACCGACGCGGCCGTCCAGCTGACCACGTTCGTCGAGGCGGGTGGCAACCTCCTCGACACCGCCGACGTCTACTGCGGCGGCGACAGCGAACGCGTTCTCGGCAGGCTGATCCGGGACATCGTCGACCGTGACGACCTGGTCATCGCGACGAAGGCGGTGCTCACCTCCGAGGGCGCGCGCGACGCCTCGCGCCTGCACCTGCTGCGCGCCCTCGACGCCTCCCTCGAGCGTCTCGGCGTCGACCACGTCGACCTGTGGCAGCTCCACGCCTACGACTCCCGCACCCCGCTGGAGGAGACGCTGTCGGCCTTGGACGAGGCCGTCGCCTCCGGCCGTACCCGCTATGTCGGGGTGTCGGACTACGCGGCCTGGCAGCTCGCGACGGCGGCCACCTGGCAGCGCGCCTGGCCGGGTCGTACACCCATCGTGTCCACGGGGATGGAGTACTCCCTGCTGCGTCGCGACGTCGAGGATGACGTGCTGCCCGCGGCCGCGGATCTCGGGGTCGGCGTGCTGGCCTGGTCTCCCCTGGGCCGTGGGGTGCTCACCGGCAAGTACCGAACGGGCATCCCGGCCGACTCTCGCGCGGCCACCCCGCACTACGCCGAGTTCGTCCAGCCCTACCTCGGTGAACGCGCCGCCCGTATCGTCGAGTCGGTGTCGACGGCCGCCGAGGGTCTCGGCGTGTCCCCCCTGGCCGTCGCGCTCAGCTGGGTCCGGGACCAGCCCGGGGTCGTGGCTCCCATCGTCGGGGGGCGTACCCCGGCTCAGCTCGCCGTCATCCTCGAGGCCGAGGAGCTCACGCTGCCCGCTGAGATCCGTGACGCCCTCGACGACGTGTCATCGGAGTAACACGGCAGGTGCCGCGGCATCCGATGGAAGCCGGGCGGGGGCGGGTACGGGGAGGACATCGGGGTGAGCAAGGCCTTTTCGTCCAACAGAGAGGGATCTTTCGCCCATCGTGGCACGGCCGGCGACGCGGTGCGCGGGCAACGCCTTAGGGTGACGACCGATGACTGACACATTCTCCGGTCACCTTTCCGACGTGGCCGAACTCTTCGCGTCCGCGGACGTCCCGGCCCGCCTCGCGCCCGAGGCGGTCGCACGCCTCGGCGAGGACGCGGCCGCACAACTGCGGGAGAACCCCTGGCGGCTGCTCGGCCTGCCAGGCGTCCGGCCCGAGCAGGCAGACTTCTTCGCCCGGGGACTCCTCGGCGCGGACGCCGGACCGCACGATCCACGCCGTGGCGCGGCACTCGCCGCGCACCTGCTGCTCCGGGCGGCCGGTGACGGCCACACCGTGACGCCCGCCCAGGCCCTCCTGTCCGCCATGGAGGCCTACGATCCGGGTGACGCCGTCGAGGCGGTCCGCGCGGCCATCGACGCGGGGGACATCGTCGCGGTGATGGATGAGCCGTCCGAGACCGAGCTTCTCGGCCTGGCGCGCCTGGCGGCCGCCGAGGAGGCGGTCGCCGAGGGGCTGGCCCGGCTCACCGCGACCGCCGACCCGTTTCCCGCCGTCCACGGAGTCCCCGCCGCCGTCCACGAGCACGGCGTGAGCGTGATCACGGGTCCGCCCGAGGCGGTGGAGGAGACCGTGCGGGCGCTGGCGGCGGCACCCGGCGTCATCGTGACGGCCGCGACGGACCGCGCCGCAGGGGCAGTCGGCGGCGCGATGTCCGTCCACCGTCTACTCGAGCCCGGGGAGCACGGCTACACCCGGGGCGAGGAGCGACCGCTGGAGGGCGACCTCGTCGTCGTCCTCGAGGCGAACACGCTCGGCGTCGAGCGGGCGGCGGCGCTGATCGAGGCGTGCATGGACGGGACTCACCTGGTGCTCGCCGGAGACCCGGCGGCGCCTTCGCCTCTCGCGCCGGGCCGCGTACTCGTGGACGCGCTGGCCTGCGGGGCTATTCCAGTGACCGAACTACGGCCGGAGCCGGGCGGCGTGATCGAGCGCGTGGCCGCCGCGGCACGCGAAGGCACGCTGATCCCCGTGGAGTCCGCCGACCGCGAGGTGGTCATCGTCCCGGCCGCCGAGGCGCGGGAGGCGGCCCACCGCGCCGTGCAGCTGGTCACCGACTCGATCCCGCGCGCCCTCGGCATTCCGGCCGGCGACGTCGTCGTGGTCACGCCTGTGCAGCGCGGCGAGGCAGGCGCGAGCGCACTCAATCGCGCGCTCAAGGAACGCCTCAATCCGGGCCCGGGACCGTACGACCCCGGCGACCGGGTGGTCACGGTGGCCGATCTCGCGTGCGCCGCGGCCGGCGAGTTCGGGACCGTCGGCGCGGCGCAGCCGGGTGGGGACACCGTCGAGGTCACCTTCCCGTCCGGGACCACCGTGGTGCCGGCGGTCTCGCTTCGGCACGGCTGGGCGGTGACCGTCCACCGTGCGCAGGGCACGCGCTGGCCGGCCGTCGTGGCCGTGTTGCCCGGCGAGGCCGCGGGAGCGCTGTCGCGGCCTCTCGTCGTCGGCGCGTTCACCCGGGCGCGACGGCATCTGTCGGTGGTGCACGCCGCCGGGGCGGATCTCGCCCGCGCGGTGCGCGAGCGCGCGGAACCGGCGCGGCGCACGCGACTCGCCGAGCTGCTGCGCGAGAACATGGCGGATGTGTGACCGTCAGCAGCCGCGATCACAGGTGGTGACCATATCGTCACCACCTCCCCACGATGCGTGACCATATGCTGTTCATCAGATGCGCGGCGTGGAGACCCCGGTCTTCAGGCCGGGGAGGAAACGCCGCTCCCTCCTCGAAATGTCCGTGGTGGTCGTTAGCGTGTTCGCATGCGGTTTCGTCTTCAGCCCACACCCGCCCAGGAGCGGGCACTGCTGGAGCACTGCGCGCATGCCCGTTTTGTGTGGAATCTTGCGGTTGAGCAGCATCAGCATTGGCGGCCGGGGCGGGCGGGTGCGCCGGGCTATGGGGAGCAGTCCCGCCAGTTGACCGAGGCGCGTAAAGCGTTCGGGTGGTTGGCGGCCGGGTCGCAGACGGTGCAGCAGCAGGCGTTGCGGGACTTCGCCCAGGCCATGAGCAACTTCTTCGCCAGGACGCACCGCAGGCCCACCTGGCGCAAAGCCGGCCGGCATGAGGGGTTCCGGATCGTCGGGCAGCGCGGCAACCACTGGGATGTACGCCGTCTGTCCCGCAAGGTGGGTGAGGTGAGGGTTCCCAAGGTCGGCTGGGTCCGGTTCCGCTGGTCCCGTCAGGTTCCCGATGGGGTCAAATCGTTCCGGGTCACCCGGGACCGGGCGGCGCGCTGGCATGTCGCCTTCGCCGCCATCCCCCCACCGGTCAACGGACCCGGTGCGGGACAGGTCGTGGGTGTGGACCGGGGTGTGGCCGTGTCCGCTGCGCTTTCGACCGGCGAGCTTTTGTCCGTACCGGGCCTGCGCGAGGCCGAGGCCAAGCGACTCCTGCGGCTGCAGCGGAGGCTGGCACGCGCCAAGCGCGGCTCGAACCGGCGGCGGCGGGTCAAGACCGCGATCGCCCGGTTGAAGGCGCGTGAGGGGGATCGACGTAAGGACTGGGTGGAGAAGACCTCCACCGACCTGGCCCGCCGCTTCGACCTGATCCGCGTCGAAGACCTCAACATCAGAAACATGGTCGGTTCGGCGCGCGGCACCGCCGAGGTGCCGGGGAGGAACGTGCGGGCCAAGGCCGGGTTGAATCGGTCCATCCACGCGGCCGGGTGGGGCCGGCTCGTGACCCGCCTGGAGGACAAGGCTGCTGGGCGGGTGGAGAAGGTCGATCCCGCGTACACCTCCCAGACCTGCAACCCCTGCGGGCACCGCGATGCGAAAAACCGTCAGAGCCAAGCGGTCTTCCGGTGTCGCGCCTGCGGGCATGTAGATCACGCGGATGTGAACGCGGCCAAGAACATCGCCGTGGGGCGGACGGTGACCGCGCGGGGAGGCCAGGCGTTGGCCTGGCCGGTGAACCGCGAACCTCAACCCG
>JAOPYL010000245.1 GCA_025964625.1 Actinoallomurus sp. | reverse complement strand
CGTGAGCCGCGCCGTGTCGGCGCCGAGTGGACGCAGCCGCGCGGGCACGGCGGCGGACCCGATGTGCAGGACCGGCTCCCGCGGGAGCCCGGCCGCCGGCACTCCCTCGACGCGCACGTCGATGAGGTCGGTGGTGGTCCAGTCATCGCTGGTGAGGGCCATTCCGCGGGCGACGCCGTCCCGCTCGACGCCGCGCAGGTTGACCGCGACGCGAGCGACGGCGGTCACCGCGCCGGCGGCCTCCTTCAGGGTCTGCAGGCCCCGGATACGGACCGGCCGGCCGTCGAGGAGCAGCTCGCCGCCGGTGCGCACGGTGCCCGCGGGCAGGGTGCCGGTGACGACCGTGCCACTGCCCTTGACGGTGAACGCGCGGTCGATCCAGATCCGCACGGGCGCCTCGGCGTCGGGTGCGGGCAGTCCGGTGGCGAGCCGGCCGAGCGCGGACCTCAGCTCCGGCAGCCCCTGGCCGGTGACGCCGCTGACCGCGATCGCCTCCAGGCCGCCGAGGCTGGTCCGGGCGATCTCCGCGCTTGCCTGCGCCAGCGCCGCGCGCGGGTCGGCGCGGTCCGCACGCGTGACGACGAGCAGGCCGTGCCGGACCCCGAGGGCGTCGATGGCGGCGAGGTGCTCGGCGGACTGCGGCATCCACCCCTCGTCCGCGGCGACCACGATCATCACCGCGGGCACCGGGCCGACGCCGGCGAGCATGTTGGTGACGAACCGCTCGTGCCCGGGGACGTCGACGAACGCGAGCCGCTCTCCCGAGGGAAGCACCGTCCAGGCGAAGCCGAGGTCGATCGTCATGCCGCGACGGCGTTCCTCGGCCCAGCGGTCCGGCTCCATCCCGGTGAGCGCCCGGACGAGCGTCGACTTCCCGTGGTCGACGTGGCCGGCGGTCGCGATGACGTGCACTACCGCCCCTCCCCCGTCACGGCGGCGCTTCGGACGCGCCGGGCGAACGTCGTCACGTCGAGGTCGGCGGGGGCGCTGCGCAGGTCCAGGAGCAGCCGCCCCGACTCGACGCGTCCCACGATCCCGGCCCGGCGCAGCGGCTCGGCGTACGCCTCCGGCAGGCTGACGGCCGCACTCGGCAGCTCGACTCCCGGCGCCCCGCCGCCGCCGACCTTCGCGACCGAGTCGACGGCGAGGGCATCGTGCTCGGTCAGCTCCTTGGCGAGAAGCTCGGCTCGCTCACGCAGCGTCCGGACGTCGGCGTGCAGGGACTGCGCCGCCGGCGGCTCCGGTCCGCGCAGGGACGCCTCCAGCGCGGCGAGCGTGAGCTTGCCTACCCGCAGTGCCCGGGCGAGGGGGTGCCGCCGCAGCCGCTCGACCAGGTCGGACCGGCCGAGCAGCAGGCCGGCCTGCGGGCCGCCGAGCAGCTTGTCACCGCTGGCGGTGACCAGGTCGGCGCCGTCGGCCAGGGCCGTCGCGGCGTCCGGCTCGTCCGGCAGCACCGGATCGGGCGCGAGCAGTCCGGAGCCGATGTCGGCGACGACCGGGACGCCGAGCGCGGCCAGTTCGCGCACGGACGCCTGTGCGGTGAATCCCTCGATCCGGAAGTTGGAGGGGTGCACCTTCAGCACGAAGCCGGTGCCGGGCCCGACCGCCTCGGCGTAGTCGGCGGCGGTCGTGCGGTTCGTGGTGCCGACCTCGCGCAGCCGGGCTCCGGTGGAGGCGAGCAGCTCGGGGAGGCGGAAGCCGTCGCCGATCTCCACCATCTCGCCGCGGCTGATCACGATCTCCCGGTCCTGCGCGAGGACCGTGGCGGCGAGCACCAGAGCCGCGGCGTTGTTGTTCACCACGTGCACCGCCCCGGCCGCCGGGCACGCCTCTGCCAGGGCTGCGAGCGTGCCGCGCCCGCGGCGATCGCGTCGCCCCGTGGCCAGGTCGAACTCCACGTCCGTGCAGCCGGCGGCGGCGAGCACGGCATCGCGCGCGGCCGCCGACAGCGGGGCCCGGCCGAGGTTCGTGTGCAGCAGAACGCCGGTCGCGTTGATCACCGGGCGAAGGCTCGCCGCGTGCGCCGGCAGCGACGCGACGGCGGCGTCGGCCACGGTTTCGCCGGGGATCTCGCCCGAGCGGGCGCGTTCCTGCGCCGCCGCGACGGCGGCCTTGACGATGCTGCGCCCCAGCCGGTCTGCCGCCTCGGCGAGACGCGGGTCGGCGAGCAGTGCGTCGGTGCGCGGCACACGGCGTCGGGAGTCCATGCCAGAAATCTACGGGCGCACGGCGCGGACCGCCACGCGCGGTCAGGCGTTTCGGACATTCGCCTGCCGCGGCTCATCGCGCGGCGCCCGGCATCGCCGGCGGAGTCACCTCGCTCGTCCGCACGGCGCAGGCACCCGCCCGGAATCCATCGGATCGAAGGGCTCGAGACGACTTGACGAAGTGCCGCACGCGCTCGCCATAGTGAGAGTCCCCCGTCTGGCGGAGGTACCCATGGGCCCCTACGCGACCGCGTACGAACGCAGTCTCGGCGATCCGGCACGGTTCTGGGCGGAGGCCGCCCGTGACATCCGGTGGCGGACGCCTCCGGAGCGGATCCTCGACGACGGCGCCGCTCCGTACTATCGGTGGTTCACCGGCGGTGAGCTCAACACCTGCGAGAATGCCCTCGACCGGCACGTCGAGCAGGGCCGCGCCGACCAGCCCGCGCTGATCTACGACAGCCCGGTCACGGGAACCCAGCGGATCTTCACCTACCGTGAGCTCCGCGACGAGACGGCTCTGTTCGCCGGGGTGCTGCGCGACCTCGGAGTCGAGCGCGGCGACCGGGTGATCATCTATCTGCCCATGATCCCGCAGGCAGTGATCGCGATGCTCGCCTGCGCGCGCATCGGCGCCGTGCACTCCGTGGTGTTCGGCGGCTTCGCCCCGCGGGAGCTCGCCGTCCGAGTCGACGACGCCCGGCCGAAGGTCGTCGTCACCGCCTCCTGCGGCATGGAGGGCGGCCGGGTCATCGAGTACAAACCGCTGCTGGACGACGCTCTCGAACGCGCCTCGCACAAGGTCGGCAGATGCGTGGTCGTCCAGCGACCGCAGGCCGCCGCCACTCTCCTGCGCCCTCGCGACCTCGACTGGGACGAGGCCATGGCGGAGGCGCGGCCGGCGGACTGCGTGCCGGTGGCCGCCACCGACCCGCTGTACATCCTCTACACCTCGGGCACGACCGGGCGCCCCAAGGGCGTCGTACGTGACAACGGCGGGCACGCCGTCGCACTACGCTGGTCGATGTCCAACGTCTACGACATCGGCCCGGGTGAGGTTTTCTGGGCGGCCTCCGACGTGGGCTGGGTCGTCGGGCACTCCTACATCGTCTACGCACCGCTCCTGACCGGCTGCACGACCGTGCTGTACGAAGGCAAGCCGGTCGGCACGCCGAACGCCGGTGCGTTCTGGCGAGTCGCCGCCGAACACCGGGTGAACGCCCTGTTCACGGCGCCGACCGCGATCCGCGCGATCAAGAAGGAAGACCCCGAGGGCAGGCTGCTGAAGCCGTACGACCTGCCGGCGCTGCGCACGCTGTTCCTCGCCGGGGAGCGACTCGATCCCGACACCTACCACTGGGCGGCGCGCGTCCTCGGCAGACCGGTGATCGACCACTGGTGGCAGACCGAGACCGGCTGGCCGATCGCCGCCAACCTGCGCGGCCTGGAGCCGATGACCATCAAGGCCGGCTCCCCTACCGTCGCGGTGCCCGGCTACGACGTGCGGGTCCTGCTGCCGGACGGCTCCGTGGCCCCGCCGGGCGGCGAGGGCGACATCGCGATCCGGTTGCCGCTACCCCCCGGCACGCTGCCTACGCTCTGGAATGACGACGAGCGCTACGTGGAGGCGTACCTGTCCCAGTACCCGGGCCACTACCTCACCGGCGACGGCGGATCGATCGACGAGGACGGCTACCTGTGGGTCATGGGACGCACCGACGACGTCATCAACGTGGCGGGGCACCGGCTGTCGACCGGGGCTATGGAGGAGGTGCTCTGTGCGCATCCGGCGGTTGCGGAGGCCGCGGTCGTGGGCGTGCGCGACACGCTGAAGGGGCAGGTGCCGCGCGGCTTCGTCGTGCTGAAGAGCGGCACCGAGGTGGACGAGCCGCGGCTGCGCGGCGAGCTCGTGCTGGCCGTGCGCGAGCAGGTCGGCCCGGTGGCGTCGTTCAAGGAGGTAGCGGTGGTGCCGGCGCTGCCCAAGACCCGGTCGGGGAAGATCCTGCGCGGCACGATGCGCGGCATCGCCGACGGCGATGACGTGCCGACGCCGTCAACGATCGAGGACCCCGCCGTGCTGGACCGGATCCGGCCGATCCTGCGGCCGCCGGCCGCCGCGAGCGGCTATAAAGACTAGGTCCTTCTGGGCCACAGGGTGGTCACGAGCAGAACCCCGATCACGGCGAGCGCGATCTGGAAGATGATCTCCCAGAAGTTGAACCCGTGGGTCCTCAGGTGGAGCAGGTGTGCCAGCCAGGTGCCCACGAGGGCGGCCACGATGCCGACGACGATCGTCAGCCAGATCGGCATGTGCTGCCGGCCGGGCACTATGAGCCGGCCCAACCCCCCGATGATGGCGCCGAAAATGATCGCGGTGATGACGCCGCCGATTGTCATGGTGACTCCTCGCTGTCAGGTACCTGAGGCCACCGGGCAACACATCGTCATCGCAGGTCTACCCACGGCTTGCGCGCTCGACACCAGCCCCCCGAGCCCGGGCTCTTCGCCCGGGAACTCCCCGTGCCGCCTCACCCGCTCCCGTCACTGACAAGTTTCGCAAGATCCACTTCCTCCGCCCCGATAACCGCGGAGGAAGTGGATCCTTACCGTGCGCAATCAGTTATGCCATATTAAATTGGAATTATTCTAGGATTCTCATGATTTCAAACGGACGCGTTCTGCGACAATTCGCCCGATACAGAGTTCAAGAGTACGAGAGAAACCGGAGCGACCTCGACGCATGCCCCATTGGCCATGCTACGAGAACTTTTCCTCCAGGCGACGCCGGGATGCTCAATTGCTTCCTCCACCATATCCACCTCCCTTCGCTCAAAATGTCCACGCATCCCGGGCGATCCTGGAGATTCGTTCCATGGACTCCGCAGGCCCGAGCGCCTCTGCACCGAGTCGTTCGAAACTGAGCCTATGCCGGTAGGTTTCGGTCTCTTCTTCCAAATATGAGCATCCGTTCAGGTGCTCGATATATGCGACATCGTGGAACTTTATCCCGCTGGCCAGCGGGAACTGCAGAAGCGTGAAGGACCCCGTCGCGATGGGATGGGGCCCGTCAAGTGGAAGAACTTGGAGGCTCAGATTGGGGAGCTCGGCCAGCTCCCGGAGACGATGCAGCTGGTCTCGCATCACACCCGCGTCTCCGTAGCGCCTGAGCAGAAGAGCCTCGTCCAGGACGATCGACAGCCGGAGGGGCGTCTCGCGGGTGAGCACCGCCTGGCGCGCCAGGCGCGCCTTCACCCGGGTGTCGACGCGGCTCGGCGGGATGACCTCGATCGAGTGCGACCACCGCTCCACGGCCAGCGCGTACGCCTCGGTCTGCAGGAGCCCGGGCACGACCTGCGTCTCCCACTGCCAGATCTCCTCCGCCTCGATCTCCAGGCCGATGTAGGAGGAGTACTGGTCCGGCAATGCGTCGGAGAACGCCTCCCACCATCCCTTGCGCACGGCGTCACGGGCCAGCTGGAGCAGCTGATCACGGTGGGCTCCGTCGAGGCCGTACAGGTCCAGCAGCCTTTTGACGTCCCCGAAGCGAGGGGCCTGGCGGGCGTTCTCGAGACGGCTCACCTTGGAAGCCGACCATCCGAGCCGCTCGGCGACCTCGTCACCGGTAAGGTCGGCCGTCTCGCGCAGACGCCGCAGCTCGGCTGCCAGTCGGCGGTTACGCACAGTGGCACTTCCGGGCCGGGGCACGCCTGATCCTCTCCCACCCGGGCCGACGGTGTTCCCCTCAGCCGAGCTCTACAATCCTGGCGCAACTGTTATAGAGGTATGGAGTAACGGCGTCAAGAAAGTCCCGCTACATCTTTTACTGAAACTTGTGACGGAAACGATCTTAGCGGACAATCGATCCAAGAGCCAGACCTAAAGCCGCTATATCACATCGGACGAAGGTTGTAAGTCCGCATACGCTTCCGGCGCCGAGATTCACACGGTCTTTCGTTCCCTCTGGAGCTGTTGCGACACCAGGGACGGGCGACGGTGAAGGTCCGAGGAAGTGCGCGGAACGGAAGGTGGGCGGCGCGCCGCCGAGCGTCCGAGGTCGAGCAGCGCCCCGGCGGTGTGAACGCCGATGAAGCCGAGGCCGCCGGTCACGAGGATCATCTGCAGCGGGCGACCGCGACGCTGGGCGAGGACTGGGGCCATCACCCCACAGCGCAAGCCAAGATCATCCGACAGCTCGGAGACGGCCCTCCGGCGGGTGAGGTCGCGTGGGCCGATCCCCCGCCACCGCCTCGATTCGGCCCTTTCTCGTTCCCGGGGCGGCGCCGGCTCCGGCCCTCGAACACGCCGTAAACCGCCTGCGACCTGGGGCGACTTCACAATCCCAGGTCGGCGACGGTAGACTCCGGAAGCGAAGGAAAAACTGGAAAGGCAATTCCGGAAGGCCGGACGACACCTCGCGTCGACGATGGCCCGGGAGAGCCCGCCGACGAGCCATGACCAGTTTGACCGCCGGCCTTCGGTAACTGACCGCGCCGGAACGATGCCATGGATTTCGAGCTCTCAACTCCTTGTTCGGCGTGGGCGAATTTCTCAAGGTCAACGCTTGATAACCGGAGGGCGACGACACATGGGCGACACCAAGTTGATTAGCCCCGCCTTGCTGCAGCGGCACCTTCACAAGGTCGACTACCCGGCCACCCGCGACGAACTCATCGCGCACGCCCGCAGTGAATGCGAACGGGTGATCAGCGCCTTGGAGCAGCTCCCGGACCGGCAGTACAGCAGGCCGACGGAGGTGAGCAAGGCCTTCGCCGAGCTGGCGAGCGAGTACCTGAGCGGCATGTCCTACCCGGCGCGCCGGGACGACCTCGTCTCACACGCCCAGCGCCAGAACGCCGCCAAGCCAGTGATCGAAGCGTTGAAGCGGATTCCCGACCGGGAGTACGACGGCCCGGAGGCGGTGAAGGAAGCCATCGCCGAAGAGGAGGAATAGAGAGCCCCTGCCGATCCGGCCGCCGGACGCGCCCCAGCGGCGGATCGACCACTGAACATCCGGCCACGCTGATGCGACAAGCCACACATCCGCACATTGTCTCCAGTGACCGCGCCGACCGCGGGTCGACGTCGCTCCCGGTGTCATTTCAGGCGCCACGAACGACGAAGATGTGCATACAATGGGGGGCAGGCACATGGCTGTCAAGCTGAATACGCAGGCGTTCGAATTCGCAAAGCGGTTGATCAACGAGAAGCGTGTAGTACTCGACAGCATGGACGACTGGAGCGAACACCAGCCGTCGGCCCAGCAAGAGAACGAATTCATCGAGAAGCATGGGTTCGGCGAGTACCAGAAATGGCATCTGGGCGTGGACGACGAACACAACGAGAACACCAAGTCAAGGTATAAATTTCCCTATGGAGACTTTGACAAAGTCCACCGGTGCGGCGTCATCGCGGCGGAGGTGCGATCCGGGCAACAGAAATATCAGGACATCGAGAACGCCGCGGTTCACCTGCGCGGCATGCTCGACAAACTGATGTGATCGGGCACGGCCGTCCGCCGGGTGACCTCCATGCCGACGCAGAAGCATGAGAACGGGGGTTGGTTCATGAGCACCCAGAGCACCGGCGGTCCGCACAAGGTGGTGCTGGGCACCTACAACAGCCACGACGCCGCCCAGCACGCGGTGGACGTCCTCGCGGAGCACAAGTTCCCGGTGGAGCACGTCACCATCGTGGGCACCGGCCTGAAGCTGGAAGAGCGTGTCCTCGGACGCTGGACTCTCGGCCGGGCGCTGCTCACCGGCGCGAGCACCGGCGGCTGGATCGGCCTGCTGATCGGCCTGGTCTTCTGGATCGTGACCCCATGGGCGGTCGGAGCCGTGATCTCCGCGGTCCTGCTGGGCCTCCTGTTCGGCGCCATCTTCTCGGCGGTCACCTATGCCCTGCGGCGACGAGCGTTCATGTCCGAACCCGCGGTCGTGGCCGACCGATACGACATCCTGGTCGACGCGGAGTTCGCCGAGGAGGCTCGCCGGCTGCTCGCCGCCGCACTGTCCGGCACGGACAAGGCGCGCTAGCGCCGGAACAGGTACAGGAGCAGATACAGCAGGAGGTTCAGCACGGCGGAGACGATGAGCATCGATGTGATCGGTATGAAGATCCGGGTGCGCTCGCCCTCGATGCGGATGTCACCGGGAAGCCGCCCGAACCACGAGAGCCAGCCGGACCAGGCCATCAGGCCCACGATGAGGAGTACGACTCCGCCCGCCATCAGCCATGGCCCAGCTGCCCTGCCCATCGTAAGGCGCCCTCGTCCAGTCGCGTTGACGTCCTCCCCCGCCTGAAGGCGGGGGATTCCAACCCGTCCCTACCCGGAGGAGGGAACGAGTTGAGGTTCGCGGTTCACGGGCCCGCCCCCCGGCCGGCCTCCCCGCGCAGTCACCGTCCGCCCCACGGCGATGTTCTTGGCCGCGTTCACATCCGCATGATCTACATGCCCGCAGACGCGACAACAAAAAACCGCTTGGCTCTCACGGTTTCTCGCATCGCGGTGCCCGCAGGGGTTGCAGGTCTGGGAGGTGTACGCGGGATCGACCTTCTCCACCCGGCCAGGAGCCTTGTCCTCCAGGCGGGTCACGAGCCGGCCCCAGCCGGCCGCGTGGATGG
>JAOPYL010000242.1 GCA_025964625.1 Actinoallomurus sp. | reverse complement strand
AGCTGCTGATCTTCGCGATCATCACGGTGGTGAGCATGGCCTACACGGCGGTGAACATCATCGGCCTCGGCCAGGGCGTGCTCGACCTCCGATACAAGGTCTACGTCGATCTCGCCGACTCCGGCGGTATCTTCCAGAACGCCGAGGTGACGTACCGCGGCGTAACGGTCGGCAGGGTGGGCCCCCTGCATCTGACCACGAACGGCGTACGCGTAGAACTGCGCATCAACCGCGGCCGGAAGGTGCCCGCCAACGACGTGCAGGCCTACATCCTCAACCGGTCCGTCGTCGGTGAGCAGTACGTCGACCTGCGGCCCGCGGGCAACGGGCGATCGCTGAAGAACGGCGACGTCATCCCCCGCGGCCACACCCACCTGCCGGTGCAGACGTACGAGTTGCTGCACAACGTCGACGCGCTGGTGCGCACGGTGAACCCCAAGGATCTCGGGACGGTGATCGACGAGCTCGACAAGGGCCTGTCGGGCACCGGCCCGGACCTGCAGTCGCTGCTCGACTCCAACAAGAAGATCCTGGACGCGCTCGACGCGACCTACCCGGAGACGATCCAGCTCCTCAACAACGGCCGGACCGTGCTCGACACCCAGGTCGACGAGGGCGCCACCTTCCGTGATTTCTCTCACAATCTGGCCTCGCTGACCACCGAGCTGAAAAAGGGCGACGGCGACATCCGGACGCTGCTGAACACCACCCCCGGCGCGCTCGACCAGGGCAACGACCTGTTCGACCGGCTGGAGCCGACGCTGCCGACGCTGCTGGCCAACGGTTCGGTGATCGGGCAGGTGCTGACCTCGCGCTACCCCGCCCTCCAGCAGATGCTGGTGACCTATCCGCTGATCGTGGGCGGCACCTTCACCGCGGCCCCGGGCGACGGCACGGTGCACTTCGGCGTGGAGCTCAACCTCAACTCCCCTCCCGTCTGCACCAAGGGGTACGAAGGCACCAGGGTGCGCTATCCGCAGGACACCCGGCCGGCGAGCATCAACCCGAACGCCTCGTGCAAGGCTCCCAAGAACGCTCCGACGGACGTACGCGGCTCCCGCAACGCCCCCAAGCCCCTGCCGTACCCGCAGCTGCCAGCGGGTGCCACGTCCGGCGCCGGGTTCCCGTACGAGCGCAGCTACTCCGCCCAGTCGGCAGGTCAGGATTCGAGCGACGCGGCTCAGCAGACCTCGGCGGGGCAGTCCTCGGCTGCGGGACAAAGCTCGCCTTCCGGGCTGCAGACGCTCTTCATCACCGGCTACGATCCCCGGACCCGCGTTTACGTGGGACCCGACGGTAAGCAATACCGGCTGGGCAAGGTCAGTCAACTGACGGGAGACGCTTCATGGCAGACACTTCTGCTGAGCCCGATCGTCGGCTGAGCGGTGGCCGGCTGGCCGCGGCATTCGCGGTGCTGGGGGTGGCTCTCGTCGGCCTGAGTGTGTGGGCGGGCTTCCTGGTCGACCAGACGTACACCGGCGACACTCGCACGTCCGACATCCAGGCAGTGCAGAGCGTCGCCCGCCGGGTGGCCACCAACTTCTACTCGATCAGCTACCAGAGCTTCGACCAGGACACGCAGCGCGTGTACGCCGACCTCTCCAACACGTTCAAGGACGAGGCCGTCCAGCAGCTCGGCACGTCGTGGAAGCAGACAGTGGTCAGCAACCAGCTCGTCTCCCACGCCGTCGTTGCCGCCTCTGGCGTGATCAACATCAGCGCGAAGTCGGCCGAGGTCCTCGTCACCGTCAAGCGGACCTCCCAGTCCACCCAGGTGAAGTCGCCGGTGTCGTCCTGGGCCAGCGCGCAGGTGCAGCTCGCCAAGACGGGGGGCCGCTGGCGCGTCTCCGGGATGGGAGGACTGCAATGACCACGGTGACCGGACGCAAGCGCCAGCCGGCCGGCGCGTCGGAGGAACCGGAGTCCGGCGGCGCGGCCGGGCGGCTGCCGGCCACGCGCCTGCTGGCCCTGCTGGCCTGCGCGGTCCTCGTCGTGGCCATCGCATGCGCCGCCCTGGCGCATCAGCGCTCCGAGGACCGTGCGGTCGAGCAGGCGCGTGAACAGGGACTGGCCGCCGCCCAGTCCTCCGCCAAGGACCTTCTCTCGTACAACTACCGCACGCTCGACTATGACCTGCAGAAGGCAAAGTCGGAGATGACCCCGGCGATGGCCAGGTCGTTCAGCGACTACTGGCAGATCTTCCGCCCGTCGGTGGAGAAGAGCCAGACGCAGGCGCTGACCCAGATCCAGGTCGCCGGGGTGACCGAGGCCACATCCGATCGGATCGAGGTCCTGCTGTTCGTCAAGATGATCTCGGTCAACGCCGCGCACAAGGAGCCGCAGGTCGACACGTCCTGGCCCCGGCTCCAGATGAAGAAGGCCGGCAAGAGATGGCTGATCGACGGGCCGAGGATGACCACGCCTCCGCCGGCCTCCTCCGTGCCCCCGAGCCCCGCTCCCACCCCGACAAAGAAGCACTGACCAAGCCCGTTCCGCCCGCTGCCCGGACATCTTCCGAGATGTCCGGGCATCCGCGTTTGGAGCATGGGCCGTCAGCGCCTAAACTATGGTGTTCCTCACGCCCGATGAGCGGGCGAAATGTCCATGTCTAGTCTTGACGTGGGGCCGCTGACGAGCGATGCTGCGGAGCAACTGTGATGCATACTGCGGCGCTCTGCTCGACAGCGGTGTAGCTTTCGGCTACACTGCCCCTTTGCGCTGCCCTCTGACTATCCACTCTCTGAGAGCCCGTCTTGTGCGGGTTTTCACGTGGATCGTCTGGCGTGCGCGTCGTCAGTCCGCCGCGAGCCCTCGGAAGGACCACTCTTGGCAGCCTCGCGCAACGCCTCGACTACCGCAACCGGTCCGAACCGCGTTTCCTTTGCGCGTATCAAGGAGCCTCTGGAAGTTCCGGACCTCCTCGCGCTGCAGACCGAGTCCTTTGACTGGTTGCTCGGTAACGAGAGGTGGAAGGCCCGGGTCGATACGGCCCAGCAGGCCGGTCGTAAGGATGTCCCGACCCAGTCGGGACTCGAGGAGATCTTCGAAGAGATCAGTCCGATCGAAGACTTCTCCGGCACCATGTCCCTCTCGTTCCGCGATCACCGGTTCGAGCCGCCGAAGTACTCCGTTGAGGAGTGCAAAGACAAGGACATGACCTTCTCCGCCCCGATGTTCGTCACGGCGGAGTTCATCAACAACTCCACGGGAGAGATCAAGAGCCAGACGGTGTTCATGGGTGACTTCCCGCTCATGACGCCGAAGGGCACCTTCATCATCAACGGCACCGAGCGTGTCGTCGTCTCCCAGCTCGTCCGCTCGCCCGGCGTCTACTTCGACCGGGCCCTGGACAAGACGTCCGACAAGGACATCTACGGCTGCAAGGTCATCCCGTCCCGGGGTGCATGGCTGGAGTTCGAGGTCGACAAGCGTGACAATGTCGGCGTCCGCATCGACCGCAAGCGCAAGCAGAGCGTCACCGTCCTGCTCAAGGCGCTCGGCTGGGACGACGCCCGCATTCTCGAGCGCTGGGGCGACTACGAGTCCATGCGGATCACCCTCGAGAAGGACCACACCACCGGGCAGGACGACGCTCTGCTCGACATCTACCGCAAGCTGCGTCCGGGCGAGCCTCCGACCAAGGAGTCCGCGCAGACGCTACTTGAGAATCTCTATTTCAACCCGAAGCGTTACGACCTCGCGAAGGTCGGCCGCTACAAGGTCAACAAGAAGCTCGGCGTGGACCTGGACTTCAGCCAGGGGACTCTGACCGAGGAAGACATCGTCACCACCATCGACTACCTCGTCCGGCTGCACGCCGGCGAGGAGGAGATGATGGCCCCGGCGGGCCGCGTCGTGCCCGTCGAGACCGACGACATCGACCACTTCGGCAACCGCCGTCTCCGCACGGTCGGTGAGCTGATCCAGAACCAGGTCCGCCTGGGTCTGGCCCGGATGGAGCGGGTCGTCCGCGAGCGGATGACCACGCAGGACGTCGAGGCCATCACGCCGCAGACGCTGATCAACATCCGGCCGGTCGTCGCCTCCATCAAGGAGTTCTTCGGCACCAGCCAGCTCTCGCAGTTCATGGACCAGACCAACCCGCTCGCGGGCCTGACGCACAAGCGGCGTCTGTCGGCCCTCGGCCCGGGTGGTCTGTCCCGTGAGCGCGCGGGCATGGAGGTCCGTGACGTCCACCCGTCCCACTACGGCCGCATGTGCCCGATCGAGACGCCGGAAGGCCCGAACATCGGCCTGATCGGCTCGCTGAGCTCCTACGGCCGGGTCAACTCCTTCGGCTTCATCGAGACGCCGTACCGCAAGGTCGTCGAAGGCCGCGTCAGCGAGCAGATCGACTACCTCACCGCGGATGAGGAGGACCGTCACGTCGTCGCGCAGGCGAACACCCCGATCGACGACGACGGCAACTTCCGCGAGGACCGCGTCCTGGTCCGCCGGAAGGGCGGCGAGATCGAGTACATCCCGCCGACCGACGTGGACTACATGGACGTCTCGCCGCGCCAGATGGTGTCGGTCGCGACGGCCATGATCCCGTTCCTCGAGCACGACGACGCGAACCGCGCGCTCATGGGCTCCAACATGCAGCGCCAGTCGGTGCCGCTGCTGCGCAGCGAGGCGCCCCTGGTGGGCACCGGCATGGAGTACCGCGCGGCGACCGACGCCGGCGACGTCATCAGCGCCGAGAAGGCGGGTGTCGTCGAGGAGGTCTCGGCCGACTACATCACGGTGATGAACGACGACGGCACACGCACCACCTACCGTGTCGCCAAGTTCAAGCGCTCCAACCAGGGCACGTGCTTCAACCAGAAGCCCATCGTGAACGAGGGCCAGCGGGTCGAGGTCGGCACCGTCGTCGCCGATGGGCCGTGCACCGACAACGGCGAGATGGCGCTCGGCAAGAACCTCCTCGTGGCGTTCATGCCGTGGGAGGGCCACAACTACGAAGACGCGATCATCCTGTCCCAGCGGCTGGTCCAGGACGACGTCCTCTCCTCGATCCACATCGAGGAGCACGAGGTCGACGCCCGTGACACCAAGCTGGGTCCGGAGGAGATCACCCGGGACATCCCGAACGTCTCCGAAGAGGTCCTGTCCGACCTCGACGAGCGCGGCATCATCCGCATCGGCGCCGAGGTCACCACGGGCGACATCCTGGTCGGCAAGGTCACGCCCAAGGGCGAGACCGAGCTGACCCCCGAAGAGCGCCTCCTGCGGGCGATCTTCGGTGAGAAGGCCCGTGAGGTCCGCGACACCTCGCTGAAGGTGCCGCACGGCGAGTCCGGCAAGGTCATCGGTGTCCGCGTGTTCAGCCGCGAAGAGGGCGACGAGCTCCCTCCGGGCGTGAACGAGCTGGTCCGCGTCTACGTGGCCCAGAAGCGCAAGATCACCGATGGCGACAAGCTGGCGGGCCGCCACGGCAACAAGGGCGTCATCTCCAAGGTGCTGCCGGTCGAGGACATGCCGTTCCTGGAGGACGGTACCCCGGTCGACATCGTCCTCAACCCTCTCGGTGTGCCCGGCCGGATGAACGTCGGCCAGGTCTTGGAGACCCACCTCGGGTGGGTGGCCAGCCGGGGCTGGAAGGTCGACGGGGATGACGCCGAGTGGAAGCGCCAGCTGAAGGCGATCGGCGTGGACGAGGCCGAGCCTGGCACGAATGTCGCCACGCCGGTGTTCGACGGCGCCCGCGAAGAAGAGATCATCGAGCTGCTCGACAGCACCCTGCCGAACCGTGACGGTCAGCGCATGGTGCAGAAGACCGGCAAGGCGCGGATGTTCGACGGCCGCACCGGTGAGCCCTTCAGGGACCCGATCGCGGTCGGCTACATCTACATCCTGAAGCTGCTCCACCTGGTCGACGACAAGATCCACGCTCGTTCGACCGGCCCGTACTCCATGATCACCCAGCAGCCGCTCGGCGGTAAGGCCCAGTTCGGTGGCCA
>JAOPYL010000257.1 GCA_025964625.1 Actinoallomurus sp. | reverse complement strand
ACCGCCAGATCGGCGAACACCTCTTCCTCGCCGAAAAAACCGTCAAGAACTACGTCTCCAACCTCTTCACCAAACTCGACATGCGCCGCCGCACCCAGGCCGCCGCCTTCGTCGCCCAGCTCAAAGCGAGCGAAGAGCGGACCTGGCAGGGAGGCTGACCAGGCGGTACGGCTCCGGTCAGAGCTCCCCTCTCGTAAGCTCGGTGACGGATCGCCGTGCGCCCCCGGCCTCGACATGGGCGACGCCCAGGCGCATGATCATCTGCGGACAGGCGCCGTCGCAGAACCGGGTCCGGATCAGCTCCCGGAGGTCCGGCATCTCCAGCGCCTGGGTGTGGAAGGCGGCCGCCACGTCATGCACGGCAGCGCACAGCAGGATCCGCTGCAGGGCCTGTCCGGCCCGTAGCCAGTCGGCGCGTCCGTCCTGATCGGTGACCAGCAGTGCGACGACCCCGGTCGCCTCCTGCCGCTCGCCATCCGTCCGGCCCCAGCCCTGACCTCGCGCGAAGTCGCGCCCTCCGGCAAAGTGCGGGTCGATGCGCGCCGACTCTCGCGGGTACGCATCGCCGTCCATCCCGTCCGGGCGGTCGCCGCCGGACGCCGGCGCCCAGCGGGCCGCCTCGGCGGCGTACACCGGATTCCGCCGCTGGATCTGCTCGGCTGCCTCGGTGAGGGCGGCCAGCGCGATCCGCGCCCTGGGGTCCGCCACGATGCGC
Organism: Actinoallomurus sp.; assembly: GCA_025964625.1. Lineage (GTDB taxonomy): Bacteria > Actinomycetota > Actinomycetes > Streptosporangiales > Streptosporangiaceae > Actinoallomurus. Next base: position 50,127 of record JAOPYL010000257.1, on the reverse strand, counting down.
AGCGACACGCGCTCCGCGTAGGCCTGCGCGCGCAATATCTGCAGCAGCCCGGCCGGCAGGCCGCCGGGCCGGAATCCGCCGCGGTGACCGCGCCGGCGCCGGATCTGCGGGTACATCTGCCTCTCGTCGGCGGTGGGGGAATACGGCGGTCCGACGCCCACCTGGGCGACCTCTCCTGGCCGTTCGGGGTCGGACAGCATCCGCACGTCCGGCAGGTGGCCGAGGTGACACACGGCCAGACGGAGTGTGTACACCGCGGCCCCGCAGCTGATCAGCATCTCCCGGCCATCCGGGTCGGCGATTTCCAGCCGGCGGTCGGCGTCGGCGTGCACGGTCACCGTCGAACCGCAGGTGCCGAACCACCACGGCTGGGTGTTGTGGACAGACACCGCCCACACCGCGGCGTCGACGAGAAAGTGCGCGACCTTCTCCTCCTCCGGGGTGCTCGCGGTATCCATGATCGCTCCTCGTCGTTCGGTAGGTCTTCAGCGCACCATTCACGGTCTTCGGCGGAGCAGAGACGAAGGTCCCGACGACCAGGGACCTCGGACCGGGAACCCGGCGGAGGCCGGAACCTCCTCGGGACAGGGTCGTCAGCGCCGTGCCCCGGCCCGCCGGCCGCACCGGTCCAGCTCAGGGTCCGGATGGCACCACGGCCAGGGGACAGTGCGCGTGGTGGAGCAGGCCGTGGCTGACCGAACCGAGCAGCAGGCCGGCGAAGCCGCCGCGCCCGCGCGTGCCGACCGCCAGAAGATCGGCGCGGGCGGAGGCACCGGCGAGGACCCGTGCCGGGCGTCCGTGGACGACCTCGGAGACGACCTGGATGTCCGGGTACTTCTCCCGCCAGGCCGCCAGCGACTCGCCGAGCCGGCGAATCTGATCCTCCGCGACGATCCCCGGGTCATAGACCAGCGGCATCATCTCCCCGAGCCCGGCCGAGCGGGGGTCGGACCAGACGTGGATCACCCGCAGCCGTGCCTTGCGGAGGCCGGCCTCCTCGAAGGCGAAGCCGAGGGCCGCCTCTCCGACCGCGGATCCGTCCACACCGACGGCGATCTCCTGCCGTGCGACCGGCTCGAGATGGCGTACGACCACGGTGGGCACCGGGGCGTGGGTGACCACCTGCAGCGCCGTCGAGCCGAGCAGCAGACCCGCGACCGTGCCGACCCCGTGGCTGCCCACCACGACCATGGAGGCGTCCCGTGCCCTCTCCAGCAGTGCCCGGGCGGCGCCCCCCGGCACGGCCTCCCCGTCCACGTCGAGGTCGGTGTCCCGTGCCCGGGCGACCGCGATGGCCTCCGCGATTACTTCCTCACCGCTGGTGAGCAGCCATTTGCGCACGGCTCCGAGCCGTGGGTCGATGGGAGTGTCGTACAGCCAGGGGGCCGCGGCGTTCACGATCCGCAGGGCCAGCCCCCGTCGCGCCGCCTCCTCGGCGGCCCACTCGATCGCACGCAGGCTGTGGTCCGATCCGTCTGCTCCCACGATGATCGCGTTCATGCCGAGTCCCCTCCTGCCGCTTGCCGCGGTGACCTCCCCACATCTCCAGCACAGCGAAGGAGCGGAGCCGATTTCAGGGCCGGAAGGTCTCAGACGGTGCGCCGATGGTCCTGTAAGCACCGGCCGGCCGTAGCAGGTGAAGGATCGCGGTTCCGGCCGGCCGGCCCGAGTGGCCGCCGACACTGGGGCCACGGCTTTCCGCCATGGTGGACGATGACGGCATTCCAGGTAATGATCTACGTCGGCCTGACCTGGTCTCCCGCCCGGTAGGACTTGTTTTAAAGCCGCCCCTCGTTCCCCTCCAAACGTGGTCAAGACCTCGCATATCCGTGTTTGTCGGTATTGATTTCGATGGCTGCGGCATGTCACCTGGGATTAGGCGATAGGGCCTAAAGCGCCCCTAATTGCCCGGCACGACAGTCCCGCGTCACGTCAAGAAGGCGACCCAAGGAGGTAATTTCGATGGGCATTTCCAAGCGGTTCGCACTCGCCGTCTCCGGCGCGGCCTTCGCGGGCGCAGTGGCGCTCACAGCCGGCGCGGCCCCTGCGGGTGCCGCCGTCTCAGCTCCGGCCGGCGCGCCGGCGACCGGCACACCTCAGCATCTCGTCGACCAGATCTTCACCGGGGGCTGCGGCGGCGGCTGCTCCGACGACTGGAACGACTGCGACTGGTGCTGAGCGCCGGCCGGCAGAGGACCGGTGAACACCCGAGGGGCCTTGCACCGAGCTGGTGCGAGGCCCCATCTCATGACGGATCTTCTCCGCGAGTCCCCGGCGAGGAGGGCGCGGGCCGTCCCGTATCAGGGATCCCGCGCCGCACGACTCGGCGTCGCCCTGATGAGCGATTGCTTAAAGCCGTCCTTTCGAACCATCCGATCCTAGTCAAAAGGGCGTATATACCTGCTTGTCAGTATTGATTCTGACACTCGGAGCATGTGATGTGGAATGTAGGCGATGGGGCAGGAAATACCCCAAATTGCTCGGCGTGGCAGTCAGGTGCCACGTCAGGAAGACGAACAGGGAGGTAGTTTCCATGGGAATTCCGAAGCGGCTCGCACTCGTCATCTCCGGCGCGGCCTTCGCGGGTGGAGCAGCGCTCATGCTTGGTGCGGCGTCCCACGCCAGTGCGTCCGTCGCTCCAGCCAGCGCCCCTGCGACCGGCACACCTCAGAGCCTGGCGGGCCAATTCTTCTGGGGTGGCGGCTGTGGCGGCTGTGGCTGCTGTGGCTGCTGTGACAACAACTTCTTCTTTGACGACGACGACGACGATTAGGAGTCGACGAGTCAGCGGCAGCCGGTCACGCCGGTCGGGCCTCGCACCGCATGGGTGCGAGGCCCGACCCGGTGGCGGGCCCGGTCAGCGACGCATCCGGGCGGGCGGCGTGCCGTGGACGGTCCGCCGCCGCCATCGGACGGATGGGTCAGTCGACGTCGACCCAGTCGAGGGTGCGGTTCACGGCCTTCTTCCAGCCGGCGTAGCCGGAGGCGCGCTGCTCGTCGCTCCACTGTGGCTGCCAGCGCCGGGCCTCGTTCCAGTTCTGCCGGAGCTCGTCCGTCGTCTGCCAGAACCCGGTGGCCAGGCCCGCGGCGTAGGCCGCGCCGAGCGCGGTGGTCTCGGCGACCATCGGTTTGGAGACCGGCACGCCGAGGATGTCGGCCTGCATCTCCATGCACAGCTCGTTGGCGGTCACGCCGCCGTCGACGCGCAGCACGTCGAGGGCGACGCCGGAGTCCTGCCGCATCGCCTCGACGACGTCGCGGGTGTGGTCGCAGATCGACTCGAGCGTGGCCCGCGCGAGATGGGCGTTGGTGTTGTAGCGGGAGAGTCCGACGATGGCGCCGCGGGCGTCGGACCGCCAGTGCGGCGCGAACAGGCCGGAGAAGGCGGGCACGAAGTAGACGCCGCCGTTGTCGTCGACCTGGCGGGCGAGCGCCTCGCTCTGCGAGGCCCCGGAGATGATGCCGAGCTGGTCGCGCAGCCACTGCACGGCCGACCCGGTGACCGCGATGGATCCTTCCAGCGCGTACACCGGCCGCTCGGAGCCGAACTGGTAGCAGACCGTCGTGAGCAGCCCGTTCTTGGACCGCACCAGCTCGGTGCCGGTGTTGAGCAGCAGGAAGTTGCCGGTGCCGTAGGTGTTCTTGGCCTCGCCGGGAGCGAAGCAGACCTGCCCGACGGTCGCCGCCTGCTGGTCGCCGAGATCGCCGGACAGCGGCACCTCGCCGCCGAGGGGGCCGTTCGCCAGCGTGAGCCCGTAGAAGTGCGGGTTGGACGACGGCCGGATCTCCGGGAGCATCCGCCGCGGGATGTCGAAGAAGGAGAGCAGCTCGTCGTCCCAGTCCAGCGTCTCCAGGTTCATCAGCATCGTGCGGCTGGCGTTGGTCGGGTCGGTGACATGCACGCCGCCGCCGACTCCGCCGGTGAGGTTCCACAGCAGCCAGCTGTCTGTGTTGCCGAAGACGGCGTCTCCCGCCTCGGCCGCCTCACGCACCCCGTCGACGTTCTCCAGAATCCACTGGATCTTGCCGCCCGAGAAGTACGTCGCCGGCGGCAGCCCGGCCTTCTCGCGGATCACGTCGCCGCGGCCGTCGCGGTCCAGCGCCGAGGCGATGCGGTCGGTACGGGTGTCCTGCCACACGATCGCGTTGTAGTACGGCCGTCCGGTGCGGCGGTTCCACACCACGGTGGTCTCGCGCTGGTTGGTGATGCCGAGTGCCGCGAGGTCGGCGGCGGTCAGGTTCGCCTTGCGCAGCGCGGTCCCGATGACGGACCGCGTGCGCTCCCAGATCTCGGTCGGGTCGTGCTCGACCCATCCGGGCTGCGGCATGATCTGCTCGTGCTCGAGCTGGTGCTTCGCCACCTCGTTGCCCGAGTGATCGAAGATCATGAAACGGGTGCTCGTGGTGCCCTGGTCAACGGCTCCGACGAAATCGGCCATGAAAACGCCTTTCTATCGATTGCGGGCTCAGGCGGTCTCGAGCTCGGTGTCGGCCGGCAGCCGGCCGGGTTCCGGCACGTCTTCCGGCGGCAGGAACCGCCCGATCAGCACCTTGTACAGGCCGGCGCCGACCACTCCGCCGATGAGCGGGCCGACGATGGGCACCCAGAAGTACAGGTCACCGTATTGGTCGCGGAACGCGCCTCCATACCCGGTGAAGAACGAGGCCAGCCGCGGCCCGAAGTCACGGGCCGGGTTGATCGCGTAGCCCGCGTCCGTACCGAACGCCATGCCGATCGCCACCACGATCAGGCCGATGATGAACGGTGCGAGGTTGGCGGCGGGTGCGGAGTTCCGCAGGTCGGTGACGGCGAGGATCAAGAAGAGCAGGATCGCGGTGCCGATCACCTGGTCACGGAAGGCACCCCAGGTGTGCACGGGCAACGCGCCGTTGCCCGGCAGGGTGGAGAAGACGAACTGGCTCTTGATGGTGTGCCCTGGGTCGAACTTCGCCAGCACCTCGGTGTAGTTCCATCGCACGATGAGGGCGGCCACGAAGGCACCGAGGAACTGGGCCAGTGAATACGGCAGAACCTTCCGCCAGGAGAAACCCTTGAAGACCGCGAGCGCGACGGTGACCGCCGGGTTGAGATGCGCGCCGCTGATCCGCCCTGCCACATAGACGCCGAACGTGACGCCGAGGCCCCACGCCCACGCGATGCTGTCGTGGCCGCCGAGGCCCGTCGTCGCGACCACCTGCGCGACAACGCCGACACCGAACAGGATAAGGATCAGCGTCCCCGCGAACTCGGCGGCCAGCTCACCGGCCAGCCCTGGGATTTTAAACCGCTCTGCCACGTCTCCTCCTTGATGGTGATGTCCGGTCCGGACACCGCGAGGCACAGCACGCGAGGAGGCATGTGACCTCTCTCACGGCTGTCCGGACGTTAAGTTGCCGCGAGCAGAGGGTCAACAGACAGGTGCCGACAATGTCGGCACCTGTCCGCGTCGCCGGATCGGCCTCCCTCCTCGGGCAACCCCCGTCCCGGAAGATCATGGCTGAGCCATCGAGCCTGGCTCGGATCCCGTCGACCAATGCCGACATGGTCGAACATATGACGACATGGCTACGATGTGCCGTGTGCCGGGTCCCATCCAGTCGATAGAGCGTGCCGCCGCGATCCTGCGGCTGCTCGCCCGCGGCTCGGGCCGGCTGGGGGTCAGTGAGATCGCCAATTCACTGGGCCTGGCGCGCGGCACCGCCCACGGCATTCTGCGCACGCTTCAGGGCGTCGGCTTCGTCGAGCAGGACGACGAGACCGGCAAGTACCAGCTAGGAGCGGCCCTGCTCCACCTCGGCACGAGCTATCTCGACGTCAACGAGCTCCGGTCGCGGGCGATCAACTGGGCCGACGCGCTCGCGGCACGCAGCGGCGCGGCGGTCCGGATCGGCACACCGCTGGACGGCAAGGTGCTCGTCGTCCACCACGTGTTCCGGCCGGACGACACCCTGCAGGCCCTCGACGTCGGAGCCCTGCTGCCGACGCACGCCACGGCGCTGGGAAAGGTCCTCCTGGCGTACGACGCGAGCGCGGTGGCCGCGCTGCGCGGCACGCTGGAGCCGTTCAGCCGGCGTACGATCACCCTTCCCCATGCCCTCGACCGGGCGCTGGCGGAGGTGAGGGACATGGGATGGGCCTCCGAGGTCGAGGAGATGACGGTTGGTGAGGCCGGCGTCGCCGCGCCGATCCGCGGTCAGGGCGGCCTGGTCGTCGGCGCCATCGGAATATCCGGCGCCGTCGAGCGCATCTGCGATGTCAAGGGCCGGCCGAAGCCCGCGCTGGTGACCTATGTGCGCGACGCCGCGCGCGCGGTGTCCCGAGATCTCGGGGCCTCCCGCTGGTGAGGCCTCTCCTGCCGGATCTGGAGGTAGGGACGCGATGGTAGAGCGCTACGTGATGTCCATCGACCAGGGGACGACGTCGACGCGATGCATCCTGTTCGACCACGGCGGGCGGCTGGTATCCGTCACGCAGCGCGAGCACAGGCAGCACTTCCCGAAGCCGGGCTGGGTCGAGCACGACGCCATGGAGATCTGGCGCAACCTCGAGCGGATCGCGCCCGAGGCCGTCGCCCAGGCCGGGGCCACACCCGACCAGGTGGCGGCGCTCGGGATCGCCAACCAGCGTGAGACCACCGTGCTGTGGGACCGGCATACCGGCCGGCCGATCGGCCGGGCGATCGTCTGGCAGGACACCCGGACCGCCGCCCTCGTCGAGGAACTCTCCGGCAGCCCCCAGGCGGACAGTGTGCGCGAGCGCTCCGGCCTGCCCCTGGCGACCTACTTCTCCGCGCCACGCGTCCGCTGGATGCTGGACCACACGCCGGGCCTGCGCGAGAGTGCCGAACGCGGAGACGTGCTCTTCGGGACGATGGAGAGCTGGCTCATCTGGAACCTCACCGGCGGTCCCGACGGCGGTCTCCACGTCACCGACGTCACCAACGCCAGCCGTACGCTCCTGATGGATCTCACCACACTCGACTGGGACGAGCGGCTGCTCGCCTTCTTCGGCGTGCCCCGCCCGATGCTGCCGGAGATCCGGCCGTCGACGGAGACGTACGGCACGGCCCGGCGCGTGCTGCCCGGCGTGCGCATCGCGGCCGCGCTCGGCGACCAGCAGGCGGCCCTGTTCGGGCAGACGTGTTTCGCGCCCGGCGAGGCGAAGTGCACGTACGGCACCGGTGGCTTCCTGCTCCTCAACACCGGCACCGAACCGGTCCGCTCGACACACGGCCTGCTCACCACCGTCGGGTACAAGATCGGCGAAGAGCCTGCCGTGTACGCCCTCGAAGGGTCCATCGCCATCACCGGCGCGCTGGTCCAGTGGTTCCGCGACGGACTCGGGCTGATCAGCAGCGCCCCAGAGATCGAGACGCTGGCGCGCACGGTCGACGACAACGGCGGCTGCTACATCGTGCCGGCCTTCTCCGGGCTGTTCACACCGCACTGGCGCAGCGAGGCCCGGGGCATCATCGTCGGCCTGACCTCCTACATCACCAAGGGACACCTCGCCCGCGCCGTTCTCGAGGCGACCGGCTGGCAGACCCGCGAGGTCGTCGACGCGATGAACGCCGACTCCGGGCTGGCCCTCAAGGCGCTCAAGGTGGACGGCGGCATGACCGCCGACAACCTGCTCATGCAGATCATCGCCGACGTTCTCAACGTGCCGGTGATACGGCCCATGGCCGCCGAGACCGTGTCCCTCGGCGCCGCGTACGCCGCCGGACTCGCCGTCGGGTACTGGCCCGACCTCGAGGGACTACGACGCAACTGGCACCGGGCGGCCCAATGGCTCCCCAGCATGGACCCCAGCCGGCGCGCCGTGGAGTACGACAACTGGCAGCGAGCCGTCGAGCGCACCTTCGACTGGATCCGGCCGGCCGGGAACGACGGTCACGGCGGCGATCCGCCGCCGGGCTAACCGCCGGGCGTGCTCTTCGCGGCCGTGGCCGACTTCCCGGTCCAGTCGAGGCACAGGATGACGGCGTCGTCGTCGAGCTCGCCTCCCTGGTGGTAGTCGAGGAGGCCGCGGGTGAGGGTGCGGACGGCTTCGGAGGGGCTCTGCAGGCGCGTCTGGCGGAGGGCGGCGGGGAGGGCGGACGCCCCGTAGGCGTCACCCTGCGGGGACACGGCGGCGTGGACGCCGTCGCTGACGATGACGAGGCGGTCGCCGGCCTCCACGAGGAACTCCTGCTCGACGTACGCGGTGTCGTCGAACATGCCGAGCGGGAGCTGGGCCTCCAGCTCGACAGGTTCGACCGTGGTGCCGCGCATGCGGAACATCTGGGGTGAGCCGGCGTCGATGGCCGCGACACGCCCGGTCGCCAGATCGAAGCGCAGGAGGAGGGTGGAGACGTGGCTCCGCCCGAGATGCCGGGTGTGAAGCGTCTCGTTGGCGAGAGTGGCCTGGTCGACGAGGTCGGCGCCGGAGCGGCGGGCGTTGCGCAGGGCGCTGATGGCCAGGTGGGTGAGCAGTGCCGCCTCGGTCCCGCGGCCCATGCCGTTCGTGACGGACACGGTGAGGTGGTCGGCGCCGACGGACCAGTCGAAGTTGTCGCCCCAGATGGCATAGGCGGGCTCGAGCTGCCCGGCCAGGTGATACTCATCGCAGACGGACGAGCGTCCGGGCAGCAGGTCCCATTGGATCTCGGCGGCGAGAGTGAGCCGGTTCCGTCGCCTGGCACGGCGGTAGACGTCGGTCGCCCCATCGGCGATCGCGAGCGCGCGGGCCAGGATGACGGCGAGCGCCGCGAGCCATCGCCGCTCCGCCGTACCGGGCTCGTCCGGCAGCGAGACGGTGAGTACACCGAGGCGGTCGCCGTTCACGGCCAACGGCAGGTGAAGGTCCCACGGCTCACCGTCGGCGGGCGGCAGCAGCACGGGCTGCTGGGCGGCGAAGGCACGCCCGGCCGGTGTTCCGTCCATGCGGAACGCCGGCCGCTCCGAGGCGACCGGGATGAGGAAGTCCAGCTGGTAGTCGGCGAGCAGCAACTCGACGGAACCAGCCGCGAAATGATGTTCGATGGCCTTGGCGGCGGTCGCGGCGAGAGCGTGCGGCTGAGCCTGCCAGATGGCGCGTTCCATGCTGCTGAGCTGGTCGTCGGGCATGGCTTCATCTCGCGTCGGTCGAGCCGCCCGGGTGCGGGCGGGTGTGCGTACGGCGTGTTCCGGTGACTGCACACGCGCGATGTGTGACGGTAGAGGTATGGTTGCGGTTGTGGGTGATTCCTCGCAGCTGTCGGAGTACGCGGCTGCGATCGATGGTGTAGCCGAAGCGTTCGTCCGGATTTGGACGGGGCCGCACAGTGCGTCCGCCGTGCCGGTACCCGCGACTCAGCTGCGGGTCTTGTTCGTTGTCGGGCAAAGAGGAGCCGTCAATCTCAGCGGCCTGGCCGGCGAGCTCGGCGCTCTTCTGTCGTCCGCCAGCAGGCTGTGTGACCGTCTCGAAGCCGCCGGGCTGATTGTACGCGAATCCGGTCAGCAGTCCCGTCGAGAGATCACGATTCGCCTGAGCCCCGACGGCGAAGCGCTCCTGGAGCGGGTGCGCCGCGGCCGGCGGGAGGAGCTCGTGAGAGTCCTGACCCAGATGCCCGTCACCGCTCGTCGTGCGCTGCTCACGGGCCTCACCGAGTTTCGTGCCGCAGCCGACGGGATCCCCGCGGCCGGTTCACGGGCACCGTTCTCGATGCCGGCCTGACACCGTCGTCCGAGCCCGGTGCCGGCTCAGGGTCCGGCGGTGGCGGTCTCGCTTTCGTCGCCGATCGCCGCGCCCACCGGCAGGACCGTGCCGGGGACCGTGGTTCGCGTCAGCGCCCGGCCCTCACCCGCCGGCATGGCCGGAACCGTACGGAACATGAGCAGGCACGTGTCGTCCTCGCGGGCGCTGTCCCGCAGCATCTCGTCCAGCACGCTGTCGGCGACGGCGTCGAGGTCGCCCTCCGCCCTCGCGAAGGCATCGGCCAGCCGGTCGATGGCGGCGCCCAGGGGCGTGCCACGCCGTTCGATGAGGCCATCGGTGTAGAAGAGCACGGCCGCGCCGGGGACCAGTTGGATGCTGTGTTCCGTGAGAGCGGCGCCCTCGAGCGGCATGCCGAGCAGGAAGTCATGGCCGTCCAGGAGGGTGACGGCGCCGTCCGGTCCGCGCAGCAGCGGCGGCGGATGCCCGGCGTTGGACCAGCGCAGCAGACCGTCGGGCGACATCTGGGCGAGTACGGCCGTCGCCAGGTCGTCGGGCTGCAGGTGCGACAGCAGGCGGTGCATGCGGGTCAGCACCTCGCCGGGACCGGGCGCGTCTATGGCGTAGGCCCGCAGCGTGGTGCGCAACTGCCCCATGAGGGCGGCCGCCTGCAGGCCGTGCCCCGTGACGTCGCCGACGGCCGCGATGATGTCACCGTCCGGGCGCTCGAACGCGTCGTACCAGTCACCTCCGACGTTCAGGCCCGCCTCGGCCGGCAGGTAGCGGGCGGTGAACTGCAGCCTTCCGCACTCCGGCAGATCGGTGAGCATGGCCCGCTGCAGGCGTTCGGCCACGTCGCGCTCGTGTTCGTAGCGCAGCGCGTTGTCGGTGGCGGCCGCGGTGAGCCGGGCGAGTTCGCTGAAGACCACGACGTCCTCGGCAGCGAAGGAGTCCGCCGGGGGCTCGGCGGCCAGGACGCCGAGCGTGGCGCCGCGCGAGATCAGTGGGACGGCCAGGATCTGCTGCGAGTCGAGAGTGCTGTCGACGCCCGCGAGCACCTCCTCCTCGCCCGGCAGGCGGGTGACGTGCTGGGCACGGCCGCTCGCGTAGGCCTTCTCGACGTGCGGTGAGAGCTGTGCGTCGGCGGCCGAGGCCGGGAACGGCGCGAACCCGCCGAGCGGACGGGCCAGCCACACGGTCATCGTGGACGCGTAGCGCGGGACGACCAGCGCGTGCAGCCGCCCGAGGATCTGCTCGTGGTCGAGCGACTCGGACAACGTCGCACCGGCGTGCGCGAGGAAGGCCAGCCGGGCACGGGACTTCTCGGCCGACGCACGCGCCGCGCGTTCGGCGCTGAGCAGATGACGCTGCAGCTCGCTCGCGTGCCGGAGCTGCTCGGTGCTCTGGGCCAACTCGGCATGGAGCGCCAGCACACCCTGGTTCGTCTGTTCGAGCTCACGCCGGTGCCAGTCGAGGGCGTCCTGCTGCTCGATGATCAGATCGAGCAGAGTGTCCTCGCCGGGACCGGGCTCTCCGTGCTCGCCCGGCCGCTCCGGCGCCGACGATGCCGCCACCGGGACGGTGATCCGCTGCACCGACCCCGAATCGGCTGTGATGCCGGCCTCGAGGCCGTCCGCCTCGGTGACGCTCAGCTTCACCGTGCCATGCGGGTGATGGTCCCGCAGGGCCTGCGCGACCGCCGCGAGGAACCGTGCCCGCTCATCGACCGCCACATCGAACCGGACCATCGCTGATGCGGCGGCGGCGAGAGCGGCGGCCGAATCGGCGATCGCCCCACGGTAGAGCTGCCGGTTCACTGCCCCCCCTTGTCCCGTGGTGTCCTGATCACCACAACGGTGGCGTCGTCGTTGCCCCGGTTCGCGTCCCTCCAGATCAACGCGGCCAGGACCGCGGGGTGATGACGGTCCACGCCCGGATAGTCGGACGGCTCCCAGCGGCTCTTGATCCCGTCCGTGTGCATGACGAGCACGGCCGGGCCTCTCCAGTCCGCCGACACGACGCGGTGCAGCCGGGCTTTCTGGCCCGCCCCCAGGATGCCGGGCCTGGACACGAGCGACTGGCTGGCGGCCGGCCCGAACAGGCGTCCGGTGACGTTGCCCAACCCGGCGAAGGTGAGCTGCCGGGACCACCCGTCGATCTGGGCGATCGCGGCGGCCGCCCCCCGGGTCACCCGGAGGCCGGCGTCGAGTTCGCGCAGCAATCCGGCCGAGTCCATGGTGGGTTGCTGTTCGATCATCTCCAGCGCGGCCTGCCGGGCCTGCGCGGCGGCGACGCCGTGACCCAGACCGTCGACCACCCCCACGGTCAGCCGGTCCTTCTCCCACGCCAGCCCGAATCCGTCCCCTACCGCGGACTCCCCCGGATGCGGCGTGATGATCCCGCCGACCTCCACCGATGGGAAGGATTCCATCGCCGAAGGACCGATGCACACGAGTACGACGGTTCCCTGACCTGGCAGGCTGTAGACGTCGAACCGGGCCGCGGCCCGGCGGCAGGCGCCCAGTCCGCCCCCCAGCGAGGAGGTCGTCGAGTAGCCGTCGGCCATCGAGGCGCCCACGTCGGCGATGCCCGGCCCTCGATCCACCGCGACCAGCTGCACCGCGCCGTGGCCGGAGACGTTCACCAGCAACCGGCCCGTATGGGCATGTTTGACCAGGTTCGTGGCCAGCTCGGTGGCGACCAGCTCGCAGGCTGCGGTGTCCTGCGCGTCAAGGCCCGCCGTCGCGGCGGCGGTCGCCGCGGCGGCGGCCGCGCCGTGCACCTGGCTCGGGTCCTCTATGCCGACGTTCCAGCCGTCGGTCACCATGACCCGGGCGTTCACAGTGTCACCCGCCGGGCGCCGCGCGGCCAAGACGCCACCGTCACGGTCGTCCCCCGGCCCGGACCGGTGTCGATCGCGAACTCGTTCACGAGGCGGCGTGCGCCGCCGAGTCCCAGGCCGAGCCCCTGCCCGGTCGTGTAGCCGTCGGACAGCGCCGCCGCCACATCCGGGATCCCCGGGCCGGAATCGGTGAACGTCAGGCGGATGCCGCGCTGGTCCCGGCCCAACGTGGTGATCTCCATGTGGCCGCCCCCGCCGTGCACCAGCGTGTTGCGTGCCAGCTCACTTGCCGCGGTGACCAGCTTGGTCTGCTCGACCAGGCTGAAACCGGCCGCGATGGCGGCCTCTCGCACGGCGTGGCGCGCTCCCGAGATCTGGACATCGCTGGTGACCGGCAGCCGCGTCACCGCTTCGGGACTCATGAGCGCCCCTGGATCCGCGCCTCGCCGAGTCCGAGGGCCGACAGTGCATCCGAGAGGGAGCGGGCCGTGCGGAGTCCCCGCAGGCTCAGCCCCATCTCGACGAGTGTGATCGCCACGGACGGACGCATGCCGGCGACGACGGTCTCGCCGGCGAGCATGCGTGCGGCGGCGGCGATCTCGGACAGCACACGTGCCAGGAAGGAATCGACGACGTCCACGCCAGAGATGTCGATGATCACCCCGTCCGCACCGGCGGCGGCCATCTCGGTGAGGTCCTGCTGCAGCGCCAGCGCGATGTCGTCGGTCAGCTCTTGCTGGATGCTGGCCAGCAGGACCCGCCCCAGCCGAAGGATCGGTATTCGGTCCATGTTCGGCTCCGCGCTCACTCCTTGCTCGCAATCCTCGCGCCGGCCTGTTCGAGGGCCCACGCCAGGGCGTCTGCCAGCGTCGCGCGCGTCTTTATATCACCGAGGTCGATCCCCAGCTGCACGATGGTCTGCGCGATCTGCGGGCGGATCCCGCTGATCACGCACTCGGCGCCCATCAACCGAACCGCCATCGCGGTCTTCATCAGGTACTGGGCGACGACGGTGTCGACCAGGGGCACACCGGTGATGTCCAGGATGGCCACCGCGGCGTGCTGGTCGACGATCGCGTCCAGGAGGGTCTCCATCACCACCTGGGTGCGGGCGCTGTCCAGGGTGCCGATCAGCGGCACCGCGATCACGCGGTCCCACAGCTTGATTATCGGGGTCGACACCTCCAGCAGCTGCTGGCGTTGCCGGTCGATGATGTCGTCTCCCTGGTTCAGCAGGATCTCCATCACCACCAGCCGCAGGGTGCCCATCAACGCCGCGGCCGCCAGGAGGCCGCTGTAGCGATCCTCGTCCGTGAGCTCCTGTGCGACGATGGCCATCAGTGGCGTCTTCAGCTCCGCGACCTCCGCGGTGAACTGCGGCGACGAGCAACCGGCGCGGGTCCGGGCGTTGATCGTCTGCGCCAGGTGCGGGCGGATCCGATCAAGGGCCGGCACGGTTGTATCCTCGACCCGCTCCCCGTGGGCGACGTCCGCGAGCGTGTCCACCAGGCGATGGGCGGCCGTCACGGCCGCGTCACGGCCGGACGTGTACACGGTCCGGAACAGCGGAAGGTCCGCCCACTGTTGCGCCAGCTGCTCCCGCCGTGCGTCGAGCACCTCGGCGACCACGGCCGCCCCTGATCGTCCTGAGCCCACTGCCGTCACCTGTCATCTCCTTAGATTTCGCGACTGAGCAGAAAACAGTCGCTCCGATGCGCCCCGGGGTACGAATCGGCACCGCGAAACGGGGCAGAGGACATCACGAACCGATATCGGACGGCTCTCCAACCGCGTAGGGATCACTTGTGACCGAAGAGACCAAGGAGTTCACATCCTTCAATGAGATCTCCGCCCACGTCGAGCGGACCGCCCGCGTGCTGGTCGCGGTGTGGTCCGGCGCCCAGGAGCACACGACCGACCGGATCTCGCTCAGCCAGCTGCGCGCGCTCGAGGCCATCGGTCCGACCACGGTCAACCTGCGCACGCTGGCGGACCGGCTCGACATGATCCCCTCATCGGCGAGCCGGCTGTGCGATCGGCTACAGGCGGCCGGACTGCTCGACCGCACCGAAAGCGACCAGGACCGGCGGCAGATCGGGCTGCGCCTCACCTCTCCTGGACTGCGGCTCCTTGGGGAACTGTCCGTCCATCGGCGGCGCGACCTTGATGAGGTACTCAGGTATATGACTCCCAGCGGACGCAAGGCCCTCCTGCACGGTCTGCAGGAGTTCACCGACGCCACGACCCGGCTCGCCTGAACCGATCGCCACCGTCCGGGGCACGCCAGAGAATACTTGTCACGCGACAATCATACGGGACCTGTGGTCGTTAAGCACCACAGACCGAACCCTGAGCTTGCGGGAGCGTAGCGCGCCCACCAGGGACTACGAGGCGAAATGACCGTTTCGCCCGATTAATCCGCCATGCTGGCCGGGACGATGGACCGCGCGTCCGGCGTGACCGCGCCCTGGTCACCTGGCGGCGTGAGCCCAGCGGGAAAGTCTGCGGCCGATCAGCAGGTAGGCGATGACCGCGCCCAGGGTGTTGAGGATCACGTCGTCCGCGTCGAAGGCCCGCCCGTCGATCAGGAGACCTTGCGCCGTCTCGATGCACAGCGAGACGACACCGACGGCGAGCAGGATCCGCACCACCCCGCGAAACCGGGAGGAGATCACCGGAAGCAGGACCCCGAGCGGCATCAGGAGGACGAAGTTGCCGCCGATCTCCAGCAACGCCATCTTGATGCTCGGCCGGTCGAGGTAGAGCCGCAGCGTGGCCCCCGGGTGCATGTTGTCGTGCACGTACTTGCCCGCAGCGGGCTGCGGGCTCAGCGTCAGGCGGGCGATCACCACCGCGAAGGCGGCGACGCCGACCAATCCGGCGAAGACCCACAGGCCCCGGATCAGGTAGGCGGCGAACGACTTTGAATCAGGGCGGGTGTCGCCACGCCGCTTGGAGGGGATGGACGGCATGGAGGCCTTCCCTGCGAGGGCTGGTGGTGCTGGCTCGCCGACGACCTGGGGTTACGCGCTCGAGCTGGCGTGCGGGATCGTTGTCGGCCCTCATCGTAGCCATCCCCGCCTTGCGTACGGGCTCCGCGTCAGACGCGTCAGACGTAGGTCTCGTCGACGTAGCACCAGCGCCAGTCCTCACCCGGTTCGAAGGACTGGACCACCGGATGACCGAGCCTGACCGCGTGGGCGCGGGCGTGACGGTTGGGCGACGAGTCGCAGCAGCCGACGTGCCCGCAGGTGAGGCACAGGCGCAGATGCACCCAGGTCGAGCCGGTCTTGAGGCAGTCCTCGCAGCCCTCGGTCGTGTGCGGGGTCACCGTCGGCGGCAGGGCGAGGACGTGCGGACATATGCCGAGCATGGGCGCCCTCCCGTCAGGTCCCGGCCGGCGCGGCGGCCCGCGGCCGGGGTGCGGGCCGTTCCGGCGCCTCGGGCCGACGCCGCCGGCCGGCAGCGGTCGCGCCATTGCAAGGATCGCCGCCTCCGCGCGCTCCCACACCGTCAAGCTGGGTAGTGTGCTGCGCGCGGATCACCGCCGGCCGTCGGACGACTCGTACTCGGCGCGGGAGCCAGCGGCCCGCTCGGCTCGGCGCCGCCGGGCGAAGACGACCAGGCCGGTGACGACGAGCACCGCGACGACGGCGGCGACGACGTACGTGGGGCCGTGGAAGTCGTCGGCGATCCGCTGCCAGTTCCGGCCGACCGCGTAGCCCGCGATGCCGAGGGCGGCCGTCCACGGAACGCACCCGGCCAGCGTGTAGACGCCGAAGCGTCCGGGCTTCATGTTCGCGAACCCGGCGGGCAGCGAGATGAAGGTGCGCACGACCGGCAGCATGCGGCCGAAGAAGACCGCTTTTGCCCCATACCGCTCGAACCAGCGCCCGGCGCGGTCGATGTCGTCGTCCTTCAGCCAGATGTACCGGCCCCACCTGCGCAGGGCCGCCTGGCCACCGTAAAGGCCCGCCGCCCAGGCGACGTAGCTGCCGGCCACGTTGCCCAGCGCGCCGGCGGCGATCATCAGCGTGAGGTCGGGGTGGGCGCCGGGCACCGCTCCCGCCGCCAGAGCCCCCGCGAACAACATGATCAGCTCGGACGGGATCGGTATGCAGGCGGACTCCGCCGCCATCAGGACGAAGACGGCGACATACCCGAACGTTGCGATGAAGTGCTGCATGGCCTCGATTTCCTGGCTTGGCCGGCCCCGCCGGGCACGCGCCCCGGGCCGTACGCTCTGAGTAGTACTATCTCGCTCGTACTACCGCAATAGTAGCTTTTGGCGCTGGTCAGGACGATAAAACATGAAACGTTTGCCGCCAGATCCGGACATAACCGTCATCGTCATCGTTTACAACGACGCGGCGCGGCTCCCCCGGGCGGTGCACTCGGTACTTGAGCAGTCACTGCCCCGGGTGGAAGTCGTCGTCGTCGACGACGCGAGCACGGACGCGACACCGCGGGTGGCCGCCGGGCTCGCCGCCGCCCACCCCGACCGGATCCGGGCGTTCACCCTTCCGGAGAACTCCGGTGGCTGCGGACGGCCGCGCAATCTGGGCATCGAGCACGCGCGGGGCCGGTATGTGATGTTCCTGGACAGCGACGACACCCTCGACCGGCACGCCTGCCGGAACATGGTGACGGCCGCGGAGGAGTCCGGCGCCGACCTGGTATCGGGACGCTGCGTGCGGGTCCTCCCCGACCGCGAGCAGAACTGGTACCCGTGGCTGTACCGGGAGCGGCAGGTCTACGCCGACGTCATGGACAATCCCGACCTGCTCTATGACACCCTCTCCACCAACAAGTGCTATCGCCGGGACTTCCTCGAACGCGAGGGGCTGCGCTTCGTCGATCGGCTGCACTACGAGGACCTGCTGTTCAGCGCGCAGGCGTACATCGGCGCCCGGAAGATCGCGATCATTCCGCACCGGGTCTACAACTGGTTCGTCATCAAGCGCGGCGAGACGCTGTCGATCTCCAACCGCCGGGCGGAGCTGCGGAACTTCGCCGACCGACTGGAGATCCACCGGCGCATCGACACGGCGCTCCGCGAGCACGGGGCGGCGGAGCTGGCGTTGCTGAAGAACGTGAAGTTCCTCAACCACGACCTGCTGCTCTACCTACGCGAGCTGCGCAGCCGGGACCCGGAGTATCGCCGGGCCTTCGTCGAGCTCGCCCGACCGTACGTGTCACAGCTCGACCCCGCCGTGTTCGAGGAGTGCAACCAGATGCCGGCCATCGCCGGCTTCATGCTCCTGCACGGCGACGCCGAATCGGCGGTGGCGGCCGCCGACTACGCGCCGAAGAAGGGCGGCAGGGCGACGTTGTCGGTCGAGCCGGTCGAACGCGACGGGCGGGTCTACTGGTCCGGCGACCATCTGGACACGGCGGCGGGCCGCCGCATCCTGGACGTCACCGACCTGGGCATCCACTCCGCCCCTCTGGACACCCTGCGCCTGGGCGGCCAGGTGACCGTGATGCGACGGGAGAACCGGTCTCTCCATCTCGCCGGTGACGTCGTCAACCCGCTCGGCCGGATCGGCGACGACACGAAACTGACCGGGACCCTCGAGGTGCGCGACCGCCGCCGGAGCGGCCGTGCCTTCCGCGTCCCGGTGACCGTGCGCCAGGACGGGGGGCGCATCGGCTGGGAGACGACCTTCGCGCCGGCGCGCAGCGTCCGCCCGATCGGCCTGGTCGACCAGACCTGGAGCCTGGGACTGCGACTGGAGTCCGGCGATGACACCATCACCGTCCGCCTCACCTCCGACGGAGTCGCACATGAGGGCGTCGCGGCGCCCGTACGCCCCCGGCTGAGCCGGCTGGCGGGCGACCACCTGGAGGCGTACGTCGCCGAGTCCGGGGAACTGGCGCTGCGCATAGTGGGACGCCGGTGGCCGGGGCGGGTGACACTGCCCGCGCTGCGCCGCGCCGCCATGACCGGCCTGGGCAAGCGGTGGTGGCAGCGCTTCATCCGGGCCGAGCAGGTGCTGCTCGGCAGGCTCACCGCCCGCGCGACCAAGATCGCTGTCTTCAACCGGGTGCTCATCCGGCTGCCGGTCAAGAAGGGCACGGTCGTCTTCGAAAGCCATCTCGGCGCCCAGTACTCCGACAACCCGAAGTACATCTACCGGCAGCTGCGCGCGAGCGGCGCACCGTACAAGGCGATCTGGTCCCACAGCGGCGGGCCACGCGGGTTCCCGACCGAGGCCCGGCTCGTCAAGCGAGACTCATGGGCGTACTACCGGGCCCTCGCCCGCGCCGAGTTCTGGGTCGACAACCAGGGACTCCCCGCCGAGCTGATCAAACGCGCGCAGACCACCTACATCCAGACCTGGCACGGCTCGGCGTTCAAGCGGATGGGCTTCGACGAGCCCAGCGTCAAGCAGACCACGCGTGACCAGCACGAACGGCTGCGCGGCATGGTCGGCCGGTTCGACCACTTCCTCGTCCGCTCCGAACACGACGTCCGTACCCTCGTCAAGGGCCTGGGCGTGACCGCCGAGCTGGCACGCGTGGGATATCCGCGCAACGACGCCCTGGTGAGCGGCGGCGATCCCGCGGAGCAGGCGGCACTCCGGCAGCGGCTCGGCATCGCGGACGACCGGACCGTCGTGCTGTACGCCCCGACGTTCCGCACCGACGACGACGGCAGGCCGGCCACCCGTTTCGAGGTCCCCTTCGACCTCGACCGGTTCGCCCGCGAGTTCGGCGAATCCCACGTCCTGCTGGTCCGCGCGCACTATCTCAGCACCGCGGTCGTGCCACCGGGCCTGCGCGGCACCGTGGTCGACGTCGGCCACGTCCACGACATCACGCCGCTTCTGCTCCTCGCCGACGCCCTGGTGACCGACTACTCGTCGGTGATGTTCGACTACGCGCTCCGGGACCGCCCGATCATCTTCTACACGCCCGACGGCGAGGAGTACGTGGACCGGCTGCGCGGCTCCTACTTCAACCTCGCCGAACACGCCCCGGGGCCGGTGGTCCACGACGAATCCGGACTGTTCACCGCGCTGGGCGACCTGGACGACATCGGCCGTGACCACGCCGACCGGCGCCGGCGCTTCGTCGAGCGGTTCGGTGAGTACGACACCGGGACCGCGGCCAAGGCGGTCGTCGAACGATTCTTCACCGGAGGCGGCCGTGGCTGAGGCACGCGACATCTTCATCGTCTGCAACAACCTGGAGGAGCTCGGCGGCCTGCAACGCTGGGCGCACGACATCGGGCGCCTGTTCACGGCCAGGGGTCACCGCGTGCACCTGGTCGGCATCACCCACGCGGAGGTGCCGCACGACTACGGCCAGGACCCGCCGTACGCCACGACGGTGCTGCACGAACGGCGGCCGCCGGCCGGCGGCGGGCTCCTCCTGAAGCTCCGCCACCGGGCGATGGTCCGCCGCGGCGCCGCCCGCCTGAGCGAGCTGTTCCGCACCGCCGGTCCCGGTGGCATGGTCATCGCGGCGCAGGTGTGGGCGATGGAATGGGTGGCGCGCTCGGACACCGCGGGGATGCCGGTCATCGGCATGACCCACGAGTCGTACGCGGCGACCAGAGGCTCGTCCCGGCATGAGCGGGTGAAGCGCTACTTCGCCGACGCCGACCTGCTGCTCGCGCTCACCGCCGCCGACGCCGACGCGTGGGCCTTCGACACCATGTCCAACGCCGGCGCCATGCCGAATCCGCTGCACGTCACGCCCGGTTCGGTCTCCCCCCGCACCGAACCGGTCGTCGTCCGGCTCGGCCGGCTCTCCTTCGAGAAGGGCCAGGACATGCTGCTGGAGTCCTGGGCCGAGGTGGCGCCCCGCCATCCGTCCTGGCGGCTGCGGCTGTACGGCTCCGGCCCCGAGGAGGCCGACCTGCGCCGCCGGGCGGCCGAGCTCGGCCTGGAGGGCAGCGTGGAGTTCCCCGGCGCCACCTCCGACATCGAAGGCGCCCTGACCGGCGCGTCGATCTTCGCGCTGTCCTCGCGTGAGGAGGGCTTCCCCATGTCGATCATGGAGGCGATGGCCTACGGGCTGCCGACCGTCGCCTTCGACTGCGCCCCGGGCGTACGCGAACTGCTCACCGACGGCGACGACGGGCTCGTCGTCACGCCCGGGAACACCATCGAGTTCGCCGCCGCCCTGGATCGGCTGATGAGCGCCCCGGAGCTTCGCCACTCACTTGGTGAGACGGCTCGGGAGTCCGTCCGCAGGTTCGCCCCGGACGCCATCATCGACCGCTGGGAGCAGCAGTTCGCCCTCCTCGACCGTTAGCGGCCGGCGTGCTCCGGCCGGGGACACCTCGCCCCCGGCCGGGGCGCGTTCATCCTCCCGATGTAGGCGGCTACATCTGCCGATTCAGTGCCCGGCGGGGGAAGTTCCGCCTGCTGGATGACGATCTCTGTCCAGGCGGGCCCTAGCGTTCGGGGTGGAAAGTGCACAGTTGTCTCTGGAGGCAGAACCAATGATCGAGGCTCGTGGCCTCACCAAACGCTACGGCGACAAGACCGCCGTGGACGATGTGAGCTTCACCGTCCATCCCGGTGTGGTGACCGGATTCCTCGGGCCGAACGGGGCGGGCAAGTCCACGACGATGCGGATGATCCTCGGACTGGATCGTCCGTCCGCCGGGACGGTGACCGTCAACGGCCGTCGCTACGACCAGCATCGCGCGCCGTTGCACGAGGTGGGGGCACTGCTGGAGGCCAAGGCCATCCACACCGGCCGTACCGCCCACAACCACCTGCTGGCGCTGGCCGCCACCACCGGCATCCCCCGCTCCAGGGTGGAGGAGGTCGTCGACCTGGTGGGGCTGCGGTCCGTGGCGCGCAAACGGGCCGGCGGCTTCTCCCTCGGAATGGGCCAGCGGCTCGGCATCGCGTCGGCGCTGCTGGGCGATCCCTCCACGGTCATCCTCGACGAGCCGGTCAACGGCCTGGACCCCGAGGGCATCCTGTGGATCCGCAACCTGCTGAAGGATCTGGCCGCCGAGGGCCGCGCGGTGTTCGTCTCCTCCCACCTGATGAGTGAGATGGCCCTGACCGCCGAGCATCTCATCGTGATCGGCCGCGGCCGGCTCATCGCCGACACCTCCATGCGGGAGTTCGTCGAGCAGGCGTCGCGCAACAGCGTCCGGGTGCGCTCGCCGCACGCGGGCCGGCTGCGCGACCTGCTCGCCGGCCCCGAGGTGACCGTCTCGAGCAGCGAGACCGAAACGCTGGAGGTGCGGGGACTGACGAGCGACCAGATCGGCCAGATCGCGGCGGAGAACGGAGTGACGCTCTTCGAGCTGGCCCCGCAGCAGGCCTCCCTCGAGGAGGCGTTCATGGAGCTCACCAGCGACTCGGTGGAATACCGTGCCGCCGAGCGCGCACGCGAGGAGGTCGCGGTATGACCGCCGTCCCCATGACCGGGAAGGTCACGCAGGTCCGGGTCCTGCACTCAGAGTGGATCAAGCTGCGGACGCTGCGCTCGACGTTCTTCACCCTGCTCGCCGCGGTCATCGCGATGATCGGGATGGGGCTGCTGTTCAGCTACGTCTTCGAGAGCCAGTGGGCGACGATGGAGCCGCAGCGCAAGGCCGACTTCAGCGCGATCACGCTCCCGCTGCGCGGTTACTTCCTCGCCCAGCTGGCGCTCGGCGTCCTGGGCGTCCTGGTGATCAGCGGCGAGTACTCCACCGGCATGATCCGGGCGACCCTGTCCGCGGTGCCGAAGCGCCTGCCGGTCCTGTGGGCCAAGGCCGCCGTCTTCGGCGCGGTCACCCTGGTACTCATGCTGGTCACGTCGTTCGTGACGTTCTTCGGCAGTCAGGCCGTGCTGTCCTCACGGCACCTGCAGACCACACTGTCGGCGCCGGGCGCGGTCCGGATCGTGGCGGGCACGGCGCTCTACCTCACCGTGGTCGGGCTGCTGGGCGTGGCGCTCGGCGCGCTCATCCGCAACACCGCCGGCGCCATCGCCACGGTCTTCGGCCTGCTGCTCGTCCTTCCGGTGCTGGGCGAGGTGCTGCCCTCCTCGTGGAGCAAGCACATCACTCCCTACCTGCCGAGCAACGCCGGACAGGCGCTGCTCAACGTCCGGCCCGACCCCGGGGGCATGGGCCCCTGGACCGGCTTCGGCCTGTTCTGCGTGTACGCCGTCGTGGCGCTCGCCGCCGCCGCGTACGTGCTCAGGCGCCGGGACGCTTGAGCCCGACGGCCGTGCGGTTCACCTCCGGCCCCGGCGCGTCACCGACGCGCCGGGGCCCTGCCCTGGGCGGGAAGCCCTTCACGACGGGACGGCTGGCCGCCTTCCGCCGGATGACCGGCCGGCACCCGGTCGTGGTGGACGCGGTCTTCGCGACGGCCCTGCTGGTCCCCGCGGCGACGCACCTGCTGCGTCACGCTCCGCACCCCTCCGTCCTGGCATGGGCGCTGCAGGCCGGGCTGTTCCTGCCGCTGGCCTGGCGGCGCCGCGCGCCGCTGGCCACCTTCACGCTCGTCGCCGGGGTCGCCTTCGCCCAGTGGCTGTCCGGAGTCCTGTTGCCGGCCGGAGACTTCGCGCTGCTCATCGCGCTCTACACCGTGGCGGCGTACGCCTCACCCCGCCGCATGCTGCTCGCCGCCGGGACCCTGGAGGCCGGCGTGGCGATGGCCACCGGCCAGTGGGCGCCGCCCGGCGAGGGGGTGAAGATGTTCGTGCTGCTGTCGGGGATGACGACGGCCGCGGCCGTCATCGGGCTGAACATCCGCACCCGCCGCGCCTACCTGGCGTCGCTGGAGGACCGGGCGGCACGCCTGGAACGCGAGCGCGACCAGCAGGCGCAGATCGCGGTGGCGGCCGAGCGGGCGCGCATCGCACGGGAGATGCACGACATCGTCACCCACAGCCTGTCGGTGATCGTCGCCCTGGCCGACGGCGCCTCGGCCGCCATCGTGTCCGCCCCCGAGCAGGCGAGCGACGCGCTCGACAAGGCCTCGGGGATGGGCAGGCAGGCCCTCGGGGAGATGCGGCGGCTGGTCGGCGTGCTGCGCAGCGACGGCTCCGGCGAGGACACGGACGTTCCCCTGGCCGGGACCGGCGCGATCCGCCATCCGCAGCCCGGCATCGGACAACTCGACGACCTGCTCAGGCAGGTACGCGCGGCCGGCCTGCCGACCGAGTTCGTCGTGGAGGGCCGGGCGCCCGCGCTGCAGCCGGGCGCGCAGCTGGCCATCTACCGCGTCATCCAGGAAGCGCTCACCAACACCCGCAGACACGCCGGGCCGGACGCGACCGCCCGCGTGCGCCTGCGGTACACCGCCCAGGCCATCGACATCGAGGTCACCGACGACGGCCACGGCCCGGTTGCGGACGCGCGGCAGGAGGGACACGGGATCACCGGAATGAGAGAACGGGCCGCCATCTACGGCGGCGAGGTCACGGCCGGTCCGCTGCCGGCGGCAGGCTGGCGGGTGCACGCCACCTTCGCCCTGACGGCGGCCGAGGGCCGCACGTGAGCGTCCGCATCCTCATCGTCGACGACCAGCCTCTGCTCCGCATGGGCTTCCGTCTCGTCCTGGAGGCACAGCCGGACTTCGTCGTCGTCGGGGAGGCCGGCGACGGGATCGAAGCCGTACGCCTGGTCGCCGAGCTCACCCCCGACGTCGTCCTGATGGACATCCGGATGCCCGACATGGACGGCATCGAGTCGACGCAGCACATCAGCGACCGCCATCGCGCGTCACGTGTGCTGATCCTGACCACCTTCGACCTCGACGAGTACGCCTTCGCCGCCCTCCGCGCCGGAGCGGCCGGCTTCCTGCTCAAGAACGCCCAGCCGGCCGAGCTGGTCGGCGGGATTCGTACCATCGCCGCGGGCGACGGCGTGGTCGCGCCCCGGATGACCCGGCGTCTCATCGAGGCCTTCGCCGGACAGCTTCCCGGCAGGCCCGAGTCACCGGCCGACCCGCGCCTGGACCGGCTCACCGACCGCGAACGCCAGGTGCTCGTCGAGATCTCCCGAGGACGTTCCAACGCCGAGATCGCGGAGGCCCTCGGCCTGTCCGAAGCGACCATCAAGACGCACGTCAGCCGGATCCTGCCCAAACTCGGCCTGCGTGATCGGGTCCAGGCGGTCGTCCTCGCCTACGAGACCGGCCTGGCCGGTCCCGAATGACGCGCGTCGTGGCCGGCGGCCGCACCGTACGGGCTGGACCGAGGAAGTCACGCGGGCGCCCGCCCCGGATCACCCCTGGGACGACCAGGTGAGCGGGAGCGACTCGACGCTGTAGATGCCCTCGACGCCACCGAGCCGGGCGGGCGCGGCGAGGGTCAGGCCGGGCATTCTCGGGGCCAGGAAGGTGAGTGCCTCCTCCAGCTCTGCCCGGGCGAGGTTCGCGCCCAGGCAGTAGTGCGCGCCGGCGCCGAACGTGAGCGCCCGGCCGTCCCGGTCGGCGGTGATGTCGAACCGGTCGCCGTCGGCGGTACCGGTCTCGCGGTTGGCCCGTGCGGCGCAGACGGCCACGATGGTGCCGGCCGGGAAGGTGACCCCGCGATAGTCGACCGGCTCCACGCAGATCCGGGCCGTGAACGGCGTGATCGGCTCGAACCTCAGCACCTCTTCGACCGCTCTGGCGGCCAGGCCCGGGTCGGCGGCCAGCAGCGCCCACTGCTCGGGCTGCTCGGCGAAGAGCCGCAGCGCGTGCGCCAGCTGGGCCTGGGTGGTGTCGACACCGCCGGCCAGGACGTTCACGACCAGGTTGACGCACTCGGCATGCGAGAGCCGGTCGCCTTGGTCCTCGGCGGCCAGCAGGGCGCTGACCAGGTCGCCCGCGGGCTCGGCGCGCCGTTTCTCCAGCAGCGCCTCGACGTAGCCGTACACCTCGTCGACCGCGCGCTCGATGCTCGGCAGCTCGGTGCTCAAGGACCGGATGTCGAACTGGCGCTGCACCCAGTTGGACCACTCGTGCAGCCGCGGCGCGTCCTCACGCGGAGCGCCGAGCACCGCCGCGATGGTGAGGGACGGATACGGCTTGGCCACCGCCTCGACGAAGTCGCACGAGGTCGCGGTCGCGTCCCACAACCGCCCCAGGAAACCCCGCATCGCGGGCCGCCAGCGGTCCGCGGCGCGCGGCGTGAACGCCGGACCCACCAGGGCGCGCAGCCGACGATGCCGGTCGCCGCTCTGGTTGAGGATGTTGGCGTCGATCTGCTCCCGCAGCCGCCCGCCCGTGACGCCGAAGATCTCCGCGATCTGCCGCCCGGGGAACGCCGTCGCACGGGAACGCAGGAAGTGCTCCCCCGCCTCCCGGTCCAGCGCGATGTAGGACAGCGGTCCCTGCGCGAGCCAGCCCCGCTCACGGACCTCCGCGAGCCGCCGGTGATACACCTCGCCGGTCAGATCGGCCGCGGAGTAGTCGAACACCGGAAGGTCCAGCTCGGTCACGATCGTCATGACGCCTCCTACCTCATGGTCACTCAGGTACAACGACCGACGCGTGCGATCGGCCACCAGAGGCCGCTGTTCCGCTCAGCGGAAAGGTCCACCGGCCACGGCACCGATGTATTGGATCCTTCTCAGACGTCGCATTCCTGGACCAGACCCATCGGGGTCCGCTGCCGGGCCGACCCACGACCGACCTCTCGAAGGAGCCCGGTGATGACGGCATCCGCCGAAAGACGTTCCCTGTCACCACAGACGATCGCGGCACGCGTCGACCGGATCGACGTGTGGGCGCTGTCCTATCTGTTCATCGGGATCATCGGCACCGGCTTCCTGTTCACGTTCTACGACATCTTCGACATCAACGTGTCGTTCGTGCAGACCTGTGTGCAGATCAAGCCCGGCTGCACGCCGCCGACCGCACTCGACTCCCTCACCGTCCCCGTCGTGCTGAACCTGGCCGGTTACGTCATCGGCACCCTGGTCCTCAGCCCGATTTCGGACACCATCGGCCGACGGAACATGCTGCTGATCACAATGCTGATCACCGGCGCCGGTTCGTTGTACAACGCCGTGGCCCCGGGCTACACCAACTTCGTCATCGCCCGGGTCATCACCGGGATCGGCATCGGGGCGGATCTGGCCATCGTCAACACGTACCTGAACGAGGTCGCGCCGCGGCGGGGCCGGGCTCGCTTCACGGCCGTCATCTTCACGATGTCCGCGCTCGGCGCCTTCTTCGGCATCTGGGGCGGGTTGCTGCTGACGACGGAGTCGGCGCACTGGCCGCTCGGGCTGCCGTTCGCGCTGGCGGGACCGTCGTTCACGAACGGCTGGCGCTGGATGTACGGCATCGGCGCGGTGCTCGCGCTCATCGCCATCCTGCTGCGCTTCGAACTGCCCGAATCACCCCGGTGGCTGGCCGGGCGGGGCCGCCTGGAGGAGGCGGACGCGGTGGTCACCGACATGGAGACGCGGGCCCGCCGACGTGGGCCGCTCGCCGAGCCGGTGGTCACCGACGAGACGGTGGCGCAGCCGGTCACACGGCTCGCCCCGATGGCCACCTACCGCGAGCTGTTCACCAACCCGCGCTACATCCGCAGGATCATCGTCCTGCTGGTCATGTGGTTCACCGCCTACGTCACCGTCTACGGTTTCTCCAGCGGCTTCACCTCCGTCCTCACCGTCCTGAAGTACCCGCCGCCGGAGGCCGGCGTGATCACCGCCATGGGAGTCTTCGGCTTCCTGATCCAGGGCGTGTTCACCTCGTACTTCGTGGAGAAGCTGGAACGCCGTCACTGGCTGCCCATCGGGGCCGTTCTCACGCTCGGCGGCGCGGTCCTCGTCGCCGAGGCCGGCACCACGATCACGGTGGCCTTCATCGGCTCGATGCTCATCTTCTTCGGCTTCAACGTATGGGTGTCCCCGGCCTACGCACTGACGTCGGAGTCCTTCCCCACGCGCGCCCGTACGACCGGCTTCGGCCTCGTCGACGGCATCGGGCACCTCGGCGGCGGCATCGGCGTGCTGCTCATCGCCCCGTATGTGAAGCAGATGTCGGTCCTGGGCGCGCTCATTCTCATCTCCGCGTTCCTCGTGGTCGCGGCGGTCGCCGCCCAGTTCACCGAGCACACACGCGGACGCGAACTCGACCAGATCTCCCCGTGAGCGGGCAGAATCCGCGTCAGGGATGGGAGGTCAGCGTCTCCGTCCCGCCCGTGTCCGGCTGATCCTTGGCGTCGTCCTCGTCCACCTTGGCGTCCCTGGGGCCGACGGCGGAGGAGAGCACCTGGGCGTTGGGCAGCCGGTACTCGCCATTTTCAGCATCGAGGCGGACATAGGTGAGGCCGATCTCCAGGACCGTTCCTTCGAACTGCCCGCCCAGAGGGCCGGACCAGAGCCGTACGTCGTCGCCGACCCCGAACGGCCGGGACAGCAGCAAGACGATGCCGGCGAACAGGTTGGCGAGGGTCTGCTGAGCCGCGATTCCGACCAGCACACCGGTCAGGGCGCCGCCCAGGACGAGCTGGCCGACGGGCAGCCTGAACAGCTGCAGGGTGAGGACGAGCGTGGTGAGCCCGCCCGCCAGCACCAGCAGCAGGCGGACCATGGTCGCGTGCGCGTTGCCGATCCGCGGCAGGAGGATCTCGCGCGCCCGGCCGGACAGGCCCAGCGTCGCAACGAACGCGAAGACGAAGAACGCCGCCGCGCAGCCGGCCGACACCAGCTCCAGAGGGAGCCGGTCACCGGAGCCGCCGGCCTGCTGCCTGGCGAGGACCGAACCCGCCATGGCGAGTACGGCCAGCAGCGCGGCGATGATCGACCGCCACGGCCGTGCCCGCCTTCTGACCCGGGCCATCTGCTCGGCCACGTGGATCTGGTTCACCCGCTGCCTCCTCTGCGCGGCCGTGGCGCGCGCACCGGCCATACGCTACCGGCGCGTTGCCTTCACGCATGCGTCCACGCACCCCTATCCGGCCGGTCATCTTGTTTCCGCTGGTGGCGGGCGTGTGGTGGGGAACATCCACGCCCGCTGGGCCGTTGGGCCCGTTGACGGCGGTCGCAGGTGTGCGGGCGAGAGGCCCGTGGATCGTGCACGTCCGATTGTTCGTTGTCCCGGAGTCGATGCCTGCCTTCGGTGGCGGATGTCGCAGGACCCCCGCGACTGGTGTGCCCGATATCTGTTCCCGAAGGAGACCCGATGGCAGTTACCCGGTCCGTCAGTGCCGAAAGCACAGAGGGCACTGATCGCGGCAGCGACTACGCGGCCCTGGCCCGGCAGGTCAGGCAGGCGGGCCTGCTGGACCGGCGACCCGCCTATTACACGGCGAAGATCGCCGCGAACGCGGTCCTGCTCGCGGCCGGCTGTACCGCCTTCGCTCTCCTGGGACGCTCGTGGTACCAGCTGCTGGTCGCGGCCTTCCTCGCCGTCGTCTTCACCCAGATCGCCTTCGTCGGACATGACGCCGGCCATCGTCAGATCGCCGGCTCCCGGCGGGTCAACGATCTGCTCGGCGTGATACACGGCAATCTCCTGGTCGGGCTCAGTTATGGCTGGTGGGTGGCGAAGCACAACCGCCACCACGCCAACCCCAACCACGAGGGCCGGGACCCCGACATCGCCGGCAGCGCGATCGCGTTCACCCCCGATCATGTACGGGCCCGGCGCGGCGTGCTGGGCAGAGCGCTGGCCCGGGCCCAGGCGTACCTGTTCTTCCCCATGCTGCTGCTCGAGGGGATACACCTGCACGTGGCGAGCGTCCAGGCGCTGATCGGCGGCCCGGCGCGCAGGTCCAGGTCCAGGGTGGCCGAGGGGCTACTGCTGGGAATCCACCTGGCCGGTTACCTCACCATCCTGTTCGTCGTCCTCTCGCCTCTCCAGGCGGTGGCCTTCATCGCCGTGCACCAATGCCTGTTCGGCCTGTACATGGGGTGCTCGTTCGCCCCCAACCACAAGGGCATGCCGATCTTCTCCGACGAGAGCAAGCTGGACTATCTCCGACGCCAGGTGCTGACCTCCCGCAACATCCGCGGGGGCCGGCTCACCGACTTCGCCCTCGGTGGCCTGAACTACCAGATCGAACATCACCTGTTCCCGAGCATGCCCCGGCCCAGCCTCCGGCGCGTCCAGCCGCTGGTACGCGCCCACTGCCGGCTCCATGACCTCCCCCACCAGGAGAGCACCGTACTCGGCTCCTACACCCAGGTCATCCGGCATCTGCACTCGGTCGGCGCCACTCGCCACCCGATCGCAGACGCCCAGTAACCGACGCGTACCCCGCCACGGACGGCGTCAGGCACATCTCCGGCTTCTGCCAGTGCCGGCCGTCACGGGCGACACGATCCTCATAAGGTGACTGGATGGCTTCCCCCGACATCGGTTCCGAGGTGAGTGACGCGTCGCAGGTGCTGCAGCGCGTCTTCGGCTACGACTCGTTCCGGGAAGGCCAGCAGGAGATCATCGACCACGTCGTCGCCGGCGGCGACGCGCTCGTGCTCATGCCGACCGGCGGCGGCAAGTCCCTGTGCTACCAGATCCCCGCACTCGTACGAAAAGGCGTGGGGATCGTCATCTCCCCGCTCATCGCGCTCATGCAGGACCAGGTCGACACCCTCACGGCACTCGGCGCGCGGGCCGGGTTCCTCAACTCCACGCAGGACCTGGACGAGCGCCGCCGCGTCGAGTCCGCCTTCCTCGCGGGCGAGCTGGACCTGCTCTACCTCGCACCGGAACGCCTGCGGGTCGAGTCGACGCTCCGGCTGCTGGACCGCGGCACGATCTCGTTGTTCGCCATCGACGAGGCTCACTGCGTGGCGCAGTGGGGGCACGACTTCCGGCCCGACTACCTGGAGCTGTCCACCCTGCACGAGCGCTGGCCGGCGGTGCCACGGATCGCGCTGACCGCGACCGCCACCCCGGCCACGCACGCCGAGATCGCGGCCCGGCTGAACCTCGAAGAGGCCCGCCACTTCGTGGCGAGCTTCGACCGCCCGAACATCCAGTACCGCATCGCGCCGAAGAACGAGCCCAAGCGGCAACTGCTGGACCTGCTGCGCACCGAGCACCCCGGCGACGCCGGCATCGTCTACTGCCTGTCGCGGGCCTCCGTCGAGAAGATCGCCGAGTTCCTCGTGGACAACGGGGTCGTGGCGCTGCCCTACCATGCGGGCCTGGACGCCCGCACCCGAGCCGCGAACCAGTCGCGCTTCCTGCGCGAGGACGGCATCGTCATCGTCGCCACCATCGCCTTCGGCATGGGAATCGACAAACCGGACGTACGCTTCGTCGCCCACCTCGACCTGCCCAAGTCCGTCGAGGGCTACTACCAGGAGACGGGCCGCGCCGGACGCGACGGCCTGCCCTCCACCGGCTGGCTGGCCTACGGCCTCCAGGACGTCGTGCAGCAGCGCAAGCTGATCGAGACCTCCGACGGCGACGAGACGCACCGCCGCCGCCTGAGCGGCCACCTCGACGCGATGCTGGCCCTCTGCGAGACGGTCGACTGCCGCCGCGTGCAACTGCTCGCCTACTTCGGGCAGGAGAGCGTCGCGTGCGGCAACTGCGACACCTGCCTGACGCCGCCGGAGTCGTGGGACGGCACGGTTCCCGCCCAGATGCTCCTGTCGGCCGTGCTCCGGCTGCTGCGCGAGCGCCGCCAGAAGTTCGGTGCGGGCCACCTCATCGACATCCTGCTCGGCAAGAAGACGCCCAAGGTGATTCAGCACGACCACGATTCTCTGAGCGTGTTCGGCATCGGCACGGACCTGAGCGCGGACGCGTGGCGCGGCGTGGTGCGCCAGTTGCTGGCCCAGGGCCTGCTGGCCGTCGAGGGCGACTACGGCACCCTCGTGCTCACCGAGGCGAGCGCCGGCGTGCTCCGGAAGGAGCGCCAGGTGCTGCTGCGGCGCGAGCCCGAACGCGCACGGCGAGCCGCCAAGGCCGCCAAGGCCCGCAGCGCCGCTCCGGTGGACCTCCCCGAGGAGGCCATGCCGGTGTTCGAGAGGCTCCGCGCCTGGCGGTCCGCCACCGCGAAGGAGCAGGGCGTGCCCCCGTACGTCGTCTTCCACGACAAGACCCTGCGCGAGATCGCGACCCTGTCCCCGTCCTCACTGGCGGAACTGGGCACGGTGACCGGCGTCGGCGAGAACAAGCTGGCCAAGTACGGCCAGCAGATCCTGGACACACTGTCGGAGTGAACCCCGCTCGGCATAGGCATCGCCTATCCCTGGTCTAGCCATTTGCGTATCGCGCCATCCACCGCATGGTGCGTGTAATCGAGACGTAACACGGCCGGACGGTTCACAGGGCCCGCCTGCCGACTGTCATCTGTGACGGACGTTCGCCACCTTCTCGGCTCCTTCGTCTGTCGGCCGTCCCTCCTCCCCTGGCAGGTGCCCCCCATGCCGTCCGCTGACCGGATGCCCACGGCCCGATTCCGCGGAAGCCCGCTCGCCGCGGGCTTCGCCTCAGTCGCCGGCTGGTCCTTCGACCTCTTCGATTTGTTCATCGTGCTCTACGTCGCCGGCGCGGTCGGAAAGCAGATCTTCCCCTCGTCCCGGCCGACCCTCAGTCTCGCGGCCGTGTTCGCCTCCTTCGCGGTCAGCGTGCTGCTCCGCCCGCTCGGCGCCGCCATATTCGGTCAGTACGCGGACCGGCACGGGCGCAAGCGCACGCTGGTGATCGTGCTCACCGGTGTCGGCGTCTCGACCTCGCTGATGGGTCTCGTCCCCACGTACGGCGCCGTCGGCCTGCTCGCGCCGGCGCTGTTCGTCATGCTGCGGGTCGTGCAGGGCGTGTTCGTCGGCGGCGTGGTGGCCTCGACGCACACGCTCGGGACGGAGAGCGTGGCACCGCACCGGCGTGGACTGATGTCCGGCCTGGTGGGCGGTGGCGGCAGCGCCATCGGCGCGGCGATGGCCAGTGTGCTCTTCCTCGGCGTCTCGGCCGCGTTCCCCGGCGATGCGTTCTACGTCTGGGGCTGGCGGGTGATGTTCTTCTCCGGGCTCCTGGCGGCCCTGCTCAGCTTCGTGACGTTCGTGAGCGTGGAGGAGTCGCCGGCCTGGCGCGAGGCCGCCGACCGGAGCGGTCCCCGTATACCGCTGCGCGCCCTGGTCGCGCGGGGTGAGCGCGGACGGTTCGCGGTCAATCTGGCGGTGGCCTCGGGCGCCGGCGGAATGTACTACCTCACCGCCGGCTACCTGCCCACCTTCGTCGAGAAGGTCAACGGACTCGGCCCCACCCCGAAGGGCGGGCTCCTGCTCGCCAGCAGCCTCATCGTGCTGATCTCCGCACCGTTGGCGGGGATGGCCAGTCAGCGTTTCGGCCGCCGGAGGACCATGCTCGTGCTCGGCGCCGTCAATATCGTCGTCGCACCGCTGCTGCTGTGGCGGATGTCCAGGCTCGGCGCCGATGACCTGGGCGCGCTCACCCTCACCGCGATGGCGCTCACGTTCATCGCCGGCGGCTGCCACGCACCCGTAATCGCCTATCTCAACGAGCGTTATCCGACGGCGCTGCGCTCACGCGGCACGGCGCTGTGCTGGAACATCGGGTTCATGATCGGCGGCCTGCTGCCGACGTTCGTCAGCCTGGCCAGCCCCGGACTGCGCGATATCCCGTCGCGCCTCATCGGCTTCGTGATCGGCGCACTGGTCGTCTACCTTGGCGCGAACCTGCTCAGCCCGGAGACACGTGAGGTCACCACGGCCGACGCGTCGCGGCAGGACCCCGGGAAGTCTTCGGACGATCCGATCACATACGCAGAACCGTCCGCGGAACCGTCCGCGTGACCGGAGACCCACGGCAGAAAAGAGGAATCCCCATGCAGGAGTACCACTCATCCGCGATCCCGGGCATGCTGACCGGTCAGTCGGTCATCGTCACGGGGGCGACCGGTGAGATCGGTGCCGCGTACGCCGCCGCCTTCGCCCGGTCCGGCGCCGACGTGCTCGCAACCGACCTGCCGGGAGCGCGTGACGCGGGGGAGGCGCTCGCCGCGAAGATCACCGCGGACGGTCACGGCCGTGCGGTCTTCGTCGCCGGCGACGTCACCGACGACGCGGATCTCGCCGGCGTCGTACGGACCGCGCAGGAGCGGTTCGGCGGCGTCGACGCACTGGTCAACAACGCGGCGCTCTACCAGGCGATCGGTACGAAGCGGCCCATCACCGAGCTGACCAACGCCGACTGGGACCGCGTCCTGACGGTGAACGTGCGCGGCACCTGGCAGGCCATCAAGGCGGCCGTTCCGGCGATGCGGGAACGCGGCGGCGGGCGGGTCGTGAACATCGCCTCCACGGTCGCGCGCTCGGGAGCGTCCGGGTTCGCGCACTATGTGGCGTCCAAAGCCGCCGTCGAGGGCCTGACCCGGGCCGCCGCGCGGGAGCTGGGCCAGTACGGGATCACGGTCAACGCGGTCGCCCCGGGCCTTGTCGACGACGAGGCGAGCAGGACGCTGAACAGCGGCGAGTACCTCACGCAGGCGGCCGGCGGCCGGTCGATCTCCCGTGACATGCGCCCCGACGACCTGATTGGCGCCGTCTTGTGGCTGTGCTCGCCGTCGAGCGGATTCATCAGCGGGCAGACGCTCATCGTCGATGGAGGACAGGTCTTCGGATGACAAGCACTGATAACGCACCGGCACCGGCGGACGAGCGGGAGGACGCCCGTCCGATCGACCCGGCCACCCTCGAGCCTCTCGGGCATCTGCCGGCCACCACACCCGCGGAGCTGGACGAGTCGGCCCGGGCCGCCGCCGCGCTGACGCGCACGCGCTGGTCCAGAGACGGCAGGTGGCGGGCGGACGTGCTGCGCGCCTGGGCGGACGCGCTGCGCGCACACGGCGAATCCTTGGCCGCGGCGCTGGTCGCCGAGACCGGCAAACCGGTCACCGAGGCGCGCGCCGAGGTCGCCGGCGCCGTCGAGGCCCTCACCTACAACGCCGGTCTCGCCCGGCACGTCGGCGGCACCGCCGGGACCCTTTCGGACGGAAGCGTCGCCCATCTGATCCGGGAGCCCGTCGGCCTGACCGCGTTCATCGTGCCCTGGAACTGGCCCGTTCTCCTGCTCTTCCGTGACCTGGCGCCGGCGCTCGCCGCCGGTGTCACCGCGCTGGTGAAGCCCGCCCTGCAGACGTCCCTGGTGACCGAACGGGTGATCGCGCTGGGCCGCGACGCCGGGCTGCCGGCCGACGCCGTACGCCTGGTGATCGGGGATGTGGCGGTGGGCCGGGCCGTCATCGCGCACCCGGCGCTGCGCGCGGTCGCGTTCACCGGTTCCACCGCCGTCGGAACCGAGATCATGCGCGACGCCGCCCACGGAATGAAACGCACGCTCCTGGAACTGGGTGGCAAGGGCGCCGCCGTGGTGTTCGCCGACGCGGACGTCTCCCGCGCGGTGGACGCACTACTGCCCGCCGTCGTGATCACCGCGGGACAGATGTGCATGGCCTGCACCCGGATCCTCGTGCAACGCCCGCTCTTGGAGGAGGTACGAGAGCGGCTCCTCGACGGGCTCCGGGCACTGCGGATCGGCGATCCGCGCGACGAGCGCACCAAGGTCGGGCCGCTGATCTCGGCGGGGCAGCGCGCCCGGGTCGAGCGTTACCTGACCGGCGCCGGCGGCACGGTGCTCGGCGGTGAACGCGTGCGACCGGACGGACTACCCGGCCACTTCCTGGCGCCGGCCCTGGTGACCGACGTGGACGTCCACTCACCGATCGTGCAGGAGGACATCTTCGGGCCGGTGGTGACGCTGGAGACCTTCGAGTCCGAGGTGGAGGCGATCAGGCTCGCCAACGCAACGCCGTACGGTCTGGCCTCGGCCGTCTGGACGGCCGATGTCGACCGGGCCTGGCGGATGAGTCGCGCCATCGAGGCCGGAACGGTCTGGGTCAACGGCTACAACCGCTCCTATCCGGAGATGCCCAGCGGCGGCTACAAGTCCTCCGGGGTCGGCCGCACGCGCGGCGTCGCGGGCCTCGAACTCTTCACGGAACTGAAGCATGTGCACTTCAGCGTCACCGAGCCGGCCTTTGAGGAGGACCGATGACCGACGGCGCTGGCGCGTGGCCGACCGAACGGAGCCTTCGCTCCTGGCTGGCATTGCTGGAGAGCAGAGGCGCCCTTGGCGTGGTGCGGTCCGCCATCGATCCGGACCGCGCCCTGAGCGCGGTGCTGGAGGAGGCGGACGGCCGGCGGGCCGTGCTCTTCACGGACGTCGCTGGGGCGGACTATCCGGCGGTCGGCAATCTGGTCGCCGACCGCACGCAGCTCGCGCTGGCGATGGGCTGCGACGTGCGTGGCGTCGGTGAGCGGTTCATGACGGCCCTGGAACAGCCGATCCCCTGGCGGGAGGTGCCGGCCGGCGACGCGCCCGTACTGGCCCATGGGATGACCGGTGAACGGCTGCTGTCGGCACTCCCCCTGGCCGTGCAGCACGAACGGGACGCCGGCCGTTACGTGACCGCGGCTCTCCTGTGCGTTCGAGACCCGGAGACCGGAGCGGCGAACTTGTCGATCAACCGCATGCTGGCGGTCGGCGAGCGGGAGCTGCGCGTGCTGCTGCTGCCGGGACGGCTACGGCAGATCTTCGACGAGGCCGAAGCCGAGGGGCGTGTCCTGGACGTGGGCATCGCCGTCGGGGTGGATCCGCTGCTGACCCTGGCCAGTCAGGCGCCCGCCGACCGGGACCTGGACGACCTGGCGGTGGCGGGCGCGCTGTACGGCGAGCCGCTCCCCGCGGTCCGGACGCCCACCGTGGACGCGATCGTCCCGGCCGAGGCGGAGTTCCTTCTCGAAGGCCGGTTCCGGGTCGGCGAGCGCGAGCCCGAGGGCCCGTTCGGCGAGTTCCCCCTCACCTATGGTGCGGGCGGGCCCGCGCCGGTCATCGACCTGGTGGCCGCCTGGCACCGGCCCGAGCCCGTGTTCCAGACGATCCTCTCCGGCGGCCGGGAGCACTTCTACGCGGGGGGCATCCCCCGCGAGGCCGAGTTGCTGCGCGGCCTGCGGCGATGCGGTGTCGACGTCGCGGACGTACGCATGACCGAGGACGGGTCGTGCCGGTTCCACGCGGTGATATCGCTGCACGATCCCGCCCCGGGCGCCGCGGTGCACGCACTCCTGGCGGTCTTCGCCGTCAATCCCGTGATCAAGCACGCCATCGTGGTCGACGACGACGTGGACGTCTTCGACGACGAGCGGATCGGCTGGGCGGTGGCCACCCGGGTTCAGGCCGACCGGGACGTACTGATCATCCCGGGAGCCCGCGGGAGCAGGCTCGATCCCTCCGCACCGGACGGTGTCGCGGCGAAGATGGGCATCGACGCGACCGCACCGGCGGGAGACCGGGAACGGCACGCCCAGATGCGCACCCCGACGCCCGGCGGCGACCTCCTGGCCCGCTATCTGACCGAAGCGGGTCTGGTATGACGTTCTCGGACACCGAGGCCCGGCGGTTCGTGGTCGCCATCACCGGCGCGTCCGGCGCCGTGTTCGGGATCCGGGCGCTGGAGATGATGCGGGAGCTCCCCGGCGTGGAGACCCATCTGATCCTCACCAAGAACGGCCGGGCCACGGTCGGCCACGAAACCGACCTCACCGTCGCCGAGGTACGCGCCCTGGCCGACGTGGTGCACTCCGACGGCGACCTCGGCTCGGCCGTGTCCAGTGGATCGTTCCGGACCGAGGGCATGCTGGTCGCACCGTGCAGTGTCAAGACGCTGTCGGGGATCGCCAACAGCTTCGACGACTCGCTGGCCGTTCGTGCCGCCGACGTCACACTCAAGGAACGTCGCCGGCTCATCCTGCTGCTGCGGGAAACGCCACTGCACGCCGGGCATCTCCGGCTGATGAACGAGGTCACGTCCGCGGGCGCCATCGTCATGCCGCCGGTACCGGCCTTCTACATCCGTCCGACGTCGATCGCCGACCTCGTCGATCACACGGTCGGACGCGCGCTCGATCTGCTCGGCCTGCCGGCCGCGGAGCTGCGCCGCTGGTCCGGCGACCGTTCCGTACCGGCGGGCGACTCGATCAACCGAACCGGCCGAGGTGAGAGCTAGTCGATCGAGTGCGGTGAGGCCGACTCCAGCAGCAGCTGGAGAAATGCCTGGGCTGGGGGCACCAGAGGCTGATCCGCACGCCACACGACGCCGAGCCGCCGCTCGGCGAAGTCATCGACGAGCCTGACGATCGGCGATTCTGTGCCGGCGGCGAGCCGGGGCAGGACCGAGACGCCGATTCCGGCGCGCACCATTCCCCACACGATGGTCAGCTGACTGGTTTCCACCGAGACGCATGGCGTGAACCCGACACGCAGGCAAACCTGATCCATCAGGTCACGGAGTCCTGTACCGGTCTTCATTCCCACGAACCGCTCATCCGCGAGCTCCTCGAGACGCGCCCGGCTGCGTCCTTCCAGCCGGTGACCCGGCGGCACCAGGACGACCATCGGCTCCCGGACGAGCAACCGGCCGCACAGGTCACTTCGGGTCTGCGGCATACGAATCATCGCCATGTCGAGCTCACCGGCATGCACCATCTGCTCGAACTCCCCCGAGACGTCCTGCTCCAGCAGCGTCACCTCGATGTCGGGATAGCGGCGATGAAACGACGCGAGAATGTCGGGCAGCAGCCTGGCGCCGATGCTGGGCAGCACGCCGAGGGACACGCGTCCAC
Organism: Actinoallomurus sp.; assembly: GCA_025964625.1. GTDB lineage: Bacteria > Actinomycetota > Actinomycetes > Streptosporangiales > Streptosporangiaceae > Actinoallomurus. Next base: position 12,036 of record JAOPYL010000257.1, on the reverse strand, counting down.
GACGCAGCCCCTTGACCTCCTCTATCTGCTCGCGCGCCTTGTCGATCTCGAACAGCGCACGCTCGGCGTGCTCCAGGAAGGCCTCACCGGCGGTGGTGAGCACGAGCCCCCGGCCGTTGCGCTGGAAGAGGTTCGCCCCGAGTTCCTGCTCCAGCTTGCGGACCTGGACGGAAAGCGAGGGCTGCGCCAAGAAGAGGCTGTCGGCCGCTCGCGTGAAACTGCCCTCGCGGGCGACCGCGATCACATACCTCAGCTGATGCAGCTCCACTGACCTCACCTGCCAATTCCAGCACGCGCTCCGGGGTTCGCGGGAGCGCCGGCCGGGACTGCCGGAAGCAGCATCACGTCGCTCGCCGCGTCCGGCTCACCGGCGAAGACGTACGGGGACGCCGCCGGAGCAACCGAGTCGGCCGCCCGTTACTCCCTCGCGGAGGGAACTACTCGTTGTTCTGTTCCGAGAGGAAGCGCTCGAGCTCGGCGGCGATCTCGTCCCCGTCCGGCATGCGGGCCGGGGAGCCCGCGAGCGGGAGGCTGCTCTCACCCGCCGTGGTCATGGCGTCGAACTGCTCCTCGAGATTGCGGACCGCCTCGGTGATGTCGGCCGAGGCGCTGACCTCGCCGTCGATCTGCTTCCGTGCCCGTTCGGCGGCCTCGTCCAGCTCCGCGGTGCGGAACGCCAGGCCGGTGGCGTCGGTGATCCGGTGCAGCAGCGTCACCGCGGCCGCCGGATACTCGGACTGGGCGAGGTAATGCGGCACGTGCGCGGCGAACCCGATCGCGTCGCGGCCCGCCTCGGCCAGGCGGTACTCGGTCAGCGCGGCCGCGCTGCCGGGCACCTTGACCCGGTTGATCCACGCGGGGTGCTCCCCCAGCAGGTCGGGGCGGTTTCCATGAGGGGTCACGCCGGTCTCGCGGGTATGGGGCACCGCCATGGGGATGCCGTGTACGCCGATCGACAGGCGAACGCCGAGCTGCTCGGTGAGCGAGACCATCGCGGCGGCGAACCCCTCCCACGACCGGTCCGGCTCAGGACCGGTCATCACCAGGAAGGGCACGCCGACCGCGTCATCGCACGCGTACACGATCAGCTCGGGCGCCTCGTACTCGATCCAGCGGTCCGTATCGAAGCTCATCGGTGGCCGCCGCGACCGGTAGTCGATCAGCGAGTCGACGTCGAAGGTGGCCACCGGCCGCGGGTTGAGCGTGGCCAGCAGATGCTCGGTGACCAGCCGTCCCGCGCCGCCCGCGTCCATGAAACCGTCCAGGTAGTACAGCAGTACCGGCCGGTCCAGGCCCGGAACGTCCTCGGCCAGCGTGTAAAGCTCCGTCCGATCGGCCACACGTCCTCCTCGACACGTCAATATGCCTACAAACGTGGCAGACCACGCAGCAATTCCGCATCTGGCAAGTCTCCGCGTACGGGCGGGGCAGTCACTTCCAGATCCGGCACCCTGGGTCGTGCCGGCTCGCCCGCATTTCACGGAATCCCCGAGCCGGCTCGGCCCGGTCACATGGCCGGCTCAGCCCGATGATTCCATTCAGCCCCCGCCGCCGGAACGGCCTCCGCCAGGGATCGCGGAGGACACGCCGCTCCAGGCCGTAGAAGTAGAGGAAGACGTATCCGATCGGCACGACGGGATGCCGTCGCCCGTCGGCCAGCCAGTGTGGGTACGCGTCGAGGTCGCGCGCATAGACGGGGACAACAAGAACTAGCGAGGACGAATCCCCTCTCGCGATAGCCCGGAGGCGATGCTCTCTCCAGCGGCTACCCTGCCAGCTCTTGGACATCGGCGCCGGTCAGCTCGAGACCCGCCGCGGCCACGTTCTCCTCCAGGTGGTCCAGTGAGCCGGTGCCGGGGATGGCGAGCATGACCGGGGAGGTCCCGAGCAGCCAGGCCAGCGCCACCTGCGAGATGGTCGCCTGGTGCCGGGCGGCGACCTTTTCCAGGCGAGCGGGGTCGATCGGCCTGTCGCCGCCGCCGAGCGGGAAGAACGGCACGTACGCCACACCCAGCTCCTCGCACTGCCGGAGCAGCTCGATGTCACCGGGGTGCTGGACGTGGAAGTGGTTCTGCACTGCCGCGACCGGAGCGACCGAACGCGCCTCGGCGAACTGTGCCGCGTCGACGTTGCTGACGCCGAGGTGGCGGATCAGCCCTTCGTCCCGCAGCGTGGCCAGCGCGGCGAACCGGTCCGCGATCGACGCGCCGCCCGGGCCGGCCATGCCGCCGACCCGGAGATACACCAGATCGAGCCGGTCCCGGCCGAGAGTGCGCAGATCCTCTTCCACCAGGCCCCGCAGTTGGTCGGGTGTCGCCTGACCCGAGGGCATGCCGGCGGCGTCGCGGAGGGGCCCGACCTTCGTCGCGATCAGCAGGTCCTCACCGTACGGGGACAGTGCTTCACGGATCAGTTCGTTGGCGTGGACGTCACCACGCCCATAGAAACCGGCCGTGTCGATGTGGTTCACACCGAGCTCCATGGCGCGGCGCAGCACCGCCACACCGGTCCGCGGGTCACGGGTCGGCCCGCCGAACGTGCCCGCGGGAAGCCGCATCGCCCCGAATCCGAGCCGGTTGATCCTCAGATCGCCACCGAGGAGGAAATCGCCGCCCGCGGCGGCCGTCATGTTCGTCATCATGGAGGCAACACTGGCGTCCGCGCCGGTCCGGGGCCAATCGTTGGCAGCAAGCTGCTATTGCCCGCATCGCCCGTTCACCGACAGACTGGGAACGTGTCGAACGATCAGGTCATCACGGTCCGCGGCGAAAACGAGCTCTTCGCTCGTGCGGGTCACCTGTTCGCCGATGTACGGACCGAGTTCGTGTGCGCGGCGACCGACATGAACACCTGGTCACAGCCCCACGCGCGAGCCGCCATAGCGGACCGGATGCGCCCCGCGATCACCAGTGGGCTCGTCGTGCGCAAGCTGTACACCCCGGTCGCGCTGGCCGACGCCGAACAGCGCCGGCACCTCCTCGACGTCGCGGCCGTGGGCGCACACGTACGCATCTGCCGCGCCGGCCTCCCACACGAAACGATCATCATCGACCGGCGGGTCATGATCCTGGCCGGGGTGGGAGTGCCGGGTGACCGCGAGTTCACCGTCACCACGTCACCGGCGTTGATCGACGGAGTGCACGCGCTGTTCCAGGCCGGCTGGGAGGCCGCCGTCGCGCTGGGCGACTACCTCCGTCAGGACCTGCCGCAGATCGGCCCGGACGGCAAGGCGATCCTCCAGGCGCTCGGCGCGGGCCTGACCGACGAGGTCGCCGCGCGGCGCATGGGGATCTCGCTCCGCACGTATCGCAGGCGCGTCGCCGAGCTGATGAAACTGCTCGAGTCCGACTCACGGTTCCAGGCCGGCGTACGCGCGGGCGAACTCGGCCTGACCTCCTGACGATCCCGGCCGCTGAAGGGCCGTACGAGACGGCCGAAGCGCGTGGGGGCGATTCCGCTCCCCGCGCCGCCGGCCGGCGACTGACGGCCGGCCGGCGCTCTTCGATCACCATTCCCGGGTAGTGATCTTTGCCGCGACCGGCAAAACCGCCCCGCCAGGCCCTGTGCTCATGATGACGTCGTCGCGGAGAAGGAACTGACCCTCCTGAACATCGGTGGAGATGTTCTCGAGCCGGAAGGAACACCAGATGATCGAGTCCCTCGGCAAGCGCGCCATGGCCGCCGCCACAATGGTCGCGCTCGGCGGCCTCGGCGCCGTCGCGGTCCAGGCACCCGCCCGCGCCGCCGGTTTCTCAGTGGCCTACACCTGCAACGTTCCCCTGCTGGGGACGAAGGCGGTCACCATCAACGGCACGCTGACCGCATCGCCCAGCCGGCCGGCCACCAACACGCCGACCCACTTTCAACTGCACATCTCAAGCCTGGGCCTGCATTCTCCAGTGACCATCAACTCCTGGAGTGCCACCGCCGGGATGGATGTCAGCGGCGCGCAGACCGCCTCGTTCCAGCTGAGGGGTTCCGGTGGTTCGGTGCCCGCGCATCAACCGATCAGCGGCGACCTTGCCGGCGACTGGACCCCGAGGGCGCGCGGAACCGATCAGTTGAGGGGCGGCAACGTCACGATCCAGGGGAATATCTCGTTCCTCGGCAACGTCACGGCGCCCTGCGTGCCGAAAGACCCCCGCCCGGTGATCGGGACCCTGACGGTCAACTCACCCCGCCACGCCTGACGGTTCGGCGATGTGTCATCGCCGAGCCGATCCGGCGGCCAGCCCGCGGGGCGGAACCCCACAACGGGGGCTCCGGGGGCGTTCACGGGTGAAATAACGAAAGTCCAGTGGCGAGCGAACGAAGTTCGCGAGCACACTGGCCCAGGCCGTTCGTGGAGCTATGGGGATTCGAACCCCAGACCTCCTCCATGCCATGGAGGCGCGCTACCAACTGCGCCATAGCCCCGCACCATCCGCAGGTCGTCCCTGCGGCGCTGAGCCAGTGTATCGGACCCTAGGACCAGACCTGTAATCCTGCGATCAGCCGTCACTCTCGGCCCGGTCGTCACTGAGGACCGGCTCGGGCAGGGTGCCGGCGTTGTGCTCGGCCAGCCGCCAGCCGCTGCGGCCCTCTTCCAGAACGGACCAGCAGCAGTTGGACAGGCCGCCGAAGCGGTTCCACAGTTCCTCGGGGAAGCCAAGCCAGTCGAGCATGCCGATCCGCAGGGCGGCGCCGTGAGAGACGACGACGAGCAGGCCGTTGCGGGGGATCGGCTCCAGTGCGCGTTCGAAAGCCGCGGTGACGCGCTTGGCGACCTGCTCACCGGTCTCGCCGCCCGGCGGCTGCCAGGTGGCGTACTCGGCGGGGTACTGCGTACGGATCTCGTGGTTGGTGAGCCCTTCCCAGGCTCCACCGGCGCGCTCGATCAGGTCGAGGTCCTTCGCCACGGTCAGGCCGGTGACCTCGCTGAGCGCCTCGGCCGTGGCGGCGGTGCGCTGCAACGGCGAGGCGACGATCGCGGTCGGCCGCAGGGCGGCGAGGAGCCGGGCGGCCCGCCCGGCCTGTTCGACGCCCGTGTCGTCCAGCGGGATGTCGGTCGTGCCCTGGAAGCGGCGTTCGACGTTCCACGCGGTCTGACCGTGCCTCCAGAGAACGATCTTGCGTGGATCGCTCACTGCCCCTCCCCGGCACGTACTCGCTGCGCCGAGTGGGCGTTGATGTCGTCGGGCAGCGGGACGGCCGGGCAGTCCTTCCATAGCCGTTCGAGCGCGTAGTAGACGCGGTCCTCCTCGTGCTGGACGTGCACGATGATGTCGGAGTAGTCGAGGAGCACCCAGCGCCCTTCCCGCTCGCCCTCGCGGCGGGTCGGCTTGACGCCCGCGTCGTCGCGCAGCCTCTTCTCGACCTCGTCCACGATGGCGCGGACCTGCCGGTCGTTGGCGGCCGAGCAGAGGAGGAAGGCGTCCGTGATGACGAGTTGGTCACTCACGTCGTAGGCGATGATGTTCTCAGCCAGCTTCTCGGCCGCGGCCTCGGCGGCGATCTGGACCAGCTGGGCGGCCCTGTCGGATGCGGTCACGGTGTAGTTGTATTCCTCCCTGCGGGGCTTCATCGTCAACTGTCACGATAAAGCCCTCGTTTGTTGATGTACTGCACAATTCCGTCTGGCACCAGGTACCAGACCGGTTCCCCGGCCCGGACCCGTTCGCGGCACTCGGTCGAGGAGATCGCCAAGGCGGGCACCTCGACCAGGCTCACCCCGCCGCCGGGCAGGCCCGGGTCGGCGAGATTGTGGCCGGGACGGGTACACCCTATGAAATGCGCGAGCGTGAACAGCTCCTCTGCGTCACGCCAGCACAACATCTGGGCGAGCGCGTCGGCCCCCGTAATAAAGAAGAACTCCACGTCAGGCCCGTGTATTTCGCGCATCTCCCGCAGCGTGTCGATCGTGAACGTCTGCCCGGGGCGCTCGATGTCCACGCGGCTCACCGAGAACCGGGGGTTGGAGGCGGTCGCGATCACCGTCATCAGGTAGCGGTCCTCCGCCGCGGAGGTCTTGCGGCCCTCCTTCATCCACGGCTGGCCGGTCGGCACGAAGACGACTTCGTCGAGCGCCAGCAGATGCGCCACCTCGCTCGCGGCCACCAGGTGACCGTGGTGAATGGGATCGAACGTGCCACCCATGATCCCGAGGCGGCGGCGCTCCCCATCTGTGCTCATGGCGCGACCTTAACCACCGTCCCGACGGCCCGTGCACCACGACCCCTTTGTTTCCGCCCGCGAAACCAAGGGGCGTACTTGCTGTTTGCCCGGTCCATCTCCGTGCGAATCGTCTCGGCCGCCCGGTCCGCGACACTCCCGGCCGTCCGGGTGTAGCCGCCGAAGGAGGGCGGGATCGTCACCGTATAGGGGCGGGGAGCGCCGTAGGGGCCAGGCGTGCCGTACGGGCCGGGCGCGCCGTGCGGGGTCTGAGCGCCGTACGGTGGCGAGTCAATGCGGCGAATGCCGACAGGTGATCAAAGACCTGGCAGCGGCGGCGCCCCCGACTGCCAGGTCACCACGCGGACCGCCTTACCGATCTCGACGCGCGGGATCGTGCCGGTCGGCAACACCCGGACATCGCACGACAGGCCCAGCTCCGCGGAGAGCGCCGCCGCGAGTCCCCGTTCGGCCTCCTCGCAGGCCACGATGAGCCGGGCCATGGCGGCGCGGCGGTCGACGACCACCTGGTAGTGCGGTGAGGCGTACCGCAGCAGCACGGCCTCGATCTCGCGCGGGTAGACGTTGACCCCTCGGATGACGAGCATGTCGTCGCTGCGGCCCAGCACCTTGCTCATCCGCACGAGCGTGCGCCCGCACGTGCACGGGGCGTACGAGAGGGACGCGACGTCCCCGGTCCGGTAGCGCAGCAGCGGCATCGCCTCCCGCGGCGTGCTGAACACCAGCTCGCCGGGCACGCCCTCAGCCACGGGCGTGCCATCGGAGTCCAGCGCCTCGACGATGAAGAAGTCCTCGTTGACGTGCAGGCCGGCCCGCTCGAGGCATTCGGTCGCCACCCCGGGCCCGATCACCTCCGACCGGCCGTAGATGTCCAGCGCCGCCAGCCCGAGCAGGTCCTCGATCGAGGACCGGAGCTCCTCCGACCACGGCTCGGACCCGAACAGGCCGGCCTTCAAGGTCAGCTCGATCCCCGCCTCGCGCGCCGCCTCCCCGAGGCGTACGGCGTAGGAAGGCGTGCAGGTCAGGATGTCGGGCCGCAGGTCGGCGAGCATGCGGACCTGGCGCTCGGTCATGCCGCCGGACATCGGCACCACGGTGGCGCCGAGGGCGATCGCACCCTGGTGGATGCCGAGGCCGCCCGTGAAAAGGCCGTAGCCGTACGCGTTGTGCACGACGCTGCCGCGCCCGGCGCCCGCGCAGACCAGCGCCCGGGCGCACATCGCCGCCCACAGCTCCAGGTCGGCCCTGGTGTAGGCGACGAGGGTGGGCCGTCCGCGCGAGCCGCTGGAGCCGTGCACGGCGACGACGTCGTCCATCGGCACGGCGAGCATCCCGTGGGGGTAGGCGTCCCACAGATCCTGCTTGGTGGTCACCGGCAGCCGGGGCAGGTCACCGAGCGTGACGTCCGCGCCGCCGGTGACTCCCGCGTCGCGCAGCCGCCCGCCCTGCAGGCCGCCGGCCGCGATCAGCGTGTCGACGAGTCCGCGGAGCCGGGTCTCCTGCAGCGCGGCCAGCTCGTCACGCGACATCCTCTCCGCGGGCCCAGGCCCGTACGACTCCGCCATAGAGGGGAGTAGAACCCCCCGCGGCCCGACCGCGCAAGGGGAACCCTGGGCACAGGTCACTCGTCGGAAATACCATGCCGGATATGACGAGCAACACGCCTGACCGCTCACGCACTCGCTTTCCGGGCATCAGCCCCCGGGCCTACGAACACCCCGCGGACCGGTCGGCGCTCGTCGCGCTGCGCTCACTCTCCGGGTTCGACACCGTCCTCAAGCGCCTGGCCGGGCTGTTCAGCGAGCGCGCCATCCGGCTGATGTTCCTCGGCGGCAGCGTGCGCGCCGGCGAGAACCAGTTCCGCAACCTGCACGACATGGTGCGCGACAGCGCCTACATCCTGGACCTGCCCGATGTCCCGGAGCTGTACGTCGCGCAGGACCCCACGCCGAACGCGATGACGATCGGCACCGACCACCCGTTCATCGTGTTGAACACCGGGCTGATCGACCTGCTCGACGACGAGGAGCTGCGGTTCGTCATCGCCCACGAGGTCGGGCACGTGCTGTCCGGGCACGCCGTCTACCGCACCATGGCGCTCATCCTCACCAACCTGGGCGCGCGGCTGGCGTGGCTGCCCTTCGGCAACATCGCCATCTCCGCGATCCTCATGGGCCTGAACGAGTGGCAGCGCAAGTCGGAGCTGTCCTCCGACCGCGCCGGGCTGCTCGGTGGCCAGGACCTCGAAGCGGGCAAGCGCTCCCTGATGAAGCTGGCCGGTGGTGGCCGCCTGACCGAGATGGACGCCGAGGCGTTCCGGGAGCAGGCGCGGGAGTACGACGCCGCCGGCGACGTGCGGGACGGCCTGCTGAAGTTCCTCAACCTGCTGAACCGCTCACACCCGTACGCGGTGGTGCGGTTCTCCGAGCTGGATCGATGGGCGACCGGCGGTGACTACCAGCGGATCCTCGGTGGTGACTACAAGCGCCGCGCGGACGACTCCAGCGCCTCGATCTCCGACGAGATCAAGAACGCCGCGCAGGCCTACCGCGAGTCCTGGAATCGCAGCTCGGACCCGTTCATCGGCGTGGTGAAGGGTGCCGCCGAGGGGGCCGTCAACGTGGGCGAGAAGATCTTCAACCGCTTCGGCCGTGGCGGAGACACCCACAACCGCGAATCCTGATCCACACAGCACATTAGCCCCGTTCAGAGAGGTCGTCGAACCGCCTCCGAACGGGGCTTCGCGTTGCCTTGGCTCTCGACCCTCGGCCCTTCCAGACATCCCATGGCAGAATCGAACCATCTAGGTAAAGAGCAAGTAAAGATCGCACGGTTCGGGCTTTGGATCGCTCTGAGGCCTGACAGCACCTCTCCGTGGTCGTCTAGTATTTCAGAATTTACGCTGCTCCAGCCAAAGATAAGAGACTTATCGGCACCGCTCCACACGAGGGATCCACCATGAGCGATGAGATCAATATCGAGCCAGAGACGATCCAGAAGTTGGCCGACATCCTCACCGAAGAGGTGTGCGAGCCCCTCAAGAAAGCTGCCGAGCTTGTCGAGCAGGCCAAGACCGAATTTTACAACTGGGGCACGAATCTCTCCAAGGCGGACTACGCGCATGCCGCATGCAAACAGGTGACGATCAAGAACATTGACAGCTTCGGTGATAAAAGCATCAAGGAGGACATCGGCCAGAAACTTCACATCACCGGAAAGAATTGGAAGGAAGCCGAAGAGAAGAGCACGGTTAAGAAGGCCTGACTTTTTACATACGAGAGGATCACCCCCGATCATGTCTGCCGAGACCTCAGTCGCCCAGGGAGCCTCCGCCGTTCTGAACGTGGCCGACGCTCTCGCCCCCGTCGGCATCACACTGACCGGCATCTCCATGATGGAGATTCCGACCGCTGGGCTATGCCTCACCCAGATGCTGGAAGGCTCCGCCCTTCCGGGCGGTCTCGGTAGTGCCGCCCTGACGTGGACGCAGGTAGGCCAAAGCGTTGACCAGGCCAAGCAGAAGCTCAAGGACGTCACCGACGCCATCCCAGCCGACGCCTGGAGCAGTGATGACCGCGAGGCGTTCAACAAGAAGATCGAGGAGCTCGGCACACAGCTCGAGACCGTCCGCATCTTCACGGATGGCGTGGCCCTCACCCTCATCGTGTGCGGAACCGCCATCGCGGCTTTCGATGCCGCCGTCGCCGTCATCGGGAGCATACTCTTCGCACAGTTCATCGCGATCGTCATCGCGGAGTCGACCGGCGTGGGCTTCCTTGGCCCTGCTGAAGCGATCATGGCAGAGGCATGCGCATCGGCCGTGGAGTTCTCCGGAGACCTTGAGGCCGCCAACGGCACGCTCAAAATGATAGGTAACGTCGCCGCTGGGGTTTTCGCAGGCGCCGAGACCCTGCACGAGATTATTCAGTTGGCTGAAGGCAATAAGAACGTCGGGCTAGACACCCTCAAGGGCGTCGCGATCGCAGCGCCCGAGATCGCCCTCTCCGCTCTCCTCGGGAAGGGAGCCCAGGTAGGCGCAAGCAAGCTGCTGGGAAAGTTCGCCGGCGAGGATCTGGAAGAGGCCGCCAAGGAAGCGGTCAAAGCCTCTGGCGAAGCAAAGCTCAAATCCGGGACCGCCGAAGTGGCGTCCAAGGCCGCAGCCGAAGCCGCCGACGATGCTGTGAAGAGCGGCGCTTCCAACGCTAGGTCCGCAACCGTGAGCGCCGGCTACCTCGCCGAAGCGGCCGGGGAAGCCGAGCACGACGCGACGGCGGCGACGGCGGCGGCGACCCTGGCGGGGATTGACGGCGTCACGCACAGCGCCATTAATAAGGTCGCCGAAAAAACCGGTGAATATACCGGCCAGCACAGTGGCGAATACGCTGGCGCAAAGAGTAGGGAAAAGACCGACAGCTGGATCGACAGCATCCTCAACCACGAATAGCCGTCCGGGCAACTGATAGACGAGGAATCACATGTCCGAGAGTAGCGACTTTCTGAGAAGCGGCGCGATCGACGAGACGCTCCGTGATGCGAAGAACAGACTGAGCCGTGTCAACGAACTCCAAGAGACACTCTCGTCGCTCGTCGGCACCGCCAAGTCCAAGGACGGCCGTGTTCGAGCGGAGTCCGACAACGCCAGCGGACTCAGGAAACTGACCATCGACCCGCGCGCGATGCGGATGGCCTCTGAAGAACTCGCAGAGATGATCGTCAGAGTGGTCGCCGACGCGACGGCCGATCTACGCCGTAAGTCACAGGAAGAGGTCCAGGGGGTCATGGGCGGTGGAAAATTCGATCCGAAGGCCTCGAGGGAGCAGGTCAAGGAGGCTCTCGCCTCTTTCGAGCGCACTGCGGTGGACGCGCGGAGCGAGATGGAGCGCGTGCAGCGGCGACTGGCCGACGCCACTCAAGAATTCAACCGCCGGTGACCGGACGATGTGACCGAGCACCAAGTAAAGATGACGGAGTGAAGTGAACACAAAGCATCTGCGGCAACGACTCTGGCTATGGCACGTCGCCAGACTGGGGACGCGAGACTGCAGCCCTCAACAGTTCCGTCGCTTCTGGATGATCACCGGCATCGTATGGATCATAATCGGCGCATTCGCCATAGCCAGCACATTCCGCGGGGATCCCGGTTCCGTCCTGATCCTTGTGATCTGCCTTCTCGGACTGGTGACGAGCATCGTGTTCTGCGGTATGGCCATCTCCGACCTGCGCTCTCCCCGCACGATCGAAGGCCGAGTCACCGAATGTCGGCTGCTTTGCGTCAAAGGCGTGTCCGGGCGTAATAGCGACCGATGGGGATATCGGATCACGATCGCGGACGACAACGGGAACGAGACCATCTTTCGCGGGCCCGAAGACATTTACCACGTTTATCCTCCCCAGACGGCCGATTTTGTGCATTTCGCCCGCCAGTCCCGCTATCCCGATGGTGACATCGTCTGCGCCAAGGTCGGTATGCGGCTTCGCTGGCTCTACGAGATAGAGCCGATCGGATTCAGCACACCTCCTGACCCAAAGGAGGTGCAGGCCAAGCTCCAGCGAGACCGTGAACTGACGGAACGTGTCGAGGCCGACCCACAGGCCGCGCTTGAAGAACTGATGCGCAAGCGAGCCGAACTGGAGGCCAACCACCGCCAGCGGAGACGAACACGGACACCGATCCTAGGTCTGGGCGCGCGGAGAAAACGACAAGATGAATAAAGATATGCTGCGGCAACGATTCTTCCTATGGGTGATCGTCAAGATGGGTACCCAGGAATGTACTCCCCGCCAGTATTTCAACTTCTGGCGGATGATGGGGGCCGGCTCGTTCTGCCTCGGCGTCATCGGGTTGATCGGTGTTCTCGGCAAAGC
>JAOPYL010000212.1 GCA_025964625.1 Actinoallomurus sp. | reverse complement strand
CCACATCCACGCCGAACGGCCACCGGCCGCAACCACGGCATAGGCCACCAGAGAGCCGGATGCCGGGAAACTGGCACGTCCGGTTCGGCGGGGGGCCGCACGGAAAAGGACCCGCGAACCCGCGGGCACCTCGCCGTGCGGCCTACCCAACAGATCGGGGTCGCAGATCTCAGCGGACGCTTTGGCCTTCAGCCTGGCGACGTACTGCGCGGAGTAGGCACGCGACAAAGACGCGGTGGACGCCGGAACCAATGACCAACCCGCGGTGGACACATCCGCGGAGTCCGGAGAATTCTGCGTGCGTGCGTGCGCTGAGCATCGTTCCGTGCGGCGAGTTCGCGTGCCAATGACCCTGGGAACCCATCGTCGTGGGTGTCGACCCCGCAGCCGGCCGCGGTCGACTCGCCCAAGACAGCGATGCGCACAGGCGGGCGCGACCCGTCCCCCACAGTCCCGATGGTCGGGCCGGCGGCCGGGGAAGCGTCTCGGGCGCGGAGCGCACCCACATCCCTTGCACGGCAACGACGGGCAGCAGGAGCGGGTTCACGAGATCGTCTCCTCGGCGCGCAGGGAATCGACGGCCGCCCGGCTCCCACCGGTTAGATCCACCCCCAGTGCCTGCAGCAGCACCACGAGAGCACCATTTGCCAGGAACCGCGCCAAGTCGTTCGGCGCCGCTCCGGTCAACCGCTCGGCTCTTCGAGTACACCTGAGACGAGGGAGCGGCAGCGCGCCGCCACCCTCTCATTCCCGCGCGCGGTGGCGCACGCCTGCAACCACAAGCCGCTGATGACCCCGTCGGCGACCAACTCTCGGAAGCCATCACCCATCGCCTGCAGCGTGTCACTCGGGCACGTCGCCGCAGCCTGACGGAAGACCTGACGTACGCGGCCTTCCAGCTCAGACCATTTAGGGATGAGAAACGGCCCCAGCGGAAAATCTTGAACGAGTTTCTCGGCCGGGCGGCGCCGGTCGCTGGTCAGGCCAGTCCGGTTTCCTGGGCCAGGGTGATCAGCCCGCACCTGGTCAGGCGGAGACGTGGTCGCGCAGGCCGTCGGCGCCTTCGGAGACTGCGCAGGCGGCGCAGCAGAAGATCAGGTCACCGGATTGGACGCCGTGTCCGATGACACGGCAGTCGCAGTGTTCGCACGAGGGCGCCAGCCGATGGATGGCGCATTCGAAGCTGTCGAAGACGTGCGTCTGCCCGCCCATGCGGACCTCGAACGCGTCGTCGTAGTCGTTGCCGCATACTTCACAGGCAGCCATCAATACCTCCAGGTTCAAGTCGCACCGACACTTTCGTTGTGGGTGTACCCAGTTCAGGGCCGGACCAGGGGCCGAAGGTCCTCGACCTGGAGTCCTCGGTCATCTAGTGGGCGCCCGCGCCGGTGAGGGCGCGGGCGGACAGCTCGGCGAACCGCGCCGGGTCGCTCTTCTCGCGGCTCAGCAGCGTGCCGGCGACCGCGCAGAGGAAACCGGCCGGGATCGAGACGAGGCCGGGGTTCTCCAGGGGGAACCAGTGGAAATCGATGCCCCGGGGGAACAGGGACAGGCTGTGCCCGGTGACCGCGTCGACCTTGCCGGAGACCACCGGCGAGAAGGCCACGAGCACGATAGAGCTGATCAGCCCCCCGTAGATGCCCGCGACCACGCCTGCGGCGTTGAACCGCCGCCAGAACAGGCTGAAGACGATGGCGGGCAGGTTGGCCGACGCCGCCATGGCGAACGCGAGGCCCACCAGGAACGCCACGTTGAGATTCTTGGCGAAGGCGGCGAGCACGATGGCGGCCGACCCGATGAGGACGGCCGCGAACCGCGCGACCGCCACCTCCTGGCGTTCCCTGGGCCGTCCGAGCATGAGCACGTGGCCGAAGTAGTCGTGCGCGAGCGACGTGGACGAGGCCATCACCAGGCCCGCGACCACCGCCAGGATCGTCGCGAAGGCCACCGACGCGACGAAGGCGAGCACGATGTTCCCGCCGACGCGACCCGCCAGGTGCTGCCCGAGCTCGCGGGCCAGCTGCGGCACGGCGGCGTTGCCCGCCGGGTCCTGCGCCACGATCTCCTTGTGCCCGACCAGCGCGGCCGCGCCGAACCCGAGCGCCAGGGTCATCAGGAAGAACCCGCCGATGAGTCCGATCGCCCAGTTCACGGAGGTACGTGCCGTACGGGCGTCCGGCACCGTGAAGAAGCGGTTGACGATGTGCGGAAGCCCGGCGGGGCCGAGCACCAGCGCGAGCGCGAGGCTCACGAAGTCGAGCTTGCCGGCCATCGTCTGCGACGGATGGCCCGCGATCTCCTTGCCGAACCTCAGGCCCGGTTCGAGGAACGCCTCGCCCTTGCCGCTGGCCCGCGCCGCGTCGCCGAACAGGTGACTGACATCGAAGCCGAAGCGGCTGAGCACGAGCACGGTCATCAGGACGCCGCCGGACATCAGCAGCGCGGTCTTGACGATCTGCACCCAGGTGGTGCCCTTCATGCCGCCGTACACGACGTAGAGCATCATCAGCGCGCCCACGAGGACGATCGTCATGACCTTCGCCGTACCGGCGGACATGCCGAGGAAGCTCGTGCCCGGCCTGATGCCGAGCAGCAGCGAGACCAGGGCGCCCGCACCCACCATCTGCGCGATCAGATAGAAGACCGAGACCATGACGGTGGAGGTCGCGGCGGCGATGCGCACCGGGGGCCGCCGGAGCGGCCGGTACGCCAGCACGTCGGCCATGGTGAACCGGCCCGCGTTGCGCATCAGCCCGACGAGCAGAAGGACCGGCAGCCAGGCCACCAGCGAGCCGACCGAGTACAGGAAGCCGTCGTACCCGGACAGCGCGATGATCCCGGAGATGCCGAGGAACGTGGCGGCCGACATGTAGTCGCCGGCGAGAGCGAGGCCGTTCTGCCGTCCCGAGAAGGCCCGCCCGCCCGCGTAGAAGTCGGCGGCGCCGTCGGTGTGCCTCCGGGCCCATACGGTGATGCCGAGGGTGACGCAGACGATGCCGGCGAACAGGGCGAAGGTGACCGCCCGGCCGTTGCCCGAGACCGCACTCGCGCTGGCGAGACTCATCGCCCGCCTCCCGTCTGGGAGGGGGTCGCCGAACCGGCGCGTTCCGCGGCGTCCGCGACGATCTGCGCGGTGAGCGGATCGAGCACCTCCCGCGAGTAGCGGGCGTAACGCCAGGCGATGACGAACGTCGACGCGAACTGGAGCACGCCGAACACCAGGGCGACGTTGATGTGCCCGACCAGCCGGTGGTCCATGAGGTCGCGCGCGAATATTGAGGCCATTACGTAAAGCAGATACCACCCAAAGCACACCGAGATCACCAGAAATGCGCGTTTCCCGAATTTTCCCCTTAACAGCACAAACTTCTCATCTTGCGCTATCGCCATATATCGCGCGCGATCCCGGGGATCCGTTCCGCGACGCGGTGATGGGCATGACCCGGTGACCATCACACGCTCCTCTCCTGGTCGGCCGTGACTCCGTGGTGTCCCCACTCCGTCATCAGACCAGACCGCACCGGCGCGCGTTCACACGTCAGAGAATTCGCATCCACAACCGGCCACAGCCGGCATGCCTTTTCACCGGATCGGCGGAAACAGTTGTGCGGGCTCGGCACTTCAAAGGTCCGTAAGGCGATAACTTCTTGCCGTACACCCGTGTGAACGGTTCACATATTCCGATGACTGTCGTGCACTGACCGGAGTCGCCCCATGAACAGCCCCCTCGTGCGCCGCAAGCGTCTCGCGAGCGAGATCCGCACTCTCCGGGAGGCACAAGGGCTCAACCACGAGCAACTCGGCAAGGCCACGGGGTTCCATCGGCTGAAGATCAGTCGCCTGGAGACCGGAGAGCGGCCACCCATCGTCACCGACGTGATGAAGATACTCACCGCCCTCGGCGTCGAGGGCGACCGCTGGCACGAACTGGTCCGTATCGCCGAGGACGCCGCCGAGCGGGGCTGGTGGCGGGAGTTCGGCGACGACATGGGCCCGCGGCAGCAGGTGTACGCCGACCTGGAGGCGGGCGCGGCCTCGGTCCGCACGTACGAGATCTTCGCGGTCCCCGGACTCCTGCAGACGTCCGAGTACGCGCGCTGGCGCGGTGTTCAGGCCGCGCCGGGTCGTCCGGAGGACTACGTCCAGCGCAATGTCGACGCCCGGGAAGTCCGGCAGAAGATGTTCCACCGCCCCGACGGCCCCGAGTACGAGGTGATCCTGGAGGAGCTCGCGATCCGCCGCCTGTCGGCACCGCCCGACATCATGGCGACCCAGCTTCGTCATCTCGTCGATTTCGCCACGAACGCACCTCGCACGACCATCCGCATCCTGGCCGTCGACGCACGAATCGACGGCTATGAGGTGTCTCGCTCGCTGTTCTCACTGTTCGCCTATCCGGATCCCGACGACCCGCTCGTAGCCGCCGTCGATACCGAAACCACGGATTTGGTGCTCACCAAACCGGACGAGATAAGCCCATACGTCCGTCGCCTTGACCGTCTTCGCGATGCGGCATTGCCTGTCCAGGACAGCATCGAGATGATTCGGGAGATAACCGACGTCCTCTCCGCCGAAAATCCAAAGAAGAGAGGCCGAGGATGACCGAGCACTACAGCGGCTGGCGTAAGTCCACCTTCAGCAACTCAAGCAGTTCCGACTGCGTCGAGGCGACCATGAGAATCCCCCTGACGGAGACGACTCCATCTGACGGCGAGTCGGGCGGCATCCAGGAGGGAGGCTGTTCGGCGTGGCGACTGCCCCCTGACGAGACGTGCGCGGCGGTCGCTCGCTCGTTGATCCGGGAGACGCTGACCGCGCTGGGCCTGGGCGGTGACGTCATTCATGACGCGGCGACGATGGTGAGCGAGCTGGCGACCAACGCCTTCGAGCACGCCTCCCCGCGAGATCCGCTCCCTCCGGCCACACCGCAGTACGCCGTCGGCGGGTCCGAACTGTGGCTCTACCGCTCGGCGGACCGCCTCGTGTGCAAGGTGTTCGACACGTTCCGCTGCTGGAAGGACGCGCCCGCGCCACGGTCCGGCGAAGACCTCGCCGAACACGGGCGGGGGCTCGGCGTCGTACACGTGCCGTCCGATGCGACGACGCCCATTTCATCTGGGAGAGCGCTTCCGGTGATGTCGTGCGACGCCTCACGTGCGACCTCATCGACGTGGCCGAAGAGATCGTACGCCGCCACGAGGAACTCGACCGGCTCGGCTGATCGGGGCCTGGACCGGCTTGTCGGGCACCTACGTACATACCTATCGTCCAGGTAGGCCGCGAACATCCAAGCCGGATGGGGGCGGCCGGTTGCGCCTCGACGTCGCGGTGCCGGCGGGCCACGAACCGGTACTGGACGCACTGGCCCACCGAGCCGCCACGGCCTGCCTAGGAGCGTCTACCTGACAAAAGCGCATGCATCGAGCCACTTGGTCAGGTCGGCATAACCGCACTGGTGGCCGAACCCTGGTAGGCCATGTTCACCGGAGTTATGAGCGGCGTGTCCTGGTGCGGCGGGTCGGCTCGGCGGTGGCCGGGTCCTCGGGCCAGGGGTGGCGGGGATAGCGCCCGCGCAGCTCCGCCCGTACGCTCCGGTAGCCCTCGCGCCAGAACGACGCGAGGTCCGCGGTGACGGCGGCCGGGCGCCCGGCGGGTGACAGCAGGTGCACGACGAGCGGCACGCCCGCGATCCGGGGCGCCTCCTGCCAGCCGAACAGCTCCTGCAGCTTCGCGGCCAGCACCGGCTGCTCCCCCGAGTAGTCGACCCGGATCCGTGAGCCGCTCGGCACCGTGATCCGTTCCGGCGCGACTTCGTCAAGACGGGCCGCGCACTTCCACGGCAGCAGGCCGCGGAGTGCGGCGGCCACGTCGACGCGCTGCAGATCGGCCCGTCTCCGGGCGCCGCCGGAGGACAGGTCCAGCGACTCGAGCAGCGCGGCATCGTCCATCGCGGGCCAGGGCGGCCCGAGGGCCCGGTGGCAGAACCCCAGCCGCGCCCGCAGCGCGTCGGCGTCGCGCGTCCACCTCAGCAGGCTCAGGCCCTCCCGGCGCAGGCCCTCACGGAGGGCGGCCCGGACCAGCTCCGGGTCGGGGTCGCTCAGCGGCGTGGCGGCCAGCTCGATGGCGCCGAGCCGTTCGACCCGGCGTGCCACCACGTCGCCGCGCCAGCGGACCTCGTCCTCCACGACCGCGTCGAGGGCAAGCCTCGCCACGTTCTCGTCGATCGGGACGGCCTGGCGGATCCGCGCCGACGGCGCGCCCGCCGATCGGTCGGCGACGGCGATCGCCAGCCACTCCGTCCCGGCCAGCCGGGACCCCTTCGCCAGCTCCGCGGCGGTCCCGGAGGCCATCAGGTAACCGCCGTCGCGCGCCCGGGCGACCCGCTCCGGGAAGGCGAGCGCGACCACGATCCCCGCGACGGTCTCGTCGTCCAGGCCGGAGTCCGGGGCGTCCGGCACCGCGCGCCGCAGCCGCCGCACCTGCTCGCGCCACTGCCCGTCACGCCGCCGGGCCCGCCATTCCGCAGTGAGGTCGTCGCCGGTCCGCTGCTGCTCGGACAGCAATGCCACGACCTCCGCGGCCCGCGCGCCGACGTGCCCCGCGCCGTCGAGGAGAGCGCGGGCCAGCCGCGGGTGCACGCCGATGCCCGCCATCTTCCGGCCGCGCCCGGTCGCCCGGCCTTCGTCGTCCACTGCTCCGACCGCACGCAGGGTGTCGCGGGCGGCCCGCATCGCGGCGGCCGGCGGAGGATCCAGCAGCGCGAGCCCGGTGGCGTCCGGATCGCCCCAGCACGCCGTCTGCAGCGCGAAGCCGGTCAGGTCGGCCAGCGCGATCTCCGGCCGTGGCCGCTCGGGCAGCCGCTGGTGCTCGGCCTGCGACCAGCATCGGTAGACCCTGCCCGGCGCCTCCCGGCCGGCGCGCCCGGCCCGCTGGTCGGCGCCCGCGCGCGACACCCGTACGGTCGTCAGCGCGCCCAGACCGCGGGCGTGGTCCGTGCGGGGCTCGCGTGCCAGCCCGGCGTCGACGACGGTACGAACACCCGGCACGGTGAGGCTCGACTCGGCCACCGAGGTGGCCAGCACGACCCGGCGCCCCTCGGTCGTCTCGCGGGGCCGCAGCGCCGCCTCCTGCACGGCGGCGGGCGCGCGGCCGTGCAGCTGCAGCACCTCCAGATCACCGAGGGCTCCGGCCACCCGCGCGAGCTCCGCCGCACCGGGCAGGAAGCACAGCACGTCGCCGTCGCCGTCGGCCAGCGCGCGCCGTACTGTCAGGGCGACGTGGTCGAGCAGCGCGCGATCCACGGACATGCCGTGCGGCGGCCGTACGGGCCGCGGCGGCGGAGCCCAGGTGATGTCCACCGGGTACGCGGCCGCGTCCGCCGTGACGACGGGGGCGTCGTCCAGCAGGTGCGACCACGGGCCGGTGTCGGCGGTGGCCGACGCGGCGACCAGGCGAAGATCCGGGCGCAGGGTCGCGCGGACGTCGAGCAGGAAGGCCAGTGCCGTGTCGGCGTCCAGGTGGCGTTCATGGCACTCGTCGAGGATGACCACGTCGGCGCGCAGGTCCGGGTCGTGCTGGAGGCGCTGCAGAAGTACGCCGGTCGTGACCACCTCCACCGCGCTGCCCGGCCTGCGTTCGCCGCGCATGGCGTAGCCGACGCGTTGACCGACAGGCTCGCCGAGCATCCACGCCATCCGGCGGGCCGCGGCGCGCGCCGCCAGCCGGCGCGGTTCCGCCACGACGACCCGCTGCCCGGTCTCGGCGAGGGCCAGCGGCACCAGCGTGGTCTTGCCGGTGCCGGGCGGCGCGGCGAGCACGGCGGTTCCCCGGGTGGCGAGCGCGGCGCGCAACCCGGGCAGCGCGGCGGACACGGGGAGGTCGAATGAGCGCACCGCATCAGTCTCGCGGACGCGGCCGCTCCGGATGACCGTCGCCCGGCTGTGGGCGAGGCTCTCCGCGTGGCGGGCCAGGGCCGTCTCGCTCCGGCCCGCCTCCTGGAGCGCGATACCGAGGGTGTGGAGCGCGTACGGCGCGCCGCCCGCGTCCCCCGCCTCCCTGGTGGACGTGGACCCGCCCGAGCACGCACTCCGCACGGGCCTGTGCGGAGAACATGCCCTGCCGGCACGCCGCATCCCGGACGGCACGGGCCGCGTGCTCCAGCTCGCGCGGATTCCAGCCGTGGTCGAGGAACCCCGCCATGGTCAGCAGCACGTCCGCCGCGAGAGGAAGCGGACCGCCGCGCTCGCCGGCGGCCCGCTCGATCGCGGCCAGGACCGATCCGTGCTCGAGGAACAGCCAGGTGCCGGCCTCTCGCGGGGTCGCCGGCCGTATCCCGGCTGAGCGGGACGTGGCCGGCTCCGTCCCCGGGTCACCCGGCTCGAGCACCCGCAGCGCGTCGCGCGCCGAGGCCAGATGGAAGTCCAGCAACCCGCGCAGGGCCGCCACCCGCTCACCCGGCGGCTCGGCCGTCTCGGCCTCGCGCAGCGCGAACAGCCGCAGTAGGTCGTGGTAGCGGTACCGGCCCGGCCCCAGGCACTCGAGAAGGCTCCGGTCCGCCAGGGTCTCGACGAGGTCGTCCGCGTGGTGCCGGCACAGGCCGAGCGAGGCGGCCGCCGCGCCGGTGGAGAAGCCGGGCCCGTCGGCGAGTGCCAGCAGCCGGAACGCCCGTGCCTGTTCCTGGCCCAGCCGGTCGTACCCGAGCTGGAAGCACGCGTGCGCGGCGGGCAGCTCGTCGAGGCGGCCGCGTGCCAGGCGGCGTGCCAGGGCGCCGACGGTCAGGCCCGGCCGTGCGGCCAGCCGCG
>JAOPYL010000167.1 GCA_025964625.1 Actinoallomurus sp. | reverse complement strand
GCGCGCAATGCTCCAGCAACACCCGCTCCTGGGCGGACGTGGGCTCAAGACGAAACCGCATCCGAACACGCTAACGACCACCACCGACATTTCCAGGAGGGAGCGGCGTTTCCTCCCCGGCCTGAAGACCGGGGTCTCCACACCGCGCATCTGATGAACTGCGCCACGACGCGGCGACCGGCGGCTGGATGCTCTCCCGTGCGTGGGACTGAGGGCGGCGCCGTGCCGGGGCGATCACGGCTGTACGAGGTCGCGAATCGCCTTCAGGGTCGGCTCGTCCCTGACCCCCGCGACGAGCAGGGTGGTCACCGGGGAGTCGCGCCACAGCTGAAGGCGCTCCCTGATCCGGCCGATCGGGCCGAGCAGGGAGATGGAGTCCGCGAGCTCGTCCGGCACGGCCTTGACCGCCTCGGTGCGCCGTCCCGACAGGAACAGCTCCTGCACGCGCGAGGCCTCCTCGGCGTATCCCAGCCGCCCGATGAGGTCCAGGTGGAAATTGCGGTCCCTGGCGCCCATGCCGCCGATGTAGAAGGCCAATGGGATCTTCGCGACTTCCAGGGCGGCCGGCAGGTCGTCGGTGACGATCGTGGTGACCGTCGCGGCGATCTCGAAGCCCTCGGGGCGGTCCCTCAGTGACTCGCCGAAGACCGGCTCGATCCGCGCCGGGTCGACGAAGAGAGGCAGCCAGCCCTGGGCGATCTCGGCCGACAGCGCGACGTTCTTCGGTCCTTCGGCGCCGAGGTAGATCGGGATGTCCGGACGCACCGGGTGGGCGATCGACTTCAGCGGCTTGCCGAGCCCCGTGACGTCCTGGCCACGCCGGAGGTGCGCGGACGGGCGCAGCGGCAGGGGGTAGTGCG
The DNA here is from genome assembly GCA_025964625.1 of Actinoallomurus sp. Lineage (GTDB taxonomy): Bacteria > Actinomycetota > Actinomycetes > Streptosporangiales > Streptosporangiaceae > Actinoallomurus. Next base: position 1,811 of record JAOPYL010000167.1, on the reverse strand, counting down.
GACCCTCGCCGGTGACCGGCTCCTCACGGCGCCAGACGTCGCGCAGGATCCGCACGTACTCGCGGGTGCGGGCGAGCGGCTTGGGGAACGGCATGCCGTACCAGCCCTCCACGACCTGCGGGCCTGACGCGCCGAGTCCGAGGACGAGGCGGCCTCCGGACAGGGCGTCGAGCGTGAGCGCGTGCATGGCGGTGGCCGCCGGAGTGCGCGCCGACATCTGCGCCACCGCGGTGCCCAGCTTGATCCGCGACGTGCGGGCGCCGTACCAGGTGAGCGTGGTGAACGCATCGGAGCCGTACGCCTCCGCGGTGAACACGTACTCGTATCCGAGCCGCTCGGCGGCCAGTACCGTCTCGGTGGCGTCGTCGGGTTCCCGCTGCCAGTAGCCGACGTTGATGCCGAGTCTCATGCACGCGCCTCCTGGAAGTAGAACATGTTCTATTCAAGCAGGCTCGGCCGTTCTGCGGCAGTGACCCCGCCGTGCGCACTTCGGGTGGTAAGCGTTCACGGCCCGCCTGCGATGTCGATGACCCGGCGGCCGTGTGTCATGCTGTGCTTCGGCGGTACGCGGAGGAACCCGGTGCGAATCCGGGGCTGTCGCGCAACTGTGACCGGGGAGTCCTTCCTCAACCGAAAGCCACGGCGTGAGCCGGAAGGCCGAGGGTGGGCGACGATCCGGGAGTCAGGAGACTCCGGCCGCCGAAAGACAGGCCACCTACGGGCGCGCAAACCCGAGGAAAGGACGACCACCGGGTGAAGATCTACCCGTTCTCCGCCGTTGCGGGACTCGACGACCTCAAACTCGCCCTCTTGATCAACGCGGTGTCGCCGTCCGTCGGCGGCGTGCTGGTGCGGGGTGAGAAGGGCACCGCCAAGTCGACGATCGTGCGTGCGCTCGCCGAACTGCTGCCCGGCGTCGCGGTCGCGACGGACTGCCGGTTCTCCTGCGACCCCCAGGCGCCCGACCCGGCCTGCCCGGACGGACCCCACGACGGGGAGGCGGTCCGCCCGGCCCGGCTCGTGGAGCTCCCGGTCGGTGCTTCGGAAGACCGTCTCGTCGGCTCGCTCGACATCGAGCGGGCGCTCGCCGAGGGAGTACGCGCCTACCAGCCGGGGCTGCTGGCGGCCGCACACCGCGGCGTGCTCTACGTCGACGAGGTCAACCTGCTCCACGACCACCTGGTCGACCTGCTGCTCGACGCCGCCGCCATGGGACAGTCCTACGTCGAGCGCGAGGGCGTCTCGGTCCGGCACGCTTCGCGGTTCCTGCTCGTCGGCACGATGAACCCGGAGGAGGGCGAGCTGCGCCCGCAGCTGCTCGACCGGTTCGGGCTGACCGTCGAGGTGGCCGCGACGCGCGACCCGGATGAGCGGGCCGAGGTCGTACGCCGCCGGCTGGCCTATGAGTCCGATCCGGCGGCGTTCGCGGCGAACTGGTCCCGGGCCGACGCCGAGCTGGCCTGGCGGATCGACCGGGCGCGCGACCGGCTGCCCGGCGTCGTGCTTCCGGACGGGGCCCTGCGGCAGATCACGGCGGTCTGCGCGGAGTTCGAGGTCGATGGGCTCCGTGCCGACCTCGTCATGGCCCGCGCCGCCATCGCGCTGGCCGCCTGGCACGACCGCAGGGCCGTCACAGCGGCGGATGTGCGGGTCGCGGCCCGCCTGGCCCTGCCGCACCGGCGTCGCCGCGACCCGTTCGACGCGCCCGGCCTCGACGAGGAGAAGCTCGAGGACGTCCTGGAGCGCACCGGCGACTACGACCCGGAGGCCGGCCCCGCGCCGGAACCCGGCCCCGACCCCGGCCCCGGTCC
>JAOPYL010000145.1 GCA_025964625.1 Actinoallomurus sp. | reverse complement strand
GGCAAACAGCCAATAACAGGCCGCCCAGAACGCCTGGCCGGCAGGCCGGCTGAAGCGTTCCTCGACCTGCAACTGCAACTCGGGCTCACGCTTCAGGCGCAACGTGATCAGCGGTTGCCCTTCAAGGCTGAGGCTCAGGCGGGTTTGGGTTTCATCAGCGCCAAGCACGCTGCCTGACGGCAAGGCCAGGGTAGACAGGTCATTCAGATTGGACATGGGTCGGGCACGGCCGGGGGGCGTCCGGGCGGGTGACGGGCGAGCGCATCGCTCACCACGACGCTGTACGGATGGGCGTGCCGGGCCAGGAGCAGCGGGGGCGCCGCGGCGAGGGCGCACAGCACCGCGACCATCGTCCCGGCCGCCGCGCGTCCGGCAGGCCGCATGGGCGGAGGCCGGACCGCGAGATAGGAGGAGAGGATCAGCGTCGCCCACGCCACCGCCATTGCGACCGACACGGCGGTGGTCGCCGCCGGCCGGTCGGGCGGCGACAACGCGTGCGGGAGGCCGGTCGGCAGGACGGCCGCGAGCAGAAGGACGGCCGCGTAGCCGGCGAGCAAGGCGGCGCCGGTTCGGCGGCGGCCGGCGCGCCGATGAGCGATTCCCGGCACGACCGCCGAGGCGGCCGTGACCAGCAGCGCCTCCCCGAGCGTGAAGGTCCGGCCGCCGGCCAGCCGGAACCGTGGTGCCGCCACCCGCTCAACCCCGTTCCCCAGGGGCGCGCACTGCGCCCGGTGTTCGTCGGGGGTTCTGGGCGTCAAGGGTGCGCGGGCGACGGCCAGGGCGCCAGCACCGTCACGGTGTGTCGCCCGGACCGTCGACTGTCAGCGCTGGTCTGGGCGGATATGTGTGATCACCAGCTCGTGTGCAGCGGCTTGCCCTCCGCATATCCCGAAGAGCTCTGCACGCCTACGAGCGCGCGCTCGTGCAATTCCTCCAGGGTGCGCGCCCCCGCGTACGTGCAGGCGCTCCGCAGCCCGGCGATGATGCCGTCCAACACGTCCTCGACGCCGGGGGACTGCGGATCGACGTACATCCGCGAGGTGGAGATCCCCTCCTCGAAGAGGGCCTTGCGGGCCCGTTCGAAAGGGGAGTCGTCGGCGGTGCGCAACCGGACCGCCCGGGCCGACGCCATGCCGAAGCTCTCCTTGTAGAGCCGGCCGTCGGCGGCGCGCTGCAGGTCGCCGGGAGATTCGTAGGTTCCCGCGAACCATGACCCGATCATGACGTTCGCCGCGCCGGCGGCGAGTGCCAGGGCGACATCGCGCGGATGCCGGACGCCGCCGTCGGCCCAGATGTGCCGGCCGAGCCGGCGCGCCTCCGTGGAGCACTCGAGCACCGCGGAGAACTGGGGGCGGCCCACGCCGGTCATCATCCGGGTCGTGCACATGGCGCCCGGTCCGACACCGACCTTCACGATGTCGGCGCCGGCCTCGACGAGGTCGCGGACGCCCTCGGCGGTCACCACGTTGCCCGCGACGAGGGGCACCTGCGGGCCGAGCCGCCGCACCCGCTTCAGTGCGGTGATCATCTTTTCCTGATGCCCGTGCGCGGTGTCGATGACCAGCACGTCCACGCCCGCGGCGAGCAGCGCCTCGGCCTTGTCCTCGATGCCGCCGTTGACGCCGAGCGCGGCGGCGACCCGCAGCCGGCCGACCGCGTCGACGGCGGGCTGGTAGAGCGTGGCGCGCAGGGCTCCGGTTCTGGTGAGCACGCCGGCCAGCCGCCCGTCGGCGTCGACGACCGGGGCGAGGCGGTGGCCACGGGCGTGCAGCGTGTCGAACGCCTTCTGCGGGTCGACGGTGTCCGGAAGCGTGACGACATCGCGCGACATGACCTCGCGGAGTTGGGTGAAGCGGTCCACGCTCAGGCAGTCGGCCTCGGTGACCACGCCGGCCGGACGGTCGTCCTCCACCACGATCACCGCGCCGTGCGCCCGCTTGGACAGCAGGCCGAGTGCTTCGCCGACCGTGTCGCCGGGGCCCAGTCGGATCGCCGTGTCGACGATGAGGTGGCGCGACTTCACCCAGTTGACAACGTTGGCGACGACATCGACCGGGATGTCCTGGGGGATCACCGCGATGCCGCCGCGCCGTGCGATCGTCTCGGCCATACGTCGGCCGGACACCGCGGTCATGTTGGCGACGACGATGGGGATCGTTGTTCCGCTGCCGTCGGTGGTCGACAGGTCCACCTCGAGGCGGGAGCCCACGTCCGACCGGCGGGGCAACATGAAGACGTCGTTGTAGGTCAGGTCGTGGACCGGTTGCTCACCGTTCAGCAGGCGCACGTTTGTCAACACCGTTCGTGATGGGGCGAGTGGCTCGAAGAGGCCACGACCCTCCATTCTGATGGATACCCGCAGGTGTCCGGTTCAATGGGCGGCGAGCAGCTCCGACACCTTGACGAGGCGCAGGCCTCTGGCGCGCAGCCCGCGGATGATGTCCGGCAGCGCGGCGTGCGTCTCCGGGGCCGTCGGCGCGCCGTTCAGGTGCATGACGACGATCGAGCCGCCCTTCGCCTGTGCGAGGACGTTGTGCGCGATGGCACGCGGGTCGTGCCCGAACGCGTCGCCGCTGATGACGTCCCACTGAACGGGCGTCACCGCGGCGGCGAGCACCGCCCGCACCGCCGCCTTGTCGTGGCAGCCGCCGGGGAACCGGAAGTAGGGCGTGTGGCCGGGGACGTACCGGTCGAGGATCGTTCCGGTGCGCCGTACGTCCGCCGTCTGCCGGCCGGGGGGCAGCGCGGGCAGGCCGTAGCAGGGCATGGCGAAGGCGCTGTGCTCGTACGAGTGGTTGCCGAACTCCAGCAGCGGGTCGGCGGCCAGCTTCTTCGTCTCTCCGGGGTAGCGCTCGATCCACATTCCGGTGGCGAAGATGGTCGCCGGGGTCTGCGTCGTGTGCAGGGTCTCGATGATCCGGCGGTCGAAGGACGAGGCGATCCGGCCGGCGTCGAGCGATCGCCACATGCCCGGCGTCATGTCGGCGTCGAAGGTGAGCGCCACCATGCCGGAGTCACGCGCGCCGTGGAAGACCATGGTGCGCGGGCGCGGCGGCGGAGCCGAGGTCGTCGCCGCCGGGTGCACCGGGCCCCGCGGAACCGGCGGATGCGCGACCGGGCTGTTGTGCCCCGCCGAGCAGCCCGCCGTCAGGACGAGCACCGCCCCCGCCAAGAGTCTCCTTCGCATCCGCCCAGTCTGGCGTGCCCGGGGTGGAACGACGAACACGCCGGGCCGGCCACCTTCGCTATCCGTGCAATTGGGCGGAAAAGCGATAAATAGGAAGCTTTCCTTCTTTCAGCGTTGACGATCGGTGATTTCTTCATGCGAGACTGACGTCGGAGGTGTCCCAGGATTCCGCTGGCGACGCCTCGCATGGCCGGTCCCTCCGCCGCCGCGCGGGCGGGTCACGCAATCCTCGCTGAGAGGCACGCATGCAGGTCAGGCTCTTGGGCCCGGTGGAGCTGTGGGACGGTAGCGCTTCGGTGCCCCTCGGCCCGCGCGCACGGGCCGTGCTGGCCGCGCTGTCCCTCGACCCGGGTCGCGTGCACAGCGTGGACCGTCTCATCGAGGCGGTCTGGGGGGAGCGGGCGCCGACGACCGCGATCGCGCAGATCCATGCTTGCGTGTCGGCGTTGCGCCGAGCGTGGAGGACCGCGGACCCCGGCGGGGAGACGATCCGCGACGTCATCGTGACCGCAGCGCCGGGTTACCTGCTACGCACGGACCAGGTCGACCTCCTCGAGTTCGAACGGCGGCTCGAGGCCGCGCGCAACAGTGGGCCGGCACGGGCTGCGGAGGAGCTGCGGGCCGCCCTCACGCTGTGGCGGGGCCCGGCGCTCGGCGGGTTGCCCGGTCTGGCCTCGGAGGCGACTCACCTGGAGGAGCGCCGGCTGACCGCGATCGAGGAGAGGATCAACGCCGACCTGGCGCTCGGCCGCGCGGGCGACCTCATTCCCGAGCTCGTCTCCCTCGTCGCCGAGCATCCGCTGCGCGAGCGGTTCCGCGCCCAGCTGATGCTCGCCCTGCACCGCGCCGGCCGTCGTTCCGAGGCTCTCGACGCCTACCAGGAAGCACGGCGGACGATGGTCGGGGAGCTGGGCCTGGAGCCCGGGCCCGAGCTCGGCCGCATCCAGCAGGCCATCCTCGCCGACGACGCGTGGCTGAGCCCCGGCGCCGCGCCGGCTCCGGTGGCGGGGCCGTCGCCGCTTCCGCCCGACATCGCCGACTTCACCGGACGCGCCAAGCAGGCCGCTGAGATGGCCGATGCGGTGACCTGGCGGCCGGAGCCGTACGGCGCCGTCCCGATCGTCGCCGTCACCGGACGCGGAGGCGTCGGCAAGACCACGCTCGCCGTGCACGTCGCCCATCGGCTTCGCCCGCAGTTCCCCGAGGGCCGGCTGTACGTGGGCCTGCGCGGTACCGACGCCACGCCCGCGGACCCCGCGGACGTGCTGGGCCGGCTGCTGCGCCGGCTGGGAGTCGACGGCGCGGCCCTCCCCGACGATCCGGACGAACGCGCCGAGCTGTACCGCGCGCGGCTCGACGGGCGGCGGGTCCTCATCGTGCTCGACAACGCCGCGGACGAGCAGCAGGTGCGGCCGTTGCTGCCGGGGAGCTCGGCCTGCGCGGTCATCGTCACCGCCCGGCGCCGGCTCACCGGCCTGGCCGGCGCCGCCCGCGTCGAGCTGGACGCCTTCGATCCGGCGCAGGCGATGGAGCTGCTCACCCGCGTCGCCGGACCCGAGCGCGTCGCCGCGGAGCCGGACGCCGCGGAACGGGTCACCACACTGTGCGACCGGCTGCCCCTGGCCCTGCGCATCGCGGCGGCGCGGCTGGCCGCCAAACCGCACTGGACGGTCGACCGTCTCGCCCGGCGGCTGGCCGACGAGCGGCGCCGCCTCGACGAACTCGTCCACGCCGACCTGGAGGTGCGGGGCAGCCTCGCCCTCAGCCATCGCGGCCTCTCCGCGGCCGCGCAGCGCGTGTTCCGGCTGCTCGGCACCCTCGAGGTGGCCGACTTCGCCGCGTGGACCGCGGCCGCGCTCGCCGATGTGCCCGTCTCTGAGGGTGAGGACCTGGTCGAGGAGCTCGTCGACGCCCGGTTGCTGGAGGTCGCCGGCTGCGACGTGACGGAGGAGCCTCGCTACCGGTTCCACGACCTGTTGCGCGTGTACGCCCGGGAGCGCGCCCTGGCCGAGGAGTCGCCGGACGCGCTCCGGGCCGCGCTGAGCAGGGCGCTTTCCACGTGGCTGGCGCTGGTGGGCGAGGCGGAGCGGCGCCTGCCCAACTGCTACTACGCGCCGCTGTCCGGGGACGCGCCACGGCGGCCGCTCGACAGGGCCGGCACCACGGCCCTGCTGCGCGATCCGCTCGCCTGGTTCGAGAGCGAGCGGTCCGCCATCACCGCCGTTGTCCGTCAGGCGCGGGCGGCCGGACTGCCCGGACTCTGCTGGGAGCTGGCGAGCGCGAGCCTCCCGTTCTTCGAGTTCTGCGGCGACGTCGTCGATTGGCGGCGCTGCTGTGACGACGCTCTGGCGGCGGCGCGTGAGGCCGGCGACCTGCGGGGAGAGGCGGCGTCGGAGATCAACATGGGCGCCATGCTGTACGTGCAGAGCAGGTTCGGTGACGCGCGCCGGCGGTTCGAGCGGGCCGCCGGGCTGTGCGAGCGGACCGAAGACGGTTACGGCCACGCCGGCGCGCTCTGCGGGGTCGCGGCCACCGTCCGCATCAACGGCGATCCGGAGGCGTCGCGGCCGTTGTGGGCGGCCGCGCTGCGGCTCTTCGGCGAGTTCGGCGACCGGCGTGCCGAGGCGTACGCCGTCGAGGGCCTGGGCCTGTGCGATCTGGACCAGGGGCGCACGGATCCCGCGCGGCTGCGCTTCGAGGAGATGCTGCGGCTCTACAAGGCGGCCGGAAACCGCATGGGGGAGGCGCACGCGTTGCGGCGGCTCGCGACCGTGGAGCTCGAACTCGGCCGCCACGGTGACGCGCTGGATCTCTTGCAGCGGGCGCTGCCGACGTTCCGTGCCATCGGCGACCGGCTGAGTGAGGCCGTGGTCCAGATGCGGATGGGCGAATGCCTGGTCCGCCAGGGGAGGCGTGGCGAGGCGCGGCCGCTCCTCGATCTGGCGATGACGACCTTCCGCGAGGTCGGCTGGCGTACCTGCGAGGGTCACGTCCTGCGGCTCACCGGAGAAATGCTCCTCGCCGACGGTGACCCGGGGTCGGCCGTCGTGCAGCTGGACGAGTCGCTGCGGATCTTTCGCGACCTGCAGGAGTCACTCGACCTCGCCGAGACGCTGCGCTCCCTCGGAGAGGCCCACGGTGCACAGGGGGATGCGGAGGCGGCGCGAGCGGCACGTGACGAGGCTCGCGAAATCCTTGTCGAATTGGGACGCGAGCTCTGACGCCATGGTCTCGGACGTTGCCATGCCGGCGGCTTGCGAACCGCGCGGCTTTCGGCACCGAGTCAGCACCTCACCGACACATCCATGGTCGTGCAGCGGACGAACACGAACAACGCTCCGTTTTCGCGACAAACACGCCAGTAATGAAATGATCATGCAAGCGAGTGCAGAAACATACAGGCCCTGAGGAGGAACCCCGTGCTGGATGCGGTCGACGCCGTGCTCGTACGCGAGCTGCAGCGGGATGGGAGGGCGACCTTTCAGTCGCTCGCCGACCGTGTCGGGCTGTCGCGCACGGCCGTGCGCACGCGCGTGCAGCACCTCCTGGATTCGGGAATCGTGCGCGTGGTCGGGATCGTGCACGCATCGGTCATCGGGACCGGCGCCATCGGCCATCTGGCGATCGACGTCGATGGTCCCGCCCGTCACGTCATCGACGCGGTGGCCAGGCGGCCGGCCGCCTGGTTCGCCGCGCTGGCCACCGGCGCTCACCCGGTGGTCGCCGAGTTCCGGGTGCGCGACGACGCGACACTCGCCCATGAGGTGGACGCCGTGCGATCCCTGCCCGGAGTCCGGGGGGTCGAGGTGTTCCGCGTCATCTCGGTGGTGAAGGACTCGCACTCGGTCGTCACCGAACTGCCCGACGTCTCCCTCGACGAGATCGACTGGCGGCTGCTGCGCGAGCTGACCCGTGACGGCCGGACGCCGTACACCCGCCTGGCGGAGGTGGTCGGGCTCTCCCAGGCCGCGACCAGGGCCAGGGCCGTGCGGCTGATGCGCACCGGGGTCATCCACGTGAGCGGCCTCGTCGACTCCCGCGCCCTCGGCTCCGGCGAGCTCGCCGGGGTCGGCGTCCGGGTCTCCTCCGATGTCGGCACCGCGGCGACCCGTATCGCCCGGTTGTCCGGCATCAACTACGTGGTCACTGGATTCGGCCGCTACGACCTGCTCTGCGGCATCGACGCCACCTCGCGTGACATGCTGCTGACCACGCTCGAAGCGGTGAGGACGGTGCCAGGCGTCTGGATCGGGGAGTCCTGGCACCATCTCGACGTCGTGAAACAGACGTACGGCGCCGACCTCCCCTGAGTCTCGCCGTGTGATCATGTCACCATTCGCAGGCGACCTGAAACCGCCCGCAACCGACGAATGTCCAGGCCAATTCCGGCTATGTCCAGGACCGGCTCGGCGCATTGCCATACCGTCGAGGCATGAATCTGCGGCAGCTGCGCTATGTGGTGGCGACCGCCGACCACGGCACCATGACCGCGGCGGCGCAGGAACTCTTCGTCGCGCAGCCCGCGCTGTCGCGGGCGATCAGGGACCTCGAGCGCGAGCTCGGCGTCGAGCTCTTCGCGCGGGCCGGCCGTGGGGTCGTGCTCACCGAGGCCGGCGAGCAGATCATGCGGTATGCGCGAGACGCCCTGCACGCGGTGGACGCGATCGAGGCGTTCTCCTCCGCTCCCGCGGGCGGCAAGCCGGGGGAGCTGCGGGTCGCCTCCACTGCCACGTTGGAGCCCGAGCTCACGGCGCGGCTGTTGCCCGGGTTCGCCCGTGACCAGCCGGCGGCCCGGCTCCGGGTGGTGCGATGCGACGGCCGGGAGTCGGCCGGCGCCGCGGTACGCGACGGCCGCGCCGACCTGGCGCTGACCGACCTGCCGGTCCCCGGCGACCTGGCCGCGCATCCGCTCGAACAGCGCGAGATCGTGCTGATCTCCCCACCCGGCCTGAGCCTGCGGGAGCCGGTCCCGCTGTCGGCTCTCGAGGGCCTGCGGCTGGTCATGCCGGCCCGGGGGAGCGCCCGGCGGAGTGAGCTCGACGGGATGCTGGCCCGGTTCGGGGTCACGCCGGTCCCCGCCGTGGAGTCCGACGAGCGCGGCTCCTGGCTCGCCTGGGTACGGGCCGGCGTCGGCTCCCTCATGTGGTACCGAAACCAGGTCGAGGCGGTCGACGGTCTCGCGGTGCGCTCCTTCATGCCGCCGATCACCACGACGATCGGCCTCGTGCACGTCCGCCGGCCCCTCCCGCCGGTCGCACGCGACTTCCTCGCCTTCGCCAAGAGCCGCGGCTGAGGCCGTGCCGGTCAGAAGCCGTTCGCTAGGCGGCTTCGCGGGCTGTGCCGGGTTCCAGCGGCGGCGCGCCGACCGGGCAGTTGACGTCGCACTCCGGAGTCGCGTTGGCCTGCTCCGGTCGCAGCGCGTCGTCGCGAACTGTGAACAACGTCAGCACCGCGCCGGCGGCGAGCAGCACCGCCGCGATCCCCATCGCCGTATGGAAGCCGTCGTTGAAGACGGCCGGGTCGGCGTAGGCCGTCCCCGTGAGCCCGACGGCGGGCGGGATTCCCGCGACCGCCAGCAGCCCGGCCGCGCGGGCGACGGCGTTGTTGACCCCGCTGGCCACGCCGGCGTGCTGGACGTCGGCGGTGGCCAGCACGGTGGCCGTGAGTGGCGCGACGGCCGCCGAGAGTCCCAGGCCGAAGACGACGGCTGCGGGCAGCACGTCGCGGACGTACGAGGCGTCCGGGCCGATGCGGGCGGTCAGTGCCATGCCTGTGGCGGCCAGCAGCAGGCCGGCGGTCATCGGGATGCGCGGGCCGATCCGCTGGGCCAGCGCGCCCGCCCGCGAGGACAGCAGCAGCATCAGGACTGTCAGTGGCAGCAGCGCCGTGCCCGCGAACATCGGGGAGTAGCCGGCCACGACCTGGAGCTCCACAACGAGCAGGAAGAACTGCACGGACATGCCGCCGTACACGATGAACGTCACGATGTTGACGGCCGTGAACTGGCCCGACGTGAAGATGCCGAGCGGCAGCATGGCGCTGGGCCCGTGGCCGTTGGACCGCCGCCACTCGACCACGACGAACGCCACGCCCGCGGCCACGCCCACTGTGGCGGCGAGTGCGACCGCGGCCGTCGAGACGCCCTTCTCCGGCGCCTCCGTCAGGGCGTACGTCCCCCCGGCGAGCGCGACGGCGGCAAGGGCTGCGCCGAGGAAGTCGAAACCGTGGTGCTCGGACTCGTCACGGCTCTCGGGGACATGGCGGGCCGCGACGAAGAGGACGAGGGCAGCGACCGGCAGGTTGAGCAGGAAGGCCCAGCGCCAGCCCGCCGCGGAGATGAGCCAGCCGCCGAGGAAGGGCCCGAGCGCGCCCGCGACGCCGCCCAGTCCCGACCAGGCCCCGACCGCCCGCGGACGATCGCCGGGCGCGAACGACGCCTGGATGATGGCCAGCGACCCGGGGGTCAGCAGCGCGCCGCCGATGCCCTGCAGAGCCCGCGCCGCGATCAGCACACCGATGTTCGGAGCGAGGCCGCACAGGGCGGAGGCGAGGGCGAACCAGACGACCCCGATCATGAAGACCTTACGGCGGCCGTAGCGGTCGCCGAGCGAGCCGCCGAGCAGGATCAGCCCGGCGAGGCTGAGCGTGTAGGCGTTCACCGTCCACTGCAGGCCCGCCACGGACGCGCCGAACTCCTTGCCGATCCGGGGCAGCGCGACATTGACGATCGTCGCGTCGAGCATCGCGAGGCTCGAGCCGAGGGCGGTCGCCGCCAGCACCCAGCGTCCGCGCGCCTCGGACAGCCGGACGTTCGGGCGATCAGTCATCGGCGAGGCACTGGCGCCGGCCCTCGCCGGATCGGCGAATGCGGGCGACCGGATGATCCGTCATGCGGTTGCGCTCGGCCATGCCGGCATCCTGACACGAACGGCGCGGTGTGCGCCGATCTACCAGTGGTCGAAGCTGAGCGGCTCGTCCTCGGGCCGGTCAGACCGCGACAGCAGTGCCAGGTCGGACTCGACCATCAGCGTGACCAGCTCCTCGAACGAGACCTTCGGCTCCCAGCCCAGCTGGTCGCGCGCCGTCTTCGGGTCCGCGCAGAGCAGGTCGACCTCTGCGGGACGGGTCAGCCCGGTGTCGGTGAGGACATGATCGCGCCAGTCGAGGCCGGCGATGGTGAAGGCCAGCTCGACGAGTTCGCGCACCGACTGGGTACGGCCGGTGCCGATGACGTAGTCCTCCGGGGTCTCGGCGGCGAGCATGAGCCGCATCGCCTCGACGAAGTCGCCGGCGTACCCCCAGTCGCGCCGCGCCTCCAGGTTGCCGAGCGTCAGCTCCTTGGCCAGGCCGAGTTTGATGCGGGCCACGCCGAGGGAGATCTTGCGGGTCACGAACTCGGCCCCGCGCCGCGGCGACTCGTGGTTGAACAGGATGCCGCTGACCGCGAACATGCCGTAGGACTCGCGGTAGTTCTGCGTGATGAAGTGGCCGTAGGTCTTCGCGACGCCGTACGGGCTGCGCGGGTGGAAGGGCGTGCGCTCGTTCTGCGGCGTCTCGCGCACCTGGCCGAACATCTCCGAGGACGACGCCTGGTAGAAGCGGATCTGGCCACCGCCGGGGGTGCGCGAGCCGCTGATGCCGCTCACGACGCGGATCGCCTCGAGCATGCGCAGCACGCCCATGCCGGTGACCTCGGCGGTGATCTCGGCCTGCTGCCACGACATCGGCACGAAGGAGATGGCGCCGAGGTTGTAGACCTCGTCGGGCCGGACCTTCTCGACGGCGGAGATGAGGCTGCCCTGGTCGAGGAGGTCGCCGTGGACCAGCCGTACCTCGCCGATGTGCTTACGCAGCCTGGAGACGTGCGGGTTGGCCTGCCCTCGGATCAGACCCCAGACCTCGTACCCCTGGGCGAGCAGATGCTCGGCGAGGTACGAGCCGTCCTGCCCGGTGATCCCGGTGATGAGCGCTCGCGTGGTCAGCGGAACCTCCAAGCTAACGGGCCTTGCCCGTTTCGTCTGACAGAGGTTAGCCGCCTGGGCGGGGCGATAGCGACCGCGGCCTGATCTCGCGACCGAATACCGTTCGAGATTTACCTCACCTCGGCGACCTGGTCTGGAACGCGGTGGCGAAGTGTGTGACGATCTTGTCATCATGCTGCGCGTCGTCCGGCTCCTGAAACGACGGCGCCGTCGCGATGACGTGGCATTGGTCCGCGTCTGCGCGGACGGCGAGCTGACGGACGGGGAGATTCGCCGCATCGAGGGACTGCCCGCCGTGATCTGCTGTACCGGAGGGCGGCTGCACGCAGTCGGCCTGATCTGCCCGCACGCGGGCGTCCAGCTCGTCAAGGGGAGGATCGTGGACGACTGCATCGAGTGCCCGCTGCACGGTGCCCGGTTCGCGCTGGACGGCGGCTCGGTACGGCGCGGCCCGGCAGGGCACGGCCTGCCCGCGTACGATGTCGTGGTGCGCGATGGGGCGGTGTACGTCTCCCGGCATCCGCGCGGTCACGGCCGGTCCCGGCACCCGTGGGGGGCCTGCCGGTGACCACGGCGGGCCCGGAAGACAGCGCGGGTGGCGTGCCGCTGCGGCTGGGCGGCCGGGCGCTCGATGGGCTCACGGTCATGGCGGTGGTCAACCGCACCCCCGACTCCTTCTTCGACCGCGGTGCGACGTACGGCTTCGACGCGGCCCTGGCCGCGGCCGGCAAGGCCGTCGCCGAGGGCGCGGACATCATCGACATCGGCGGTGTGAAGGCCGGCCCCGGGGAAGAGGTCGGTGTGGACGAGGAGCTACGGCGGGTCGTCGACCTCGTCGCGGCGGTGCGCGAGCACCACCCGGACGTCGTGATCAGTGTGGACACCTGGCGGGCCGAGGTGGGTGAGGCCGTCGCGGAGGCCGGAGCCGATCTCCTCAACGACACCTGGGGTGGCGTCGATCCGCGGCTGGCCGAGGTCGCGGCGGCATACGGCATCGGCCTCGTGTGCGCGCACGCCGGTGGCCTCGGCCCGCGCACCCGCCCCCACCGGATCGGCTACGCCGACGTGGTCGCGGACGTGGTCCGGCACGTGACCGCCGAGGCCGAGCGCGCCGTCTCCCTCGGCGTACGCCGGGACGCGATCCTCATCGATCCGGCCCACGACTTCGGCAAGAACACCTGGCATTCGCTGGAGATCACGCGGCGTCTCGGCGAGCTGGCCGATACCGGCTGGCCGGTGCTCGTGGCCGTGTCCAACAAGGACTTCATCGGCGAGACGCTCGGTCAGCCGGTCGAGAAACGCGGTGTGGGCACGATGGCGGTGCTCGGCGTGTCCGCGTGGCTGGGCGCGCGGGTGTTCCGGGTGCACGACGTCGCGGCCGCCCGCCGGGCGCTCGACGCGGTGGCCGCTCAGCGAGCCGCCGGCTCGCGCTGCCGCGCCCGGTAGGCGGCCACCCGCATCCGGTTGCCGCAGGTGCGGTTGCCGCGAAATGCACGCCGCGGCGGCGTCGCCCTGCCGATATTGCCGTTTCGCCCGTTGTCAAGTGCTGGAAGGGTCATTTTCGGGAAGGACCGCACCATGGGGGCGTCATCCCTGTTCATCATCGGGCTGGCCGTCATGGTCGTCGTGCTGCTCTCCCGCGCGCTGGCCGGGCGGCTGGGCCTGCCCGAGGTGAGCCTGCTGGTGATCATGGGTTCCGCGGCCGGCTTCCTGCCGGGAGTGCCTGAGACGCACATTCCGCCGGAGCTCGTGCTGCTCGGTTTCCTGCCACCCCTGGTCTACTACGCGGCGTTCTTCTCGGCGCCACGTGAGACGAAGGCCGACGCAGTGCCGATCATCACCCTCGCCTTCGGGCTGACCGTGGTGACCACCTTCGCCGCCGCGATGGCGGCCCGCTGGGCCATGCCCGGCCTGGGCTGGGCGGTGGCCATCGCGTTGGGCGCGGCGATCGCCCCCACCGACTCGGTGTCGGCGAGCTCGGTCCTCCAGCGGCTGAACGCCCCGCCTCGCATCGTGACCATCGTCGAGGGCGAGAGCCTGATCAACGACGGCGTCGCGCTCACCGCCTTCGGGCTCGCCGTCGAGGCGCTGAGCACGTCGTTCACCTCCGGCCACGGCCTCGTACGGCTCACCGAGGTGGTCGTCGGCGGTGTGGGGTACGGCCTCGTGGTGGGCTTCGTGATCTCCCGCATCCGCCGCCGGACCCGGGATCCCCGAAGCCAGATCATCATCTCGCTGCTGACGCCATACCTCGCCTACGTGCCCGCCGACCATCTCGGTTTCTCCGGCGTCCTCGCCACCGTCGCGGCCGGCTTCTATCTCGGCACCCGCGGCGAGGGCATGCTGCAGCCGGCATCCCGGCTGACCGGGCAGCTGTTCTGGCGGGTCCTGGTCTTCCTGCTGGAGTCGGCGCTGTTCGTGCTGCTCGGCATCCAGGTCCGCGGCATCCTCCACGAGGTGGCGGCCCACACGTGGTCGCACGTGGTTCTCGCCGCCGTGGTGGTGTCCGTCGTCATCGTGGTGGTCCGCCTGGCGTGGGCCTTGTTCGTCTTCCCGTTCGCCCGCTACCTGCCCGGCCGGCACCGGCATCTCATCCACCTGTCGTGGCGTGAGCGGTTCATCATCGGATGGAGTGGCATGCGTGGCGCGATCTCCCTGGCGATCGTGCTCTCAGTGCCGGTGAGCGTGCATGGCTCTCCGCTGCGCGGACGCGGTGAGGTGATCTTGCTGACCGCCGTCATCGTGTTCGTCACCCTGATCGGGCATGCCATGACGCTGCCCGCCCTGCTGCGCCGGTTCGGCCTGATCGAGACCGACCGGGCCCGGATCGAGCAGATGGAGACCCGCCGGATGGTCATCGAGTCCGCGCTGGCGCGGATCGACGCGCTCGCCGAGAGCGGTGAGGTGGACGACCGTACGGCGATGACCTACCGCGAACTGTACGAGGACCGCCTCGCACGGGTCCGTGCCCTGCTCGACGAAGACCTGGACGACATCGGCGTCGCCGAAGCCAGAAGGTTGCGGCGAGAAGTCCGGAGGGCGCAGCGGGAGAAGCTGATCCGGTTGTACCGCAAGGGCAAGATCAGCGCGGAGACCTGGCGGGCCGCCAACCGCCGGGTCGACCTGGAGGATCCCGACATCCGCAGGGGTGTCGGCTGAGGGCGCGCGGATCTTCCGCGGGTGCACGAGGTCGCGGCCGCCGGCCGGGCGCTCGACGCGGTCGTTGCTCAGCGAGCCGCCGACTCGCGCTGCCGCGCCCGGTAGGCGGCCACGTGCATCCGGTTGCCACAGGTGCGGCTGTCGCAGTAGCGGCGGCAGCGGTTCCGGGACAGGTCGACGAGGACCCGGGAGCAGTCCGGGGCCTCGCAGACGCGCAGCCGGTCCAGCTCGCCGGCGGCGACCACGTAGGCAAGGGCGATGCCGCATTCGGCCGCGAGGTGCTCGGCCAGCCGGGAACCCGGCGCGAAGAAATGCACGTGCCAGTCATAGTCGTCATGGTCGGTGAGGTGTGGCGTCGTCCGAGCCTGACCGATGATCGCGTTGACCTGCCGGACGGTCGCGTCCGTGTCGTCTGGGGTCTGGAAGACGCCGTGGAAGCGGCCGCGCAGGTGCCGCGCGGCGCCGAGATCCTCCGAATCGAGGTCGCGGACGTCGCTCACCTGGTTGCGGTCGACGAACGCCTGCAGTGCCGCGAGGTCGGGAAGGTGCTCCTCCTCGATCGCGGCCGGGCCGGTGTTGACCAGGTCGACCACGGTTCCGAGCGCGTGTTCGGTGTCATGACTGAAAAGCACTTCGACTCCCGTTCCGTGACCGTGCGAGTGTCAGTAGCGTATGAGTACTACGATACTTACTTACGCTTACCTTCGCGCGCCGGTCCGACCCGCCCCGCGGTGACGTCCGTCGTGTTGCCAGTGACCTTAGTGCGCCGTTCCCGAGTCGAGCCTGCCATCGAGGCGAACCGTCCTCCCCGCATCACCGGCGTCCGCTTGGGTGTTATCGGCTGATTTCGGGAAGGACCGCGACCATGGAGCCGTCACCCCTGTTCATCCTCGGGCTGGCCGGCACGGTCGTGGTGCTGCTCTCCCGCGCGCTGGCCGGCCGGCTCGGCGTCCCCGAGGCGATCCTGCTCGTGATCTTGGGCGGGGTGGCGGGCTTCCTGCCCGGCATGCCCGAGATGCACCTTCCGCCGCAGGTCGTGCTGCTCGGCTTCCTGCCGCCCCTTGTCTACTCCGCCGCCTTCTTCACGGCGCCGCGGGAGGCGAAGGACGACGCAGTGCCGATCATCACCCTCGCCTTCGGACTGACCGTGGTGACCACCTTCGCCGCCGCGGCGGCGGCCCGCTGGGCCATGCCCGGTCTGAGCTGGGCGGTGGCCATCGCCTTCGGCGCGGCGGTCGCACCGACCGACCCGGTCTCGGCCACCTCGATCCTGCAGCGGCTGAACGCCCCGCCCCGGATCGTCACCATCCTCGAGGGCGAGAGCCTGATCAACGACGGCGTCGCGCTCACCGCCTTCGGTCTGGCCATGGAGGCGCTCAGCACGTCGTACACCCCGGGCCACGGTCTCCTGAGGCTCGCCGAGGTGGTCGTCGGCGGTGTGGCGTACGGCCTTGCGGTGGGTTTTGTCATCAGCCGCATCCGCCGCCGGATCCGCGACCCCAGAAGCCAGATCATCGTGTCCCTGCTGACCCCGTATCTCGCCTACGTTCCGGCCGAGAACCTCGGCTTGTCCGGGGTCCTCGCCACGGTCGCGGCCGGCTTCTACCTCGGCACCCGCGGCGAGGGCATGCTGCAGTCGGCGTCGCGTCTGCCCGGCCAGCTCTTCTGGCGGACGCTGATCTTCCTGCTGGAGTCGGCCCTGTTCGTGCTGCTCGGCCTGCAGGTGCGCGGCATCGTCCACGAGATGGCCGGCCACACGTGGCCGCACGTGATCCTCGCGGTCGTCGTGGTGTCCGTCGTCATCGTGGCGGTGCGGCTGGCGTGGGCGCTGTTCGTCTTCCCGCTCGCCCGCTATCTGCCCGGCCGGCACCTGGACTTCGACCACCTGCCGTGGCCGGAACGGTTCGTCATCGGGTGGAGCGGCATGCGGGGCGCGATCTCCCTGGCCATCGTGCTGTCCCTGCCGGTGGCCGTGCACGGCACGCCGCTGCGGGGACGCGGTGAGGTCATCTTCCTGGCCGCCGTCATCGCGTTCGTCACGTTGATCGGGCAGGCCACGACGCTCCCGGCCCTGCTCCGCCGGTTCGGCCTGGCCGAGTCCGACCGCAACCGGATCGAGCAGATGAAGGCACGGAGAGCGGTCATCGAGACCGCCCTCACGCGGATCGACGAGCTCGCCGAGAAGGGCCTGGTGGACGACCGCACCGCCCGGACCTTCCGGCACCTGTACGAGGACCGGCTCGAACGGGTCCGGGCCGAGCTCGATGACGAGCCGGACGAAGACCGCCTCGCCGACGCCGGCATGGTGCGGCGCGAGATCGTGCGGGCCCAGCGGGACAAGCTGCGCCGGATGTACCACAAGGGCAAGATCAGCGCGGACACCAGGCGTGTCGTGGGCCGCCGGCTCGACCTGGAGGATCCCGACATCCGCAAGGGCGTCGGCTGAGGGACCATGTGGCTCAGCCGGGCCCGGCACCCGCGGTCAGCGGGCGTAGAGGGGATCGGCGACGACCGGGTAGAGGGCGTCGGCCTCGCGGTGCTGCACCGTCATGACGATCGCCGAACCGTCCAGGCGGTACTCCGCCTTGATCGGGCGGTACAGCGAGTCGCAGCCCCACGGTGCGTAGAACCGGCCGACGGTCGCGCCGTAGCGCTCGTGCACGACGTCGTACCCGCCGGACGGGGTGAGGTCGAGCGACAGCCCGTCGCCGAGCCGGAGCGGGAAGCGGAACTCCCCGGGCGCGCCCGGGCCGTGGAGCACGGTGACGAACCGGACCCCCGTGCCGGTCGTCTGCGCCATCACGTCGGTCTCGCTGTCGACTCCGGCGAAGATGCGCAGGCTCGGGCGGATGACGGTGGCGATGCGGTCGTCGGTGGCGCCGCCGATGCCGATGTGGATGCGCTGTCCGTCACGTGTCGGCGCCCACACGCCTTCGCGTGCCAGGTTGCCCCAGCTCACGTTCGGATTCTCCACCTCGGGTGGTTCCGATCGGCCGCGGATCGAGAGAACGCGAGTCGCGGCATCGATGGCCGCGGACACCTCGTCGTGCGCGTATCTCATGGCGGGTCCCCCTTCGCCGTATGTTTCCCCTACGTCGTCTTGACGCCGCATTGGTCTATCACGTGCAGGCACATTGCAATGAATTCCGGGGGAATGTTGGTTGTTTCGGCAACTTACGGGTCACGAATCAATCACATTGTGGTACCAGCTGGTCAGAAAACCATCATTTCGGCTGCGGGGGCGACGAATCCATGGCCGGACCGGCGGCGACGTACGGGGCCCGGCCGGGTACGGAAGTCTGCGCGGGCGGCAGGCCCGTGGCCTCCCGCGGGGAGGCCGTATACAACGTCACAAGCGAAGCTCGGCGCGAGTTGAAGGAGTCCCATGGCCGAACAACCGGAGATTCATCCGGCCGGGCGACCGGAGATGCCGTCCGGCACGGTGCGCATCGTCGATCTGCCGGAATCGGACCAGCAGTTCGTGCGTTCCGCTCTGCGTCACGACACGCCTCTGCATGACCTGCTCGGCCTGGAGATCGTCGAGATCGGTGAGGGGCATGCGGTGCTCTCCATGCCGGTTCGGCCGCAGGCCTTCAACAGCACCGGAAACCTGCACGGCGGCGCCATCGCCACGCTCATCGACGTGGCCGCGGGAACCGCCGCGGCGCGGGGGAGCGGCTTCGAACCCGGCAGGCAGAGCCTTGTCACCGCGGACCTGCATGTCCGCTATCTCGGCCGGCCGCACGGCGACACGGTCTACGCGCGCGCCGAGCTGCTGAAGGCGGGGAGGCAGCTCATCGTCGTCGAGTGCCGGGTCACCGATGTCCAAGACCGTGTCATCGCCTCGGCGGACTTCAGCATGATGATCGTGCCCTTGCGGAAGCCGCTGCGCCCGATGGCCACCGCCAAGGACACCGACCCGGATCTGTGAGCCGCCTCCGGAACCCGGTGCGCGGCCGGTTGGAGCAGCCTCGCCCATGCCCCTGGAAGCGGCCCGTCGGGCCCCAGAGTGTGATGCTTTTGTGATTAAAAAGACCCTTGTGGGGCATTTTTAGTCGACTGTACGGTTGCGGGTTGACAGTGAACACTTTGTTCGGTCCGGAGACGCCGCTGTGCCCGATTCGCTCGTTCGTAGGTTCACCCGCGCGACCGCCGATGAGGTCATGAAGACCACCGGCTTCGCCAACGGAGGGGTCTCCTTCTGGTACCGCCAGGCGGGAATGCCCTCCGCCCGCGGCCCGCTGCCCGGGTCACGCGAGTACGACGTGTGCGTCGTCGGTGGCGGGTTCACCGGCCTGTGGACCGCGTACTACCTCAAGCAGGCCCAGCCGGACCTGCGCATCGCGATCCTGGAGAAGGAGTTCGCCGGGTTCGGCGCGTCCGGACGCAACGGCGGCTGGCTGACGGCCGAGCTGGCCGGATCGCGCGAGCGGTACGCCGGCGCGCACGGCAGAGACGCCGTCGTCGCCCTGCAGCGGGCGATGTTCGAGGGCGTCGACGAGGTCATCCGGGTCGCCGCGGGCGAGGGGATCGACGCCGATATCGTCAAGGGCGGGGTGCTGAACGTCGCGACCAACCCGGCACAGCGCCGCCGGCTGCACGACGAACTCGCCGGCTCCCGTGAGTGGGGCCACACCGAACAGGACCTCCGGCTGCTCGACCGGGAGGAGCGGGAGGACCGGCTGCGCGTCGCGGGAGCGCTGGACGCCACATTCAGCCCGCACTGCGCCCGCGTCCAGCCGGCCCGCCTGGTGCAGGGTCTCGCCCGCACCGTGGAGGCGCTCGGCGTCGACATCTTCGAGTCCACGGCGGTCACCGAGATCCGGCCGCGGGACGGTGCGGGCCGACCGGCCGCCGCCGTGACCGCCCGGGGGACCGTGAGCGCCGAGTACGTCATCCGGGCGACCGAGGGCTTCACGGCCGGCATCGCGGGCCAGCGCCGCCAGTGGCTGCCGATGAACAGCTCGATGATCGTCACCGAGCCGCTCGGTGAGGACGTCTGGAAGCACATCGGCTGGCTGGGCGGCGAACTGCTCGGTGACCACGCCCACGCCTATGTCTACGCGCAGCGCACCGCCGACGGCCGGATCGCGATCGGCGGCCGGGGCGTCCCCTACCGGTTCGGCTCCCGATGGGACCGGCGAGGCGCCACGCAGCCGCAGACCGTCGCCGCCCTGTGGCGGATGCTCGGCAACCTGTTCCCGGCCGCGGCCGACGCGCGCGTCGACCATGCCTGGTGCGGCGTCCTCGGCGTCCCGCGCGACTGGTGTTCCACCGTCCACGTCGATCACGACAGCGGCGTCGGCTGGGCCGGCGGCTACGTCGGCACGGGCGTGACGACGACGAACCTGGCCGGACGCACTCTGCGTGACCTGGTGCTCCACCGCGACACCGAACTCACCCGTCTGCCCTGGGTCGGGCGTCAGGTGCGTCAGTGGGAGCCGGAGCCGCTGCGCTGGGCGGGCGTCCAGCTCATCTACGCGCTCTACCGGGCCGCCGACCGGCGTGAGAACGACCGTCTCGCCCGCACCTCCAACTACGCCCGGCTCGCCGGCCTCGTCTCCGGTCGCTGACCGCCGGCCTGCCGGGACTGCGCACCGGCGTCTTCCGCCTCGTCACAGGGCGGGGCGGCGCTCGGTGTACCTTGTGGCCTGCTCGAAGGCGTGCCCGGCCTGGAGCACCGCGAGATCGGCCCGATGCGGGCCGATCACCTGCAACCCCACGGGCAGTCCGCCGGCGGTGAAGCCGGCGGGCACCGACAGGGCCGGGCAGCCGGTGGCCGAGATCAGGTACGCCGAGCGCATCCAGTCCAGGTACGTGTGCATCGGCTCGCCGGCGACCTCCGGGGGGTACTCCAGGTCGACGTCGAACGGGACGACCTGGCAGACGGGGGCCAGCAGCACGTCGTAACGCTCGAAGAACTCCCGCGTCCGGTGGTAGAGGCGCGTGTGCAGTGCCTCGGCCCGTCCCAGATCGGGGCCGGTGAGCCGGCGGCCCTCTTCGATGTTCCGCACCAGCGTGTCCTTCAGCCGGTCGCGGTGGCGATCCAGGACCGTGCCGAGACCTAGCTCGAACTGCCAGGCCCGCAGGGTCCGGAAGACCTCCTCGGCCCCGGACAGGTCGGGGTACGCCTCCTCGACCGTGCACCCGAGCTCGGCGAACACCTTGGCCGCCGGTTCGAGTGTGGCCACGACCTCGGGTTCGAACGGGATCGAGCCGTCCAGGCGGGGCGCCCACGCGACCCGCAGCCCGGACAGGTCGCGGTCGAGTGGGACCGCGAACGCCGATCCGGGCGTCTCCAGCGCGATCGGCGAGCGCGGGTCGGGGCCGGCCAGTACCGACAGCAGCAGCGCGGCGTCGGCGACGGTGCGGGCCATCGGCCCCTGCACCGACATGGTGGCCCAGGCCGCATCGCCCGGCCAGCTGGGCACCCGCCCCGGTGAGGGCCGCAGGCCGACCACGTTGCAGAACGACGCCGGGTTGCGCAGCGACCCGCCCATGTCGCTGCCTTCGGCGACCGGGTGCATGCCGGAGGCGAGGGCGGCGGCCGCGCCGCCGCTGCTGCCCCCCGCCGACCGCGACAGGTCGTACGGGTTGCGCGTCGTTCCGAACACAGGGTTGAAGGTGTTCGAACCGGCGGCGAACTCGGGCACGTTGGTCTTGCCCAGCATGATCGTGCCGGCGGCGCGCATGCGTTCGATCACCAGCTCGTCCCGGGCGGGCACGTTGTCGGCCAGCAGCGGGGAGCCGGAGGTGGTCCGGACTCCCGCGGTGTCGTGCGTGTCCTTGTGCGCGACCGGCAGGCCGTGCAGCGGCTGCGGCCGGGCGCCCGCGGCCAGCAGCTCGTCCGCGGCGGCCGCCTCCCGCATGGCCCGCTCGGCCGTGAGGGTGACGACCGCGTTGACCTGGGGGTTGACCTCTTCGATGCGCGTCAGGTGCGCCTCGGTCACTTCCCGCGCCGACAGCTCCCTCTCGCGGATCCGGCGGGCCAGCTCACGTGCGCTCAGGAAGCAGATCTCGTCCGGCAACGGGGTCCCCTCTGCAGATCGCCTGGGCGGCGGCGCCGATCTCCAGGATTCCGACACCGACCTTGGTACCACCCATCTTGGCGCACGCGGCCGCCTGCGGCTGCGTACCCCGACGCCCGCGGCTGCGTGCCCGGACGCCCATGATCCGCCGGGCCGGAGGGCGTGGCGTCGAACAGGCCGGTCAGGGGTGTGGGTAGGGCTCGAAGACGCCGTCCGGGTCATGCTCGGCTCTCAGCGCCTGCAGGCGCTCCCAGGCGGCCGGCGTGAACGATCGCCGGGCGCGGGAAGGGGCGGCCAGGAGATCCGTCTCGCCGACGTAGTACCCGGCGCCGAGCGGCTCCGCCGCCCTGATCGTCTCGCGCAGCCAGCGGAGGTTCGCCTCGTCCAGCGTCTGGTCCCGCCAGATGGCGTAGCAGCCGAGGTAGATCCCGCCGAGCGGGGCGAACGCCATGTCCTCCGGTGGCGGAACGGTCGCAGGCCCGCCGGGTGACAGGACCGCGAGCACGAGCGACTCGTCGGACGGGGCGCCGGCGATGTAACGGCCCATCCCCGGCAGCAGCGTGCCGAAATCCTCGTTCAGCCAGAGGGAGTCGGCGGCGGCGCGGTGGCGCCTGGGCCAGAGCGCGTCCGAGCCGGCGAAGAGCACGTCGTAGGAGGTCGGCTGATCCGCCTGCCGGATCAGGGATCGTCCGGCGAGGGGGCAGTCTCGCAGCGGTTCGAGAGACAGGGTCGCGTCGTCCCATGAGCTCGCGAAGACGGTGGCCGTCACGACGACCACCTTGGGCGGCGGCGAGCCCGGCCTCACCGGGTGGTCGGCCGTGGTGAGCACGACGCTGAGCTCGACGTTCGAGGGCACCGCAGCCGCGACCTCGTCGGTCCAGTACGCGATGTCCTCCAGGTCCGCGAGCGGGAAGACGTACCGGGTCGTCATGGTCGCCGGAGGCAGGCGGTGGAGGCTCAGGCCGAAGGAGGTGACCGCGGCGAAGAACCCCGGCCCCGCGCCGCGGGCCGCCCAGAACAGGTCGGCATTCTCGTCTTCGCTGCATCGGACCAGTTCACCTGCTGCGGTCACGGCCTGGATCGACCGGAGGCTGTGGCATGCCGGCCCCCAGGCCCGGGAGTTCCACCCGAGGCCGCCGCTGAGGACGAACCCGCTCAGGGCGACGGACCCCGAATGTGCCACCGGGAAGGCGCGGTCATGTCCGGCGAGCGCGTGGGCGAGGTCACGGCTCGTGACGCCGGGCTGCACGACAGCCGAGTGGCGGTCGACGGTGTGCCGGCGGAGCCGCGACAGGTCGATGAGCATGCCGCCGTCTCGCAGCGGTGACCCGCACCAGCTGTGCCCGCTCGCGCGTAGGGCCACCCGGAGGCCGCGGGAACGGGCGAGCCCGATGGCGTCCCGCGTGTCCTCCTCCGACGTCGCACGGACGATCACGTCGGGGAACCGTGGCGGCGTGAGCTCGTTCCAGAGCATGCGCGCCCTGGTGCTCTCGTAACCGGGGTCGCCCCGCCAGACCAGCGTGTTCCCGAGGTGTCGGGCGCGTTCGTGTTCCCGCACGTGGACGCCGTCTAATGGTCGACCAGGTTGACGCGTTCGTGAGTGACGGCCTCGATGTCGGTCGCCGCCGAGTCGAGAAGCCGGTGAGCGAGGTCGGACAGCGCCCGCGCGGCCGCGAGCTCGGCGCCGATCTCCGGAACGTCCCAGTCGGTGGGGTTGCATCGGGCCCGGCCTTGCCCGCGCAGATCGTCGGTGTCGTGTGTGGCCAGCCGCGCCTCGGCGTGGGTCTCGCCATCCGTCTCATTCAGGTAGATGTCGACCGACCAGCGATCTGTGGTGTTCATCATTACCTCCCGGAGTGCCTCGCCTCCTAACACCGAGGCTGGTCGCACAATGCGGGCAGAGGCAGGGCCAAAGGTCCCTCATCGCCGAGCGGGGCCGCGCCGTGTCACCGGTGGCCACCGGAGGACCTGCCGCGGTGGCCGAGGGCCCGCCGGGGCCCGCCGACGGTGCCGGACCCGATGTCGGCGAAGCGGCCCGCGTCGCGGCCGGCGGCGAAGCCGTCGCCGCGCAGCCGCTGACCGCGCGCCTTGCCGAGGACCGGGAAGCGCGCGGCGAACTCCTCGCGCACCCGCTCGTCATCGCGGGCGAGGACGAGGGTGCCGGAGACCCCCTCCCCGGCGGCCGCGCCCTCGCCTCGGAGCCTCCCGCGCGCCGCCGCGATGCGCTCGGCGACCGCGTCGCCGTAGCCGACGAGGAACGACTTGAGGTAGCCGTTGCGCCAGCGGGTGCGATCGGCCTTCCGGCGGAACAGTTGCTCCTGATAGCGCGCGATGTGGGCGTCGGCGGCGCGCGCTCCCGCGCCGTCCATCTGCAGCGTCAGTGACGGCAGCAGCAGGGCCAGCGCCTCGCGAGCGGACGCGGTGGCGACGGCGAGGAGCGCGATGTCCTGCCTGTAGGTGCCGTCGCCGCGAATCGCGCACTCGCCGCCGTAGGCGCGCACGACGGCGGTCAGGCCCGCCGACCGGGCCCGGGCGTGGCCGTCGCGGCCGAAGACGGTGTGCTCCCAGTAGACGACCGGCTCCGGCGTCTCGCCGCGCCGGGCGCGTAATGCGGCCTCGTCGATGGCGTGGCGCAGCATCAGCTCGGCGGCCTTCGCCGCGCAGGCCTGCGCCTCCGCCTCGGGTGTCTCCGGGTGCTCGGCGCGGGCCAGCAGCGCGCGGACCTTGCCTTCATAATCGATCGCCATGCCGACGGAGGGTAACCGGCGGCGCCGACAGTCGCGACACCCCTGCCACACGGCCTGCCGGGGACCATCCGGTGCCGCACACGGGTCTTCATGGGAGCGGTGTTTCAGTGGGAAGCAGGTAGCTTTCAGTCGCTAAACGGTGACATTGCATGAATCACTGGCGTATGGCCGAATCAGGCCAGTAACACGGCGATCATCGCGTAACGTTGGGCGGGTCCCTGTGCAGTCGATCAACCGGGAGCCGTCCGGCCAATGGAATCAACGCACCGGTTCGAGATCCCCCGTCTCACCGCTCTCGTCCTGCACGCGCTGCCTCGCGTCATCGAGTGCATGATCGCGCCCGTCGTCGTTTTCTACGCCGGGCTCATCCTGCTCGGCCTGAACGGCGCGCTGGTGACGGCCGTGGCCTGGGTGTACGGCGGCATCATCGTACGGCTGATCCGGCGCCGCCCGGTGCCCGGCACCCTGCTGCTGGCGGCGCTCGGAGTCACGGCGCGGGCCGTGATGGCGGCCGTGACCGGAAGCGCCGTCGTCTACTTCCTGCAGCCGACGCTGGGCACCATGCTCGTCGCCGTGTCGTTCCTGGCTTCGGTGCCGCTGCGTCGCCCCCTCGCGGCGAAGGTCGCCACCGACCTGATGCCGC
Source organism: Actinoallomurus sp. (assembly GCA_025964625.1). Taxonomy (GTDB): domain Bacteria; phylum Actinomycetota; class Actinomycetes; order Streptosporangiales; family Streptosporangiaceae; genus Actinoallomurus. The sequence goes on along the minus strand of JAOPYL010000145.1, from coordinate 3,528 downwards.
TGCCCGACGCGTTCCTCGCTCATGAGCGCGTACGCCAGTTCTTCCTGCGCATCTCGTTGCTGTGGTCGCTCGTCTTCACGCTGAACACCGCGCTGAGCCTCTGGCTGCTGTTCAGCCAGTCGATCGCCACGTACCTGTGGATCCGGACCACGGCGGTGGCGTTCCTCGGTGCCATCGCAGTTCTCATCTCCGTCTGGAGCTTCAGGCGCTGCGTGCGCCGCGTCACGACGACCGAGCCCTGAGGACGTGCGCCAACGCCGACCGCCGGCGCGAACAAAGCCGTCCTGGCCGGCGTCTCCCGTTACAGGGGCCTTTGGCCCAAGACACTAGATTCGCGGCGGATCGCGAACTCAGGGGATATGAGAATGTCTGTGCTGATACGGCGAGTGGTCATCGGAGCGGCCGGAGCGGCGGTGCTGCTGTCCGCGGGATGCGGTGCCGTGGGCGGCGGGTCGTCCTCCGGGGCCACGGTCTCCATCACCCCCGCGAACGGCGCGGCGGACAGCCGTCCCGAGCAGCCGATCGTCGTGAAGGCGACCAAGGGAAGGCTCGGCAACGTCAGCGTGCAGGGCGATGGCAAGCAGGTCGCCGGCGGCTTCGACCAGGGCCACCTCCAGTGGAAGTCGAGCTGGACGCTCAGTCCCGCCACGAAGTACACGGTCACCGCCACCGCCACCGCAGGCGGCAAGACCACCACGACGACCAGCACTTTCCAGACCCTGACGCCGAAGCAGACGTTCGGCATCGCCGACATCACGCCGATGCCGGACGAGACGGTCGGCGTCGGCATGCCGCTCATCGTCAAGTTCAGCGGCCCGGTCTACAACCGCGCGGACGTCGAACGCGCGCTGCAGGTCACCTCGGACAAGGCCGACCAGGGCGCGTGGCGGTGGATGGACAACGAAGAGGTGATCTACCGCACGAAGGACTACTGGCAGCCGCGCCAGACCGTGACGCTGACCGCCCATCTGACCGGCGTCCGCGGTGCGAAGGACACTTACGGCACGAAGGACTACACCCGGTCCTTCAAGATCGGCGCGTCGCACATCAGCACCGTCGACGTGCAGGCGCACCGGATGACCGTCCAGGTCGACGGGAAGACGGTGAAGACCGCGCCGATCAGCGCGGGCAAGGGCGGGGCGCGCAAGTACACCACCACGAACGGCATCCACGCGGTCATGGGCAAGCAGAGTCCCGTCACGATGACATCGGGCTGGGAGGGCGTCACCAACAAGAGCGATCCGAGCTACTACAGCCTGACCGTCTACGACGCCGTGCAGATCTCTTCCAGCGGTGAGTACGTCCACTCCGCGCCCTGGTCGGTCGGCTCGCAGGGCAACGCCAACGTCAGCCACGGATGCGTCAACGCCCCGCCCGCCTTCGCCAAGTGGTTCTACGCCTTCTCCCAGCGCGGCGACATCGTCAAGGTCACCGGCACGGACCGCGACCTGCAGCCGGACAACGGATACGGCTACTGGCAACGGTCCTGGGCCGACTGGCTCAAGGGCAGCGCCCTGCACTAGCAGCGTATGACGCGAACCGCTGGCAGTATGGCTCCTGTGCTTGACGTCGTGGGATGGGTGCACGTGTCCGAGGGGCGGCTGCTGGCGGTGCGAGCACGCGCCCGCGACCGGCTCTACCTGCCCGGTGGCAAGCGGGAGCCGGGCGAGGACGACTGGGCCGCCCTGTCGCGTGAGGTGCGCGAGGAGCTCGGAGTCCGGCTCGACGAGCGGACGTTCCGCGCCATCGGCGTCGTCGAGGCGCCGGCGCATGACCAGCCGCCCGGCACGCGCGTGCGGATGGCCTGCTACACCGCCGGATACCAGGGCGATCTCACCGCCACGGGCGAGATCGACGAGTGGATGTTCGTCGACCCGGCCGACCGGGACCTGCTCGCCCCGGCCGTGCAGGCGGCGCTGGAGCTGACGCGTTGAAGGTCAGCGTGGTCGTGCCGGTCTACAACACGGGCGAGGATCTTTCGCGCTGCGCGGAGTCCGTGCTCTCGCAGACCCTGGACGACTACGAGGTGATCTTCGCCGACGACGGGTCGAGCGACGGCACCGAGAAGCGTCTCGACGAGCTCGCAGCCGAGCACGAGCGCGTACGCGTGATCCATCTGCCGGCGAGCGGCGGTCCCGGAGGCCCCCGCAACGCCGGCATCGACGCGGCCCACGGCGACTACGTCTACTTTCTCGACGATGACGACTGGCTCGGCCCCGAAGCGCTGGAGCGCATGCACGCCATGGCGGTGCGCAACGACTCGGACATCGTGATCGGCAAGATGGTCGGTCACGGCCGCAAGGTTCCGCGGGCGATGTTCCGGACCTCCCGCGACCACGCCGACGTGCTGGACGACGCGCTGTACGGCATCCTCACACCGCACAAGCTGTTCCGCCGGTCGTTCCTTGGCGAGCACGGGATCCGGTTCGCCGAGGGGCCGGTCCGGCTGGAGGACCACCGGTTCGTGCTGAAGGCGTACTTTCGCGCGGGCACCATCTCGGTGCTCGCCGACTACCCCTGCTGCCACTGGATGAAGCGCCCCGGGAGCTACTCCCGCAGCCGGCCGGACCCCGCCCACTACTATGGCGCGCTGCGCGAGGTGCTCGACATCGTCGACGAGCACGTCGAGCCCGGGCGGGACCGCGACCGCTACTACGTGCACTGGTACCGCGGGAAGATCCTCAAGCGGTTCGGGGAGAGCGGGTTCCTGGACGCCCCGGCCGACTACCGCCGTGCCGTCTATGACGAGGCACGGAGCTTAGCCCTCGAACGCTTCGGAGCCGGCGTCGACGAGTGGCTTCCGCTGCGGATGCGGGTGCGTTCGGCGCTGCTGCGCGCCGACGCACACGACGACCTGTTCAGCCTCGCCGAGGCCGAGCGAGGCGTCACGCTCGCGACCGCCCTTGACGGGATGCGGTGGGACGGCGACCGGCTCGCGGTGCGGTTCACCGCACGCCTCGTCTACCGCGACGGGACGCCGTTCGCGCTCCGCGACGGCCGGTGGGAGCCGCCCGTACGGTTCCGGCTCCCCGAGGACGTCCTCGATGCCACGCGCGAGCCGTGCCGGCTGGACCTCTACATTCGCCGCCGGGCGGACGGCGCGGACCACCCGCTTCCGCTGACCGCCCAGCCTGCGGGGGAGTTCGCGGCGTCCGGTGAGGCCATGCTCCACGCCGACGAGGGACCGGCCCTGACACCCGGCGTGTGGGACCTCGTCGCCCGCCTCGACGTGGGGGGCTGGACGGTCGAGCGCCGCCTGCAGGGCGCCGTCGAGATCCCGGCCCGTGGGCGTCTGACGCCTTATCGCACGGAGAACGGCAATCTCAGTGTCCGGGTGCGCGTCCCGTCGAAGTGCCCGCTGAAGCGTGTGATCGGGAAGATCCCGGGCGCCCGGCAGGCCGTACGCCGGCTGCGCGCCTGACGCTCTGCCGGGCCGGACCGCTCCAGAACGCCACGGTGGCCAAGGACGCGCAGGTTCTCAGCGCCGTCGACATCTGCTCCGGTGACGACGCGACCGTGGACCAGAAG
>JAOPYL010000104.1 GCA_025964625.1 Actinoallomurus sp. | reverse complement strand
TCCGCCGAGCCGGCCCGCCCGGCCCCGGTGCCCGACACGCCGCGTGAGCCGACACGCAGCCCGAGCACGCCGCTGCCCAGGCGGAAGCCGGCGCCGACGGCGCCTCCGGGCAGGGGTGTCGCCCCGACGGCACCCGCCCGGTCGGCCCCGCCCCGCCCGCAGAGCCCGCCACCCCCGGCCAGGCCGCCGAGCCGGCCTTCGGTTGTGGGACCGGCGGTCGCTGAGAGCCGCTCGGCTAACCAGAACAGCGGACGTTCCCCTATCTTCGAGGCGATGCAGTCGGAATGGTTTCAACGGCGCAAGACAGAATCCATGAGCCGCTCTGAGTCACCCCCACCTCCGCAGTGGTCGTCACCGGGAGACGACGGGTGGCGCGCGGCGGAGAGCGTGCGGGCTCCGTCGGTCGGCGGACAGACCGGCTCCGGCCTGCCCAAACGGGTGCCCGGGAGCAACCGGATCCCGGGCACGGTGGGTGCGGCGTCGAAGGCGAGGCAGCCGGCTCCTCCGCCGGTCGCTCAGCCGGAGGCCCGGCCGGCCGCACAGACACCGCAGGCCGAGGCCGTACGAAACCGTTTCGCCAGCTTCCAGCAGGGCGTACGCAAGGGTCGCGCCGCGATCCGGCCCGAAGACGATGAACGGGAGAACCAGTGAACAGCCGCCAGGACCTCAGTTGGCTGGTCACCAACTTCGTCGAACGCGTCCCCCGGGTCGCGCACGGCGTCGTGGTGTCCTCCGACGGTCTGCCGATGGCATACTCCGACGGCTTCCCGGCCGACCGCGTCGACCAGCTCGCCGCGATCGCCTCCGGGCTTACCAGCCTCACCCAGGGCGCGGCTCGGATCTTCGAGGGCGGAGCCGTGACCCAGACCCTCGTCGAGATGGAACGCGGCCTGTTGTTCGTGATGGCGATCAGTGACGGCTCCGTGCTGGGCATCCTCGCCGCACCCGACTGCGATATGGGATTGGTGGCCTACGAAATGGCACTGCTCGTCGAGCGCGTGGGCCGGGTGCTGACCCCGGCGCTGCGCGCGGAACCCGGGATCGGTTAAGGGTGGACGGCGGCCGGTACGGAGACTATGGGTTCGGTTACAACCCAGGGCCGCTACCCGGACCGCACCGCGACCCGTCTCCGGGGCCGCCCCCGCCGCCCCCGGAGACGAGGGACCCGAGTTCGCTGGTGCGGCCGTACGCGGTCACCGGCGGGCGTACGAAGCCGCGGTACGACCTGCCGATCGAGGCACTGATCTCGGCCGCGCCGTACCCGCGTCAGGACATCACGACTCTCACCCCCGAGTACAAGGCCATCATCGATCTGTGCCGTAACTGGCGTTCGGTGGCGGAAGTATCGGCGCTGCTCAGGCTGCCGCTCGGTGTTGCCCGGGTGCTCATCGCGGACATGGCACACGAAGGTCTGCTGCGCCTGCATCAGTCCCCCTTCACTGAGGGGCAGCCCGACCTCCAGCTGCTGGAAAGGGTTCTCAGTGGACTTCGCAAGCTCTAGCCCGGGCGCTGCTCCCGGCATGACCTCCGTCAAGATCATTGTTGGAGGTGGTTTCGGCGTCGGGAAGACCACCTTCGTCGGGTCGGTGTCCGAGATCATGCCGTTGACCACCGAGGCCGTGATGACCTCGGCCAGTACCGAGGTCGACGACCTGACCGCGACCCCGGACAAGACGACCACGACCGTGGCCATGGACTTCGGCCGGGTCAGCCTCGACCGGGAGCTCATCCTCTACCTGTTCGGCACGCCGGGTCAGCACCGCTTCTGGTTCATGTGGGACGACCTGGTCAGAGGTGCGATCGGCGCGGTCGTCCTCGTCGACACCCGCCGGCTCGCCGACTCCTTTCCGGCGGTCGACTACTTCGAGGACTCGGGCGTACCGTTCATCGTCGGGATCAACGGTTTCGACGGGGTCTACACCCACGGCATCGAGGACATCCGGGACGCGCTCACGATCGGCCCGCATGTGCCGATCATCACCTGCGACGCCCGGGACCGCGAGTCGACCAAGGCGGCGCTCATCACGCTCGTCCAGCACGCGTTGACCATGCGCGGCGGGGGCGTCCCCATCAACCACTGATCCGCTGCGACCGCCGCGACGGCCGTCATGCATCATTGACGAACGTGACTGATTCTGCGCCGACGTACGCCTCCTATATCGCCCTTGGCGATAGTTTCACCGAGGGTCTGAACGACCCGGATCCCGCCGGGGGCTACCGCGGCTGGGCCGACCGGCTCGCCGAGCACCTCTCGGTCTCCGCCGCGGACCTGCGCTACGCCAACCTGGCCGTCCGCGGCAAGGTGCTTCGACAGGTTGTCGCGGAGCAGGTCCCGCGCGCGCTCGAGCTGCGGCCCGACCTGATCACCTTTTCGGCGGGTGGCAACGACATGTTGCGCCCGCGTTCGGATCCCGACACGCTTGCCGAGATCTTCGACGACGCGACGCGGCGGCTGCGGGAGACCGGAGCCGAGGTGCTGCTCTTCACCGCCTTCGACACCCGCGACGTGCCGGTCCTGCGCCGCATCCGCGGCAAGATGGCGCTGTACAACCTGCACATGCACGCCATCGCGGACCGGCACGGCTGTCGGCTGCTGGACCTGTGGTCGATGCGGTCGCTGCTGGATCCCCGCGCGTGGGCGGAGGACCGGTTGCATCTGTCGCCGGAGGGACACCGCCGGGTCGCGCTGGCCGCATGCGAGGTCCTCGGCCTGCCGGTGACCGGCGACTGGCGCGAGCCCTGGCCGGCCGCGCCGCGGGTGCACTGGCTGAGTTCGCGCAGGAGCGACCTCCAGTGGGCGAGGGCCTACCTCGTGCCCTGGATCCAGCGCCGCCTGCAGCGCCGCTCCTCGGGAGACGAGGTCACCGCCAAGCGACCCGACCTGCACCCGTTCTGAAGAGTGACCCGCGGCGCTCGCGCGCTCCCGCGGCAACGGGCTTGACGCCGGGCCGCCGGGATGAGACGACAACGTTGTCGTCTCAGTGGACCGAATTCTGGACCTCATTCGCCCAGGAGCCCCTGGAGATCGGCCGGCAGGGCGTCGACCAGGCCATCAGGCCGTACTCCTTCGCCTCTCCGGCCGTCGGGAACCGGCCCCGCTCCAAACGGCTCACGGTGCCACACCCCCCGCCTCGAGGGCGCTGGTCACGACGTTGTCGATCAGGCCGTACTCCTTCGCCTCCGCGGCGGTGAAGTAGCGGTCGCGATCGGCGTCATGCTCGATCTGCTCGAACGGCCGCCCGCTGTGCTCGGCGATCAGCTCCAGGAACCGGTGCTTCATGTGCAGGGACTGCTCGGCCTGGATGCGGATGTCGGACGCGGTGCCCCCGATGCCGCCGGACGGCTGGTGCATCATGATCCGCGTGTTCCGCAGCGCGTAGCGCTTGCCCGGGGCGCCCGCCGTGAGCAGGAACTGCCCGGCCGAGGCGGCCATGCCGAGCCCGACCGTCGACACGTCGTTCGGCAGGTACTTCATGACGTCGTACATCGCGAACATCGCGTCCATCGAGCCGCCCGGCGAGTTGATGAAGAGCCTGATGTCGCGCCGGCCGTCCTGCGCCGCGAGCAGCAGGAGCTGCGAGCACACCCGGTTGGCGAGCTCGTCGTCGATCTCCGCGCCTATGAAGACGATGCGCTGGGCCAGCAGCCGCTGGAACAGCTGCTCGGTCGGGTGCGTCTCCGGGATCTCGGTGACCCGGGCGCGCGGTTGGTACGTCGGAAAGTCCATCTACGCCTCCTCGCGTTCTGTACAGAATAGCAAGAACGTACAGAATGCTAGAATTGTTTTATGACACGAGAGGTCCCAGTCACGCAAGCCCGGGCCGACCTGGCGGAACTCGTCAGCCGTGTCGGCTACACCGGTGAGCGAATCCTGCTCACCCGGCACGGCAAGCCACTCGCCGCGCTGGTGCCGATCAGCGACCTGGAGGCGCTGGAACGACCCCCCGGCGAGATCGGCTTCAGCATCGCTCCGCCCGCCGAGCCGGAGGCGGAGCAGACCGAGCGGCCGAGCGGTCCGATGCGCATCGCGGCCGAGCACCGCGAGCCGCGCCGGCCCGGCTGGAGACACTGACCCCGGGGGTCTTCAGGAGGCTGCGACCCCTGTGCGGGGGGTCGTAAGGTCTACCCCGTGAGCGCCCCACGCCTGCCGGATCACCTTGAGTTGCTGCTGACCGACGAGCCCGTGCTCGACGTGTACTCCCACGGTCCCTGGCGGGTCCCGGACGGCCTGTACGACGAGGTCCGCGAACGCGCCCGCGAGTTCGACCGTGACGAGCGCGCCAAGCGGCTGACCAGCGGCCTGAGCGACTTCTACGGCGCCGGCACCTCGGCGGCGGGCGCGGAGCTGTGGTCGCTGCTGACCTTCCTCCTCGGGGCGTCGGCCATCCGGGCGGGCTCCTGCGGCGACATCGACTATGAGCTGTTCGCGGGCTTCCTGGCCACGCCCGAGCCGCCGGTGCGCGACCCGAACGCCTGGTTCAGCCAGGGCGGCCGGCTGCGCCCGCCCGGGCTCTGGCTCGTCGAGAACGTGGGCGGCGACGTCGGCCTGCGCGAGGCGATGTTCGCCCTCGCCCGTGAGGCCCTCGACGTGCTCGCCGGGATCGAGCCCGTCGAAGAGCGCCGCCAGGCGATGATCACGCTGTTCGACCGGCACGCCGACGACCCCGAGCTGCGGGCCGCCGACCTGACCGCGCCGCAGAGTGATCTCGAACGCCTGTGGGCGTCCGGGTTGCCCGAGGACACCCTTTCCGCGCTGCCCGAGCTGGCCGGTCCGGTCGGCTACCTCGGCTGGGCGTGCTCGGGATGGATGGCCGCACATGGACGGCTGCTCTCGGCCGTGCCGGGCCACGACCCGCTCGAGACGGCGCTCGCCCGGCTGTTGCTGCAGGCCGAGGTGCCGGCGGTCCCCGCCGAGCTGGCCTTCGCCGTGGGCGTCGAGCGCTACGAGACCGTGCAGGAGCAGTTCCAGCGCCTGCGGGACGGCTTCCGGGCCGAACCCTGGCAGTCCGGTGTTCGTTCCTGGCTGGCGCGCGGCCTCGTCGCCGGCGAGGCCGACGTGTGCCGTGCCTGGCTCGACATGGCCCTGCGCGTCACCGGCTGCGTGCAGGGGCTGCCCGACACGGCGGTCAGCCCCAAGAGCCGGGTGCCGGTGCGCGGCTTCCAGATGGACCTGCGCCGGCTGTTCCGGGCGCCGACGGTCGTCAACCCGCTCGCCGCCGCGTTCGCCGGTCCGGCGCCCGCCGAGGAGGCGCGCGCGGCGGCGGCGGCCGAGGACGTGGAGCAGGACGTCGTGGGTCAGCCGGACCT
>JAOPYL010000043.1 GCA_025964625.1 Actinoallomurus sp. | reverse complement strand
CGCCGCCGGTCTCCAGGGCCTTGTCGGCGGCCTCGGCGAACTCGGGAGTGGCCGGGACCTGGCCCGTCTCGATGCCGCTGATGAGCGACTCCGAGCAGTAGATCAGGTCGGAGAGTTGCGCCTGGGTGAGCCCGGCGGCCTTCCGGTAGTGCCGAAGCTCCCGCCCCCAGATCGCCTGCGGGCGGTAGTAGTCGTCGTTCATGGTGGGGGCTCCATATGTCCGACTTCAATTTTCCTCAGGCGGCATTCAGTCGTCGCGCCGCGCAATTCAAACCTCATCCTGGCGAGTGATGTCACTACACAGCGTAAGCCTCTCCCCGTCAGCCTGGACAGGAATTGATTCCGAACGACGGGAGAGGCCGATGGCAGGCGACACAAAAGAGGATGCCCACGAGCTGTGCCGGACTCTGGCCAAGGCATGCGGGGAAGCCGGGCTGATCGCCGACCAGCTCGGCCCGACACGCGTACGCGTCGGTGTGACCGGGGCCGGGATGCTCGCGGAGGTGATCCGCTGCATGCCGGGTGAGGGCGATGTCCTCTATTGGCACTGGTCCTGGGATGAGCCGATCTGCCCGGCCGTCAATATCGCCCAGGCGACGAAGGCGATCGCGTACGTGGTGACGCCCGCGAATGCCTGAAGATCGGCTGGCGGAATCGATCCGGGAGTTCTACGCCGTCCTCGTCTCGACGCGCTGGACGGGAGTCTCCCGGATCGCCGAGCTGTCACAGCTCAAAGTGCTGATCGGTAGATATCCGCACCAGGCGCGGCGAATTCTCGCCGAGCTGCCCGGGCCCTGACGGAGCCGTTCAGTCAGCCTCCGCCGCAGTCGCGTGGATGTTCATCCCACCGCCCATACCGCCAAGGACGCCGGCGCTTTCCGGGGTAGCCGGCGCCGCCGGTAAATCGATTGTGACGCGCTCGGTCGCCGGGTACGGTCCCCGTACATCCGCGATCAGAGGATCCAATGAGCCTTCACGAGGTGGGGCGGCGAGCTAGCCGCGTCGAGCCGGGGAACGAGCAGTCGTGCTCGGCCCGACTCGGCGTGCCATGCCGCCGTCCCGCCGACCTCGTGAGGCTCTCTCATGCGATCTTCTGAAATACGTTCGGTCTTCCTCGACTTCTTCACCGCGCGCGGCCACCGGCTCGTGCCGTCCGCGTCGCTGATCTCGCCCGACCCCGCGCTGCTGCTGAACATCGCAGGGATGAACCAGTTCAAGCCGTACTTCATGGGCCATCAGGTCCCGGAGTTCGACCGCGCGACCACGGTGCAGAAGTGCGTGCGGACCGTCGACCTCGACAACGTCGGGCGTACCAGCCGCCACGGCACGTTCTTCGAGATGCTCGGCAACTTCTCCTTCGGCGACTACTTCCGCGAGCAGGCCATCGCGTGGTCGTGGGAGCTGTGCACCGAGCACTTCGGCCTGGACCCCGAACGTCTGTGGGTCACCGTCTATGAGGAGGACGACGAGGCCGAACGTCTGTGGCGCGCGATCGGCATGCCCGCGTCCCGCATCCAGCGGCTCGGCATGGACGACAACTACTGGTCGATGGGCGTCGCGGGGCCGTGCGGGCCGTCGTCGGAGATCCACTACGACCGCGGCCCCGCGTACGGGCCGGACGGCGGGCCTGCCGTCGATGGCGAGCGTTTTCAGGAGCTCTGGAACCTCGTCTTCATGCAGAACCTCCGGGACGAGGACTACCGCATCGTCGGAGAGCTGCCCGCCAAGAACATCGACACCGGTCTCGGCCTGGACCGCCTGGCCGCGATCCTGCAGGACGTCCCCGACATCTTCCACACCGACCTGCTCGCGCCGGTCCTGGACGCCGTGCACGAGAAGGCGGGCCGCGACGGCGGCACCTCCGCCAAGATCGTCACGGACCACGCGCGTACGTCGGCGTTCCTGATCGCGGACGGCGTGCTGCCCTCGAACGAGGGGCGCGGCTACGTGCTCCGCAGGCTGATGCGGCGCGCGATCCGGCACGCGCGCCTCCTCGGCGTCGGCGACCCGATCCTTCCCCTCGCGACGGGGGCGGTCGTGGACCTGCACGGCGAGACCTGGCTCGAGCTGAGCACACACCGGTCGCTGATCGAGCAGGTCGCGACCGCGGAGGAGGAGGGGTTCGCCCGTACGCTGCGGCAGGGCTCACGGATCCTCGACACCGCGATCAGGGAGGACCGCCTGTCGCCGAAGGTGGCGTTCGACCTGCACGACACGTACGGCTTCCCGTTCGACCTCACCGTGGACGCGGCGCGCGCGGCGGGGCTGGAGGTCGACGAGGACGCGTTCGCGGCGCTGCTGGAGGAGCGGCAGCGCCGCAGCCGCTCCGGCCGGTCGAAGCCGGGGGACCGGCGGGACGTCCTCGCGGAGTTCGGCCGTACGGACTTCGTCGGCTACGACTCGACACGTACGGACGCGCGCCTGCTCGCGCTCCTGCGCGACGGGACGCGGGTTCCGGCGGCGTCCGACGGCGACGAGGTCGAGGTGCTCCTCGACCGCAGCCCGTTCTACGCGGAGGGCGGCGGCCAGGTCGGCGACACGGGCGTGATCCACACGGCGTCCGGCGCGACACTCACCGTGCTGGACACCAGGCCGGGCCATGTGCACGTCGCGCGGGTCGACGCGGGTGAGGCCGTTCCGGGCGACGCGGAGGCGGTCGTCGACGCGGACCGCCGGGCCGCGGTCGCGCGCTCGCACACTGCCACCCACGTGCTGCACGCGATGCTGCGCCAGGTGCTGGGCGACCACGCGAGCCAGCACGGTTCACTCGTGGACGCGGGACGGCTGCGGTTCGACTTCGCGCACTTCGCGCCGCTCGAACCCGGGCAGCTCGACACCGTACAGACGCTGGTCAACGAGCACCTGCTCGGCGACCCCGACGTACGCGTCTGGCACGCGGACCGGGCAGAGGCGGAGGCGGCCGGAGCGACCGCGCTGTTCGGCGAGGCGTACGGCGACCGGGTGCGGATCGTCGACATCGGCGACTTCTCGCGTGAGCTGTGCGGCGGCACCCATGTCGGCCACGGTTCCCAGGCCGGTCCGGTACACCTCCTCGGCGAGTCCTCGGTCGGGTCCGGTCTCCGCCGCGTCGAGGCGCTGACCGGCGCGGACGCGTTGCGTCACTACGACCATGAGCACGCGCTGCTCGGCGCTCTCACGGACCTGCTCGGCGGTCGCCCCGACAACGCGCCGGAGCGGCTGCGCCAGCGGCTGGCGGAGCTGGGCGAGGCGCGGCGCGAGCTGGAGCGGCTGCGACGCGAGGAGCTGGCGGCCGAGGCGGTACGCCTGTCCGGGCAGGCCAAACGGGTCGGTCAGGGCTGGCTGGTCGTGCAGCGCGTGTCCGGGGTCGGCGCGGATGAGCTGCGGCCTCTCGCGGCGGCGGTGCTCGAACGCCGCGGGGGCGTGGCCGTCCTCGGCGCCGAGGTCGAGGGCCGGGCGATGATGGTCGCGGCGGTCAGCCCGGACCTGGGCACGCCGGCGCGCGCGATCCTCGCGTCCGCGGCCGTGGTCATCGGCGGCGGGGCGGGCGGCAGGGGAACGACCGCCAGCGCGGGCGGACGCAAGACCGGAAATCTCGACGAGGCGCTGCGGCTCGCGGCGAGCTCCGCGCGCGACATCCTGGGCGGCGGCTGAATCCTCACGTCCCGGCCATGAGGCCTCGCGAGACATCCCGTTCTACCAGCGGAGTCTGGACGACTTCCGGCGGCTGCACGGCTAGACGCGCGACACGTCCCGGACGTCGATGCTCGACGCCTTGCGGGCGAGCGCGAACGCGGTCAGGGCGGCGAGCACCAGCGCGGTGGCCGCCGCGACCACCAGGTCGAACACGGTCGGCGCCCGCCCGATGCCGGCGCCGACACCGCTCGACCGCCCCTGCAGGTCGATCAGCCGCGTCGACATGGCGAGGCCGAGCCCGATCCCGGTGACCACCGCGATCAGCGCGAGCACGCTCGTGCCGGTCACCAGGGTCGTGGTGACCTGCCGGGGCGTCAGGCCCATGGCCCGCAACACCACGATGTCCCGCATGTGGTCCCGGAGCCCGACCGTGGTGGCCGTGAGCAGGTTGGCCGCCCCGATCAGCGTGAGAACGACGATCAGGCCGAAGATCACCACGCGGACGATGCCGAGCCGCTGCGCCGGGTTCTGCGTGGCCTGGATGTCCAGGCGGTCGCCGGACTCCCGCAGGAGCCGGGAGCGTACGGTGTCCGGCTTCGCGCCGTGCCGCAGCACGATGCTGTACGACTGCGCCGGTGAGGTGCCCACGGACTGTTCGAGGGTGTCCATCCCGAAGGACAGCACCTCGCCGCTCAGCGTCGGCTCGATCGTGCGGCCGACGATGTGCACGATCACCGGCACACCGCTGATCGTCAGTCGTACGCGGTCGCCCACGTGGACGTGCAGCAGGTCGAGCAGCCCCTGCCCGGCGACCGCCTCACCCGGAGCGCGGTACAGCCTCCCGTCGCGTACGGGGAACGGGTACGGCGCCTGGGACGAGCCCAGGGCGCGCGCCTGGATCGTCCGGGTCTGGCCGGGCAGGAGGGCGTCGACCTCCGCTTCCGGGTACACCGTCTTCACGCCGGGATCGTGGGCGATGAGGGCCCTGGCCTCGTCTCCGCCCAGTCCCACCGGCCGGGCGGTCAGCGCGCCGGCCAGGCCGATCTGCTCGGGATGGTTCTCGAAGTTGTCGAGCGTCGACCAGCAGCCGAGCGCGATCGTGACCATCAGCATGGGGATGGCCAGGCCGCCGACCGTCATGACCGCGCGAAGACGGCGCGTGAAGGCGTCGCGCGCGCCGAGCACGAGTGCCGGCGGCAGGCGCATGAGAAGGGCGGCGCGGGCGAACCGGGAGAGCCGGCCGCCCGGCGGCTCCGCGCTCACCGTGCTGGTGGGGGACACGCGGCTGCCTCGCCAGGCCGGCAGGAGCGTCGCCACCGCGACGGCGAGCACCGTGGCGGCCGCGATCAGCGAGAGGCGCCCGAACGACAGCGGCGCGGTGGCGTTCTCCGTCACCGACCCGAACAGCGAGTGCGAGAGCGACGAGTCGGTCAGCACTGAGCCGATGAGGCTGCCCGCCAGGACCCCGGCGATGCCGAGGCCGGTCTGTTCGAGGAGCAGCATCCACCGGATCTGGGCCGGGGTGAAACCGAGGGCCTTCAGCAGCGCGATGTCCTGCAGCAACGACAGGATGCGCCCGCCGGTCGCGTTACCGATGGCCAGCGCGGCGGCGACGAGCGCGACCACGCCGAACATGCCCAGCAGCAGGCCCAGCAGCCGGCTGTCCACCTCCAGCGAGGCGCGTACCTGAGGCCAGGCCGACACGCGGTCCACGTGGTCGCCGCCGAGCGTGGTGACGACCTGCTGGACGATGAAACCGGTGGCGCTGGGGTCGGAGAGCCGCAGGCCCTCCAGCAGCTCGGTGTGACTGCTCGTGGGCTCGATAGAGGTCAGCTCCTGCGGCAGCACCCAGGCGATGCCGGGTGTCCACGCGGGATAGGGGCCCTGGTCCGAGGTGTCAGCGACGCCGATCACCGGCAGGTCGTGCCGTGCGCCGTCGAGTCCGTGGACGGTCAGCCGGTCCCCGACGTCGATGCGCAGCACGCGGGCGAGGGTGCGTTCGACCACGATGCCGTCGGGTCTGGACGGGTCGAGCCAGTGGCCCTTGGCGAGGATCGGCCGGCCGACGTCCGGCAGCCGGCTGCCGAGCGCGCGCACCTCCAGAGGCGCCCGCTGGCCCTCCTGCACCGCCGTCGCGACCGCGGTCCGGAACGGCCCGCTCTCGGCCGTGACGCCGTTCATGTGCGCGAGCGGCGCGAGGTCGGTGCCGGCGCGGGCGTGGATCCAGACGTGCGCCCCATGGGAGCGGTTGAACAGGCCCTCCCAGGGATCCAGCGCGCCGGCGAGCAGTGTGAGCGACAGGATCAGGGCTGTGACGACCCCGGCCACGACGCAGACGGTGAGGAGGGCCTGGCCCCGGCGGGCGCGGAGGTCGGCGCGTATCCAGCGGATGATGGCATGCACGGCGGCTTCTAAAGGTCCAGGATCGAGCCGATGGAGCTCGCGGCGCCGGAGGCCGGGCTCACCGCGGCGTCATCGACGATCATGCCGTCGAAGAGCGAGATCACCCGGTCGGCGGCGCTCGCCACGCGTACGTCATGGGTGACGAGCAGGATGGTCTGGCCCTGGTCGTGGACCTTTTCGAGGAGGCGGATCACGTCGCGCGTGTTGGTGCTGTCCAGGTTGCCGGTGGGCTCGTCGGCGAGCAGGAGGCTCGGCTCGTTGGCGAGTGCGCGTGCCAGCGCGACCCGCTGCTGCTGGCCTCCGGACAGCCGGGTGGGCGGAGCGTCGGCGCGGTCGGTCAGCCCCAGCTCGTCGAGGAGATACTCGCGACGCGACCGTGCCTGCTTCGGGCCGGCCCCGGCGAGAAGGGCGGGAAGCTCCACGTTGTCGGCGACGGTCATGTTGGAGATGAGGTTGAAGAACTGGAAGACCACTCCGACGTGGCGGCGGCGCAGCACGGCGCGCTCGGCCTCGCTGAGCCCGCCGAGCCGGCGTCCCCGCAGCCAGATCTCGCCGCCGGTCGCGGGGACGAGCCCGGCCAGCAGGTGCAGCACCGTCGACTTCCCCGAGCCGGAGGGGCCCATCACGGCGACGAACTCGCCGGAGTGCACGACCAGGTCGATCCCCCGGATCGCGTGGACGTCGGTGCCGTCCGAGTGATGGACCTTGGTCAGGTTCTTCACCCGGATCATCGCCGTCTCCGGAGCGTCCTCCGTCGTCTCGGCGCGGCTCACGCCGGCTCCTCCTGGCAGCGCTGCAGCCAGTCGAGGCCGGCCTGCAGGTGCGACCTGGCGCCCTCGACGAGCAGGACCGCGATGGGGTTGTCGCGTTCGGCGGCGGGCTCGGTGAGACCACGCATGAGGTTGATCAAGTGACGTCGCTGTCTGTTGATGAGGGCTGTCCGGTTGGCTGCGCCCGTTATCGGGGCGAGCAGCAACGATCGCACCCGGCGCCCACCTCCTCAGAATTCGCCCACGTCAGGAATGTTAGGCGTCATGGTGATGCACTGACCTACGTAACAAACGTGAAACTTCCCATTTACAACCAATAACATGTATGCATAACATGCATGTACCCGATGAGGGGCAGTAGAGAGGTTGACGATGGTGCGGTCACGGTCGCTGGCAAGCAGGCTCCTCGTAGTCGTGCTGGCGGCGGGCTGTGGCGCACCGGGTGCATCTCATGCGGCGAGCGCCGCGCCCTCGGTGTCGTCGAGTGGGCCCATCACCCTCGCCACTGGCTGGGATCTTACGGGCTACATGCAGCCATTGGTTGATAAATGGAACGCCGCACATCCCGGGGAGCGAGTGACCATGCTCCAGCTCCCCCAGGCGGCCGACGATCAGCACGCCCAGATGGTCACCAACCTTCAGGCGAAGAGCGATCGTTACGACGTCCTCAACCTCGACGTCGTATGGACGGCGGAGTTCGCCGACGCGGGGTGGATCATCCCGCTCGACCGGCGACAGTTCCCGCTCGACCAGTTCATCAAGCCGGTCGTGGACACGGCGGTCTTCGACGGGAAGCTGTACGCCGTCCCGTTCACGAGCAACGCCGGGCTCCTGTACTACCGGAAGGACGTCCTCGCCAAAGCCGGCAAGCGTCCACCGAAGACATGGGCCGAGCTGCGAAATCTCGCCAAGACGGTCGCACCGAAATACGGCCTGGAAGGGTACGCCGGGCAGTTCCTGCCGTACGAGGGCCTGACCGTCAACTTCGCCGAGGCCGTGCAATCCGCGGGCGGCGCGATCCTCACCGACGACGGCACGCAGGTGGCCGTCGACTCACCGCAGGCCAGGAAGGGAATGGAGTTCCTGGTCCAGGGCTTCCGCGAGGGATGGATCCCCAAGCAGGCTCTGACCTACAAGGAAGAGGAGTCCCGCCGGGAGTTCCAGCAGGGAAAGCTGCTCTTCCTCCGCAACTGGCCGTATGCCTACGGGCTCGCCGCGCGGTCCGACAGCAAGATCCGGAATAAGTTCGGCGTCACTCTGCTCCCCGGCGAGAACGGCCCGGGTTCCAGCTCGCTCGGCGGCGGCAACCTCGCCGTCAGCGCGTACTCCAAACACCAGAAGACGGCCATCGCCTTCATCACGTACTTCACCAGCCTGGAGAACGAGCGCCAGGTCCTCATCGAGGGATCCTTCCCGCCGGTATGGGCACGGCTGTACGACGACCCCGCACTGATCAAGCGTTTTCCGTACCTGCCGGTGCTCAAGCAGAGCATTCTCTCGGCGAAGCCCCGGCCCGTGAGTCCGAACTACAACCAGGTGAGCCTCGCGATATCCAATGCCGTGAGCGGGGCTCTCTCATTCCGTCAACCTCCTGATGCCGCCGTGTCGCAGTTGGCCGGAGATCTGAGGAGTGTCATCACCAACCGCTGACCGGCGACGGTAATCACAAAGACGCCACGGCTTTTGTTTCGCGGCGGATCCGGCGAGTAGCGCGAAGAGTTCTATTTCCTATGGGCAAGGAAGGAAGACCGATGCAATCAAGAAGCATCTGGGCGGCCGCACTGACGGCGGGCCTGCTCGTATCGGCGGCCGCGTGCGGCAGCAGTGACACGAAGAAGACCGGGGGCACCGACGCCGGCTCCGGAGGCCAGACGCTGAAGGGCGTGACGGTCGAGGTCGCGGCCAAGTGGACCGGGCCGGAGCAGGCGAACTTCCAGAAGGTGCTGGACGCCTTCCAGAAGCAGACCGGCGCGAAGGTGAACTACGCCTCCACGGGTGAGAACACCGACGCGTACCTCGGTCCGCGCATCCAGGCGAAGCAGCCGCCGGACATCGCCATCCTGCCGCAGCCCGGGCTGCTGCAGCAGTACGCGAAGCAGGGCGACCTGAAGCCGCTGACGCCGGACGTGACGTCCGCGATCGACGCGAACTACACGCCGTACTGGAAGGAGCTCGGCTCCTCCGGCGGCAAGACGTACGGCGTGCTGGTCAAGGCCGCGTACAAGTCGATCATCTGGTATCGCACCAAGTCGTTCGACGACGCCGGCGTGACCCCGCCGACCGACTGGGCCGGGTTCATCAAGGCCGCGCAGACCGTGTCGGACTCCGGATCGACGCCGTTCGAGCTGGCGGCGGGTTCGGCGGATTCGTGGACGCTGACCGACTGGTTCGAGAACGTGTACCTGAGCCAGGCCGGCCCGGACATGTACGACAAGCTGTCCAAGCACGCGATCAAGTGGACCGACCCGTCGGTCACCAAGGCGCTCCAGACGCTGGTCCAGATCTGGGGCAAGCCGAACTTCATCGCCGGCGGCACCGCGGGCGCGCTCCAGCAGAAGTTCGACGGCTCGGTGACGGACACGTTCGGGAAGAACATGGCCGCGATGGTCTACGGAGGCGACTTCGCGGCGGCCAACATCGGCACGACCAGTGCCAAGATCGGGACGGACGCCAAGGTGTTCCCGTTCCCGAAGGCCGGGGCGACCACACCGGCGGTCCTGGGCGGTGACATCGCGGTCGCGCTGAAGGACAGCAAGGGCGGAATGGCCCTGATGAAGTACCTGGCCTCGCCGGACGCGGGCAACGTCTGGGCCAAGGCCGGCGGCTACATCTCGCCGGACAAGAACGTCAAGCCCGACGTGTACCCGGACGCGCTGACCAAGCAGCTCGTCGCGCAGATGCAGGCGGCCGGCGACTCGGCCCGCTACGACATGTCCGACCAGGCCCCGGCGGCGTTCGGCGGCACTCCGGGACAGGGCGAGTGGGAGGACCT
>JAOPYL010000039.1 GCA_025964625.1 Actinoallomurus sp. | reverse complement strand
CGCCGCCCGGCTGGCCCGCGGCGCGTCCCTCGTGGACGCCGTGCGCGGGGGCGCCGCGGCGGCCGCGCTGTCCCTCGGTGGCCAAGGCGGGACGGGCCGGGTGGCCACCGCGGCCGAGATCGAGCGGCTTCTCGGCGTAGCCTGACCCGCCGTGGCCGGGCGCTCAGGCCGGCGTGGGCGTCCGGTCGGGCGGCGCACCGAGGGCGAGGGAGACGTTCCGCGCGGCGGTGATCACCTCGGCCGTCAGGGTCTCGCTGTCGGGGTCCACCTCGAACGCCAGGCCGGACACGGAGACTCCGCCCATCACCGTGCCGGTGTGGTCGAAGACCGGTGCGCCCACGCAGCGGATGCCGCTCTCGTTCTCCTCGTCGTCGATCGAGCAGCCGCGCCGGCGGACCTCGGCGAGATGGCTCAGCAGCGCGGTGAGGTCGCTGATCGTGCGGCGGGTGCGCGGCTCCAGCCCGGTCCGTGCGGCGACCGCGGCGACCTCGTGGTCGGACAGCTGGGCGAGGATCGCCTTCCCGATCGAGGTGGAGTGCAGCTGCATGCTCATGCCGACCCGCGAGCCCATCTGGTACGGCCGCAGGCCCTCCAGCTTCCGCACGTAGACGGCCTCGTCTGCGCTGCGGATCGCGAAATGCACGGTGAAGCCGGTACGGTCGCGCAGCGCCTGCAGCGCCGAGTCGGCGTGCTGGGCGGGGTCGAAGCGGCTCATCACCTTGCCGGCCAGCGTGAGGATGCGGGGGCCGGGCAGGTATCCGCCGTTGCCGTCGGTGCGGGCGAACCCCCATCCGAGGAGCGACTGCAGGATCCGGTGCACCGTCGACTTCGGCAGCCCTGTGCCGACCGCGATGTCGGTCACCCGGCTGTGCTCGGCCAGTGCCTCCAGCACCGTGAGGGCCTTGTCGATCGAGCCACCGCCGGTACGCGTTTCCACAGGCTGAGCTTATCCTCAGCGTGCGAGCCGGCCGCCGTCCACCGCGAGCACGTGCCCGGTGACGTAGTCGGAGGCGTCCGACGCGAGGAAGACCGCGGCGCCGGCCAGGTCCTCGGGTCGGCCCCGGCGCCCGGCACGGATCACCGGAGACCTCAGCGCTTGCGGCCGACTCCCGCGAGGACCATTTCGGTCGGTGTGGGGTACGGCCGGTCCGGCCGCCATTCGGGCGCGAAGACCAGGCCGGGGTCGAGAAGCTCGAATCCGTCGAAAAGCCTGCCGATCTCGTCCCGGCCGCGCAGCGTGACGGGTTCTCTCAGCTCTTCGAAGATCTCATAGAGCGCTTCGGCCTGGGCCGGCGACATCCCTTCGTGGGTGGCGTGCGACAGCACCAGATGGCTGCCGGGCGCCAGCGCTTCGCGGAACTCGCGCAGGATTCGGGCGGGATCGTCCTCGTCGGTGATGAGCTGGAACAGATAGGTCATCAGCAGGCAGGCCGGCTGCTCGAAGTCGATGAACTCGGTGACGAGCGGGTGGGACAGGATCTGGCCGGGCCGCGTGACGTCGGCATGGATCGCGGCCGCGGATCCGTTTCCGCTGAGCACGGCCTGGAAGTGAACGACGGCCACCGGGTCGTAGTCGACGTAGACGACACGGGCCTCCGGGCCGGTCATGTCGTGCACGTCGGGCCGCCTCGGCAGGCCACAGCCGATCTCCAGGAACTGGCGTACCCCGGTGCTCAGCAGGGAGCGGATGGCGCGCTGGGCGAACTTCTCGTTCTCCACCGCCGGGCGGCCGATGGCCGGCAGCGCCGCGAGCAGTTTCTGGGCGTACCGGCGGTCCACGGCGTAGTTGTCCTTGCCGCCGAGGGCGTAGTCGTGCACCCTCGCGTCCGTCGGCGTATGCGCGTCGACGCCATGCGGCAACCAGGCTTGCTCGGTCACCTGTGCCTCCAGGTCCCCGGTAGGTGGCGTCAATCTACGCCCGAACCACCTGTTCGCTTGTTGCGCGCCCTAGAAAAACGTCACGAAATTACTGTTTTGTTAACCTACCAGTTAGCGCCTCTTCGTACGGGCGTCGCAGCATTCGCCGCCGGAGGATCCGCGGTGAGCGGCGGCCGTCTTGTCGGGCGTTGTCAGGACCAGGTCGCGGTCATGCGCCACTCGCCGTGGTCGCACTGCAGCTCATAAGTCCGCTCCGGGGTGCCCTCGGACCGGGCGCGTATCTGCCAGAGCTGGGTGTCGACATCGTCCTGCGGTCGCAGGAACGCGAGCATCTTGAGGAAGGTGACCACCTCGTATTCGCACTCGCCCCGGCGAAAACGGCTCGGCCTGTCATCACGGATGTCCACCTCAACCGGGTGATCGCACACGTGCCGTCTCATGACACACATAGTACTCGAACGTGCGTTCGAGTGTGAGAAATCTAGCATTGCGGACGTGGGGAGATGGCCCTAGTCTCCCCCCAACATTGCGCTCTGCGGCCTGGGATCGCTGCCGGTGACGGCTGGCCGTATCGCGGTGACGGTGCGAACATTTAGCGCTCACTAATCCTGCTATGGAGGCGGTATGGCCACCACTATGACCGGCGCAGTCGGTTCAGAAAGACAGTTGCGCCGAGATGTCGGATTCTGGGGGCTGATGTTCGTATCTCTCGGTTCGATCATCGGGTCAGGCTGGTTGCTCGGAGCGTTGACCGCGGCGAAGCTCGCCGGTCCCGCGTCCATCCTGTCCTGGGTGCTCGCCGCGTTCATGCTGGCCCTACTGGCCCTGGTGCACGCCGAGCTGGGCGCGGCGTACCCGATCGCGGGCGGCACCGCACGCTTCCCGGCCTTCGTGTTCGGGGCGCTGGCCGGCTTCACCGCGGGCTGGATGGCGTGGCTGCAGGCGGTGTCGATCGCACCGATCGAGGTCGAGGCGACGCTGGCCTACTCCGACCACATCAGCTGGGTCAAGAACAACGTCACGATGCTGCACGCCGACGGCACCCTGACGGGCACCGGTCTCGGCATCGCGTCCGTCTTCATGCTGCTCTTCACGGTGATCAACATCGTCGGGGTCAAGCTTCTCGCGGAGTCCAACTCGATCACCGTGGTGTGGAAGACGGCCATCCCGCTCCTCACGGTCGTTGTCCTGTTGCTGCTGACGTTCCACTCGTCGAACTTCTCGGCCGGTGGCGGGTTCATGCCGTTCGGCGCGCACGGGGTCTTCGCCGCACTACCCGCAGGGGTGGTCTTCGCCCTGCAGGGGTTCGAGCAGGCGATCCAGCTGGCCGGCGAGGCGAAGAGGCCCCAGCGCGACATCTCGCGCGCGGTCATCACGGCCACCGTGATCGGCACCGTGATCTACATCCTGCTGGAGGTCGCCTTCATCGGCGCGCTGGACCCGGGTCATCTCCTGCACGGCTGGGCGAACCCGGTCGGCAAGGGCGACTTCGGCCCGTACGCCACGCTCGCGATCGGAGCCGGCGCCGGCTGGCTGGCGGTCATGCTGTACGCGGACGCCGTCGTCTCACCGGCGGGAACCGGCCTGGTGTACGTCGCCGCGTCCTCACGGCTGTCCTACGCGCTCGGCCGCCAGAAGTCGCTGCCGGACAGCGTCGCCAAGGTCAGCAAGAGCGGTGTCCCGCTCGTCTCCATCATCATCGCGTTCATCGTCGGTGAGATCGCGTTCCTGCCCTTCCCGAGCTGGCAGTCCCTGGTCGGCCTGGTCACCTCGGCCACGGCGATCATGTACGCCTTCGCGCCGATCTCACTGCGAGCGCTGCGGGTCCGCGACCCCGAACGGCACCGGCCGTACCGCCTGCCCGCGCACACGGTGCTGGCCCCGGTCGCGTTCATCTCGGCCAACCTGATCATCTACTGGTCGAGCTTCCAGGCGGAGTGGAAGCTCGGACTCGCTTCCATCCTGGGCCTGATCATCTTCGCGATCACCCGCGCGACGCGCCCCGCGGCCGAGCGTGTTCCGCTCAACCTGAGGGCGTCCGCGTGGGTCTGGCCCTGGTTCGTCGGGCTGCTCATCATCGGTGCCCTGGGGCGGTACGGCGGTGGCAACCAGATCGGCGAATGGTGGGACATCGCCATCGTGATCGTGTGGTCCCTGATCACCTACTTCGTGGGCGTGCGGTTCGCCGTCTCCGGTGAGGAGGTCAACGCCGCGGTCGCCGCCGAGGAGGCGGAGCTCGCGGCCGAGCCCGAGCTCAACATCGCCTGACGGAGCGCTTTCGCGTCTCGCGCCCGCCGGCCCACAGGGGGCCGGCGGGCGCGACGCCGTTCGTCAGGACAGCAGGCGCAGCCGGACCGTGGTCGGCAGGTCGCGGAGCTGTCCGATGACGTCCGGGGTGTACTGGCTGCCGATGTCGGTGATGACGTACCCGAGGTCGCCACGGGTGCCGAGCAGCTGTCCCTCGATGTTCACGTCGTGGTCGGCGAGGATGCTGTTGATCGTCGCGAGCACACCCGGCGTGTTGCGGTGCAGATGCGTGAGGCGGTGCCCGCCGGTCTGCGACGACAGTGAGACGGCCGGTACGTTCACGCTCAGTGCGGTGTTGCCGGTGGAGACGAAGTCGTCCAGCTTGCCGGCCACGAACTGGCCGATGTCCTGCTGGGCCTCCTCGGTCGACCCGCCGATGTGGGGGGTGATGATGACGTTGGGCAGCCCGCGCAGCTCGGAGACGAACTCGTCGCCGCGTGCCTTCGGCTCGGTCGGGAACACGTCGATGGCCGCGCCGGCGAGATGTCCCGACTCGATGTGCCGCCGCAGCGCCGCATGGTCGACGACGAACCCGCGGGACAGGTTCAGGAACAGGCTGCCGCGGCGCATCCGCGCCAGCTCCGCCTCACCGAACAGGCCGCTGTTGCCGGGCCTGCCGTCCACGTGCAGCGTGACCACGTCGACGGCGGCCAGCAGCTCTTCCATGCTGCTGCACCGGCGGGCGTTGCCGAGCGCGAGCTTGTCGGCGGAGTCGTAGAAGAACACCGACATGCCGAGGTTCTCGGCGAGGACCGAGAGCTGGCTGCCGATGTTGCCGTACCCGATGATCCCCAGCCGGCGGCCGCGTACCTCGTGGCTTCCTTCGGCGGACTTGTCCCAGACCCCGGCGTGCATGCCGGCGTTCTTGTCGACGAGCCGCCGGGTCAGCGCGATGATCTCCGACACCACCAGCTCGACGACGCTGCGGGTGTTGGAGAACGGAGCGTTGAACACGGCCACGCCCCGATGGGAGGCGGCCGTCAGGTCGATCTGGTTCGTGCCGATGCAGAACGCGCCGACCGCGAGCAGGTCCGGTGCCGCCGCCAGCACCGCGTCCGTGACGGTGGTCTTGGACCGGATGCCGAGCATCTGCACTCCGGGCATCCGCGCGATGAGCTCGTCCTCGTCGAGGGCGCCCGCGACGGTCTCGACGGCATAACCGTTCTTCTCCAGCCCGGCGACCGCGTCGGGGTGAATGTTTTCCAACAGCAGCGCGCGCTGGGGTTCAGTAGCGGGGCTCACCTGGGGAATCCTCCTGCCGGCTTCTGGTTCATTTCATGCTATGTGAAGCCGCCGAATCGGCACGCGCCGGTGGTCACGGCCGCTCGGTCGCCGACGCGACGGCCGCACAGTCCCGAGCGTACTGGGCGGGGGAGGTACCGATCATGGTGGACGAGTCACGGGCGACGTGAGCCTGTCCGGCGGGCAGGAGATGCCGGCGTCGCTCGTCGGCGGGATCGTGTTCGGCGAGTTCGTGCTGCACGGCTGGGACCTGGCCGCGGCGACCGGCCAGAGCCTCGCCGTCGACGGAGCCCTGGCCCAGGCGCTGTTCGACCAGTTGGCCCCGATGGCCGACATGGCGCGGCAGTACAAGGTGTTCGGCGCGGAGGTGCCGGTGCCCGCGTCGGCACCTCCGTTCGACCGGGCACTCGGCCTCGCCGGCCGCGACCCTCGTGGACCGCCTGAGTCCGTGGGGCGAGGCGAGTGTCCGGCGCCTCAGGTCACGCGCGTGACCGCCGCGGCTTCGGGCGGCGGTCCGACGCCCGGCGTCCAGGGAACCCGGCTCGCGTGTGCTCGCCGGCCCCCTGCCGCAGGGACCGTCGCTTGCCCGCCGCGTAGGCGAGAGCCGCGGTGAGGATACAGATCGCGAGCGGCAGTATCGGACGGCGCGAGCGCAAGAATCCCATCGTGATGCTCCTCGGTACGGGACCGGCCCGGACGGGCGGCCCTGAGTGTTGTGAAATCCGGTATGCCCGCTACCCGGTCACGTCCAGATCGAGGTCTCGTCAATTTCTGGACCAACGGGGACCGGGGCGTTGACGAGCACATACAGGCCGGGCGCCCCACCGCTGCCGGTCAGTGCTCGTCCCAGTGACCGCTGTGCGCGGCGTGCCGGTGCCCGTCGTGCATGTAGTCGACGTGGTCGCCGTGGGGCACGGCCACGTGCCCGCACCCATCGCAGTGCTCGTGGGCGTGGCTCTCGAGCTCCGTGTGACCTTCGACCTCGCACTCCTCCACGTGACCCTCATGGAGCTTGTGCAGATGTCCGTCATGGGCGTAGTCGACGTGGTCGCCGTGCGGAACCGCCACGTGCCCGCATCCCTCCCCGTGCGAGTGGTCGTGGGCGGCGTTCTCACCATGATCAGCCATGGTCGATCCCCAGTCTTCAGTAGGTGTTGGACTCCAGGTCCGTGACATTCCCAGCTACCCGGGAGCCGAAAAACGCCGTCCCCGTGCTCCGGCGCGCACGAGCCTCGACGTGTGATCGACGCTCTGGGTTGATCGGGGGGCGCACGGGGGACGTTCAGGTGGGAGCAAGGAGGAGGAGGAGACGTGCGCGTCGGCCTGGCGGTCAGTCAGTACGGTTCGTTCGCGCGGCGGGACGCCGTCACCGAGGTCGCGCGCGGCGCCGAGGACCTGGGCTTCGACAGCCTGTGGACCGGTGACCGCATCCTTGATCCGGTGAGCCCGCGTGACCGCTACCCAGGCAGCGCCGACGGCAGAATGCCCCCGGAGTTCAGGACGTTCCTCGACCCGCTGACGGTGCTGACTCTCGCCGCGGCCGTGACCGAACGCGTCCGCCTGGGCACCAGCACGCTGAACGCCCCGTGGTACTCCCCGGTCCTGCTCGCACGCACGCTCACCACCCTCGACGTCCTCAGTGAAGGCCGGCTCGACGTCGGCTTCGGCGCAGGCTGGTCCTCCGACGAGTACGAGGCCGTCAACGTGCCGTGGCGCGGCAGGGGGGCGCGGCTGGAGCACGTCATCGACGTGCTCGAGCGGATCTGGACCACGGACCCGGTCGAGCACCGGGACCCGTACGCCTCCATCCCGGCGTCCCATATCGAGCCGAAACCGGTGCAGCGTCCGCGACCGCCGATCTACCTCGGGGGATTCTCGGCAGGCGCTCTGGACCGCATCGGCCGTCGCGCCGACGGATGGCTCGCCTCAGGTGTCGCGCTTCCGCTTCTCACCCAGCTCTGGCACAGGGTGCGACGCGCGGCGGAGGGTTCGGGCCGGGACCCCGGCGCGCTGCGGATGATCGTCCGGATCAACGCCATGATCACGGAGAAGCCCGCGGACGCCGAGCGGGTCCCGCGCGAGGGGACCATCGACCAGGTCGCGGAGTACTCCCTGGCCGCCGCCGACGCGGGGGCCGACGAGGTCTTCGTCGACCTGCAGCAGACGACCTCGAGCGTCGACCGGATGCTCGACCTCGCCGGACAGTTCGCCGGCGCGCTGCGCCTCCACGGCGATGACCGGCCCTGACGCCGTCTTGACCCTCAGCGCGCCGAGGAGAGTTGCGGCGTACGACTGACGCGGTGGCCGGTCGCGCGGGCGAACCCGGCGAACCGGCCGGCATCGCGGACGGCCGCGCCGCCCGGGTCGTTGTTGAAATACGCGTAGACGTCGTCGTCCTCGTCCCAGGTCTCGCCGAGGCGGCGTACCCAGGTGCGCAACGCCTGGTCACCGTAGCTCGGCCGGGGATGCGCGGCCCCCTCATGGAACCGCACGTACCCCCACCCGGCGGTCCGCCACAGGGGCGTCAGGGGCCGGCCGAGGCGGTCGGCCCAGCACAGTGCCGCGCGACGTTCCATCAGCAGGTCGTGGACCTCCGAGGTCCACCACGATGCGTGCCGCGGCTCGACGGCGACCCGGACTCCGGCGGGGAAGCAGCGCAGGCAGCGGTCCAGGCGCTCGGGCTCGGCCCGCAGGGTCGGCGGGAGCTGGAGCAGGATCGGCCCGAGCTTGTCGCCGAGGCCGGCGGCGGCCCGTAGCAGGCGTTCGACCGGCTCCTCCGGCTCCTGCAGCCGCTTGATGTGGGTCAGGAAGCGACTCGCCTTCACCGCCATGACGAAGCCGGCAGGTGTGCGGTCGCGCCACTTGGCGAAGACCTCCGCGGTGGGCAGGCGGTAGAAGGCGTTGTTGTTCTCGACCGTGTCGAAGCACTCGGCATACCGCTCCAGCCAGCGGGTCTGCGGCAGCCCGGGAGGGTAGAGCAGCCCGCGCCAGTGGGTGTACTGCCATCCGGATGTGCCGATGAGCAACGGCATGTCAGCGCCCGCCTCCCTGCGCAGCCGGGTATGTGGCATACATACCCCCCATACCCGGCGTGCGGCCTACGCCTCGGCGGGGTCCTCGGTGGCGGGCGGCTCGGTTGCGGCGACGCGGGCGGCGAGGCGGCGCAGGACGTTCTCGGTGATGGCGAAGTGCTCGCCGGCGATGTGCGCCGCCCGCTCCCTGTCACCGCGGACGACCGCCTCGGCGAGCGCCCGATGGTGTGGCCGGGCATCCTCGTAGATCTCCCAGGTGTACGGCTCTGCCGAGACGCCGAGGCTCACCTCGGAGAGCAGGAGCTGGTGCAGCCGGACCAGCCGCGCGTTGTGGGTCGCGCGGGCGACGGCGAAGTGCAGTTCGGTGTCCAGCCGGCGTGCCTCCGCCAGGCTCGCCGCGGTCTCGAAGGAGGCCAGGACGGCGCGGATGGCGGCCCGGTCGTCATCGCGGGCGCGGTCGGCGGCGGTCCGGGCGATGAGGCTCTCGATCAGGCGGCGGTAGTCGAAGAGGGCCTCGAAGTCCTCCCATTGGGCGAGGAGCGCCTCCCGGACGGCGTTCTCGCTGCTCTCGGCCCACTCGGCGCGCACGAACGCTCCGCCGCCGCGTCCGCGCCGCACCTCGATGAGCCCGGCGTCGGCCAGCCGCCGGAGTGCGGCGCGTACGCTCTCCCGGCTCACCTGCAGCAGTGCGGCCAGCTCCCGCTCGCTCGGCAGCCGGTCGCCCAGGCTGAACTCGCCGAGCGCGATCGCCGTCGACAGCCGGTGCGCGATCTGCTCGCCGGTCGTCGCCGCGTGCAGCGGGCCGAGCGGCGGTGACTCGTCGATCACCTGGCGTCACCTCGTCAATTGACGTTGTTTCACAGTTTTAACAAACAAAGGTCTGGATTCTAGACCTTTGTCCTCCTATGCTGCGACCAGCGTGAACCCCAACTCTAGGAGGATCTGCCGGTGACCGAGGGCTCCAAGGACGCCTGCCTCCGGGCCGTCGCCGCCTTCCTCGACCAGCACGACTGAAAGGCGTCCCCCCATGTCCGAACCGACGCTGAGCTCCTTCGGTTATGAGCAGGAGCTGAAGCGCTCACTGAGCCTGGCCGATCTGATGATCTACGGCCTGGTGTTCATGGTGCCCATCGCGCCGTTCGCCATCTTCGGGGTGGTGTTCAACGGCTCCAAGGGCATGGTGCCGCTGACGTACCTCATCGGCCTGGTCGCGATGCTGTTCACCGCGCTCAGCTACCGGGAGATGTCGCGGGCCTTCCCGATCGCCGGGTCGGTGTACTCCTACGCGGGGCGCGGCATCAACGACAAGGTCGGCTTCCTGGCCGGCTGGGCGATCCTGCTCGACTACCTGCTCATCCCCACACTGCTGTACGTCATGAGCGCCGCGGCGCTGACGTCCTTCGTTCCCGGCGTCCCGCAGTGGGCGTGGGTCGTGATCTTCGTCGTGATCAACACGGTCGTCAACTACCTCGGGATCGAATCCACCGCCCGGCTCAACCGGGTCTTCCTGACGGCCGAGCTCATCGTGCTCGCGCTGTTCATCGGTTTCGCCGTCGCGGCCATCGCGGCGAGCAAGAACGGCGCGCACTTCTCCTTCGAGCCACTGCTCAAACCGCATCTGTTGACGCCCGGCCTGATCTTCGGCGCGCTGTCGATCGCGGTGCTGAGCTTCCTCGGGTTCGACGGCATCTCGACCTTGTCGGAAGAGGTCAAGGACGGCGACCGGCGGCTGGTCGGCCGGGCCACCGTCGTGGCCCTGTGCGCGGTGGCCGTGCTCTTCATCGTCCAGACCTTCGTGGCCTGCCTCCTCGTCCCCGGCCGTACGGCCTTCGCGGACGGGGACGCGACCAACAACGCGTTCTATGACATCGCCTGGATCGCCGGCGGCGGCTGGCTCAAGGTGACGGTCGCGGTCACGTCGGCACTGGCCACCGGGATCGCCAACTCCCTGGTGGCGCAGGCCGCGACGTCGCGGTTGTTGTACAGCATGGCCCGCGACCGCAAGCTGCCGTCCTTCCTGGCGCACGTCCACCCGACCCGCAAGATCCCCGAGCGCGCGATCCTGCTGGTCTCCGTCCTCTCGCTGTTCCTGGGCCTCACCTTCGTGGGCCAGCTCGACCTGCTGTCGTCCCTGGTCAACTTCGGCGCGCTCTTCTCGTTCATGCTGCTGCACGTCTCGGTCTTCGTGCACTTCGTGCTCCGTAACCGCAGCCGCCGCTGGCACCTGCACATCGTCGCGCCCGCCCTGGGCTTCCTGATCATCGGCTATGTCCTCGTCAATGCCGACATGCGGGCCAAGATCGGCGGGATCATCTGGCTGGTCATCGGCGCGGCACTCCTCGTCTTCTACAAGCGCACCGGCCGCGGTACCGAACTGTCCCTGGAGGACTGATGCACATCAAACGCACCGAGACCCACAACACCTGGGACCGGGACCTCCCGGCGACAGCGGTCCTGACCCCGGGCGACGAGGTCACGGTCGAGACCGTCGAGGCCAGCGGTGGTCAGTTGACCGCCGGCTCCACGGCCGGTGACGTGGCGACCCTCGACTTCGGACGGATCAACCCGGTCACGGGTCCCTTCCGGATCGAGGGGGCGCGCCCTGGGGACGCGCTTGTGATCGACATCCTGGACGTCTCCGTGGGGAGCTGGGGCTGGACGGCCTGCATCCCCGGCTTCGGCCTGCTCGCCGACGACTTCCCGGACGCACATCTGCGCATCTCCGCCATCGCGGATGGCCGCGCCGAACTGCTGCCCGGCCTGTCCGTGCCGGTCGTTCCCATGATCGGGACGATCGGGGTCGCCCCGCCCGAGGCGGGACAGCACTCCATGGTCCCGCCCCGCCGCTGGGGCGGGAACCTCGACATCCGCCACATCGGCCCGGGCGCGCGGCTCGTGCTCCCCGTCGGCGTGGACGGCGCACTGCTGTCGCTCGGCGACGCCCACGCCGCGATGGGCGACGGAGAGGTGAGCGGCACCGGCGTGGAGACCGACGCGACCGTACGCCTCCGCGTCGACGTGCGTCCCGGCGCGGCGCCGAAGACCCCGATCGTGGAGACCCACCCGCGAACCCAGCGCACCGGCGCGGCGCTGGCCACGACGGGCGTCGGACCGGACCTGATGGCCGCCGCCGTGGACGCCACGCGCGCACTCATCGAGGAGGTCACGACCCGCACCGGCCTCGCGCCGGCAGACGCGTACCTGCTGGCCAGCGTGGTTGCCGACCTCAAGATCTCCGAGGTCGTCGACGTCCCCAACTGGGTGGTCTCCGCCCACCTCGAACTGGACCACCTGGTCAGGACCTAGTCGGCGAAGGCCTCGCGATCGGCGCGTGACGCCGTTGAATATGCTAATCAGGAGAATTCGGGCGCCAATCTCCGGGGTCGGCGATTCGACGTGCGCACTGGGCCAGCGAAGACGCGCCTGCGGGTGCGGACCCAGTTCGGCGGGATCAGCAATGTTGATCGGGGGGATCAGCATGACTGAATGGACAGCCCAGCAGATACCGGCGGGAGCCGCGCCAGGGACGGTGATCCTTTTCGAGGGCACGGCCTTCTGCGTCTGCGCGCAGTCCGGGGACATGGTGCGCGGGGGGACCGACGGGATCTTCTTTCGCGACACGCGCCTGGTGTCGCGGTGGCAGCTGCTGGTCGACGACGAGCCGCTGGAGCCGCTGGATCTGGTGCCGGCCGATCCGTTCTCGGCGACCTTTCTCGGCAGGAGCCAGCCACGGCCGGGCAGAGCCGAGAGCAGCATGCTCATCACACGCGCGCGGTACGTCGGTGGCGGCATGCGCGAGGACATCGTGGTCCACAACCTGTCGAAGGAGCCGGCGGGCCTCATCCTCGCGCTGGACGTCGACGCCGACCTCTGTGACCTGTTCGACGTCAAGGCCGGCCTGATCCGGACGCGCGGCGAGCTCTCGAGGGAGGTCGGCGACGGCAGCATCACCGTCGTGTCGAGGGAGGGCGACCGGCAGCGGGGTGTGCGGATCAGTTCCAAGGGCGCCTCGGCCGGCCCCTCCCGGCTGTCCTTCTTCGTCGCGGTGCCGGCGCGCGACACCTGGGAGACGACCGTGATGGTGCAGCCGGTCTTCGACGGCGATGTGCTGCCCCCGCGCTTTCCCTCACATCGTCCCGTCGAACGCGCCGACCCGGCCCGGCGCCTCCAGGCGTGGCAGCAGGACACCCCGGTGGTGCTGACGCAGCACTCGGGACTGGGCAAGGCGCTGCTGCGCAGCCACGCCGACCTCGGCTCGCTGCGGATCTTCGACGAGGATCATCCCGATCGGCCGCCGTCGGTGGCCGCGGGCGCACCCTGGTTCATGACGCTCTTCGGGCGCGACTCCCTGCTCACCTCTTTCATGACCCTCATGCTGGATCGCTCCCTGGCGCTGGGGACCCTGTGGACCCTGGCGGATCTCCAGGGGGAGCGGGTCAACCCGCTGACCGAGGAGGAGCCCGGAAAGATCCTGCATGAGCTCCGGGGTGGCGTCGAGGCCGGCGTCCTGCATGGCACCCCGCGAGGGGCGGCCTACTACGGGTCGGTGGACGCCACCCCGCTCTTCGTCATGGTGCTCGGCGAGCTGCGGCGCTGGGGGCTGCACCACGACGAGGTCAAGAGGCTCATGCCGCACGCCGACCGCGCGATGGAGTGGATCGAGCAGTTCGGCGATCTCGACGGTGACGGGTTCGTGGAGTACCAGCGCAAGACCGACCGCGGCCTGATCAACCAGGGGTGGAAGGACTCCTTCGACGGGATCAACTTCGCGGACGGCAGGATCGCGGAGAGCCCGATCGCGCTCGCCGAGGTGCAGGCCTACGTCTACGCGGCCTATCTGTCCAGGTCCCTGCTGGCCAGCGAGCAGGGCGACACGGCCACCGCCGAGGAGTGCGCCGACCGCGCCGCCAGGCTCAAGGAGAACTTCAACCGGACGTTCTGGCTGCCCGACCGTGGCTGGTACGCGGTGGGCCTGGACCGTTATAAGAGGCCCATCGACGCTCTCGCGTCGAACATGGGCCACTGCCTGCTATTCGGCTTCATCGACGCCGACAAGGCCCCGGCCGTGGCCGAGCGGCTCATGAGCGCGGAGATGTTCAGCGGCTGGGGCATCCGCACGCTGGCCACCTCGATGGGGGCCTACAACCCGATGAGCTATCACAACGGATCAGTGTGGCCGCATGAGAACGCGCTCATCGCCGCCGGTCTGATGCGCTACGGGTTCGTCAACGAGGCGCAGCGCGTCGCGATGAGCCTGCTGGACGCGGCCAACGCGTTCGAGGGCCGACTGCCCGAGCTCTTCTGCGGCTTCGGCCGCAACGAGTATCCGAAGCCGGTGCCCTATCCGACCTCCTGCTCGCCTCAGGCGTGGGCGGCCGCGAGCCCGGTGCACCTGCTGCGGACGCTGCTGCGGTTCGACCCCTGGATCCCGTACCGGAGGACCTGGCTCGCGCCCGCGCTTCCGCCCGGCTTCGGAGAGCTGCGGATCGAGCGCCTGTGGCTCTGCGGTCAGCAGGTCTCGATCTACACGTCGGGGGGACAGGTGAGGGTCGGCAACTGGCCGGAGGACATCGAGCTGATCGACGAGCCCCGGCCACCACTGATGACCGTCGAGCCGGCAGGAGAAGCCCGATGAACATCTCGGGCATAGACGGTCCGATATCGCGATCCATGCCGCTCCCCGCCAGGTCAACGCTGTTCGGGAAGTCCGGGCCGATCCGGGTCGCCCTGACCCTGCCGCCATGGTTCGATGTGCCGCCACTCGCGTACGGCGGAATCGAGGCGCTCGTCGCCGACCTCGCCGACGCGCTCATCGCATGCGGTCACGAGGTCGTCCTGGTGGGCGCCGGAAAGAACGGCACCCGGGCCCGGTTCCTGCGAACGTACGAGGAGGCGCCGTCGGATCGGCTGGGTGAGGCGATGCCCGAGGTGCTGCAGGCGGCGTGGACGAACCACTACCTCGACGACATGGAACTCGACATCGTCCACGACCACTCCCTGGCCGGGCCGCTCACCGCACGCGGGCGCACGGTGCCGACCGTGGTGACCGCGCATGCCCCGTGCTCCGGCGAGATGGTCGCCTACTACCGCCACCTGTCCCGCGACGTCCACCTTGTCGCGATCTCCGAGGCGCAGCAACGGCTCGCGCCGGACCTGGACTGGGCAGCCACGGTGCACAACGCCATCAAGGTCGCCGACTTCCCGTTTCGTACGCGTAAGGACGACTACGTCCTGTTCATCGGCCGATTCAGCCCGATCAAAGGAGCTCATCTCGCCATCGACGCCGCGCGGCGCGCGGGCCGGCCGATCGTGCTGGCCGGCAAGCTGCAGGAGCCGGCCGAGCAGGCCTACTTCGACGCGGAGGTCCGCCCTCGTCTCGGCGCCGACGCGGAGTTCATCGGGGAGGTGGGCATGCGGGCCAAGCAGGAACTCTACGCCGCGGCGCACTGCCTGCTCTTCCCGATCCTGTGGGAGGAGCCCTTCGGGCTGGTGATGATCGAGGCCATGGCCTGCGGCACCCCGGTCGTGGCTCTCCGCCGCGGATCGGTGCCGGAGGTCGTCCGTGACGGGGTCACCGGCTTCACCCGGGACGACCCCGGGGAGCTGCCCGCGGCCATCGACGCCGCCGGCGACCTCGCTCCCGAGGCATGCCGACGCCACGTCACACGCCACTTCGACGTCTCGATCATGGCGGCCGGCTACGAGCGGGTGTACCGCCGGCTGGCCGGCGGCGGTACCGGCACCGGGGACACCCTGCCCGCCGGAGCGGCCACGCCGCCCGCCGGCGCCCACGCCGCGCGCCGGCCGTGATCTCCTCATCCTGGTTCACCGGGCGTGCGGCATCGGACGCGGTGATTCCTTAGACGGCGCGGTACGTGTCCGTTCGACGCGACGTTCGGGGCGAGGCGACCCTTCCCCCAAAGAGGCCTCGCCCGCGAACGTGCGCTTCCCGACGGCCCGGACAATGTCCGGGCCCGGGATCGGCCCGGGCGTCACGTCCCCCGTGAATCCCCCAATTCACCGCGACGCGCGTGGCCTTTCGTGAACGTCTTGAGTGACGCTACGTGAGACCGCCCAGGTATTCCGTCCACCTCAGGGTGACACTTCGTCGTACACCCGCAGGTGACCGGCCTGCCGCCCGCGGGAGGGCGCCGGACCGCGATCGAGCGCTCCATCAGCGAGGCGGCGTCGGTGGTGGTGGCGATTTGACCACAGCGCAAACGCGCCAGCAGAGTACGAGAACTCATCTGGTCAGACCAGTCGCCTGGCATTACGGGCAGGCGTATTGGAGGGTCCATGCATACCCATCCGAACCGAGGAGTGTCATGTCCCAGCCCCCCGACGAGGCAGGGCGGGTGACCCCGCCCCCGTTCGACGAATTCCCCGAGGTCCGGTCGCGCCGGCCCGTCCTGTGGCTGCTGCTCGTACCCGCCGTGCTCTACTGCGCGGCGCCGCTGGTGGCGAACCGCATCGAGCCGCGCGTCCTCGGCGTCCCCTTCCTCCTCATGTGGATCATCGTCACGACGGTGATCAGCCCGATCGTCATCTGGATCGTCTCCAGGTACGACCCGGCGTACCGGACCGACGCGATCGAGCCCATCCCGGCCGACGCCGGCGTGCGTACCCGCGAGACCGGCGGAGGCGCCCGATGAGCGGTTCAGCGGTGATCGCCACGACCATCTTCGGCCTGGCCATGGTGGCCACCATCCTCATCGGCGTGCTCAGCGCCCGTGGCCGGGACAAGGGGCTCGCCGAGTGGTCGGTGTCCAGCCGCGGGCTGGGCGTGATGTTCGTCTGGCTGCTGATGGCCGGCGAGACGTACACGAGCTTCTCGTTCCTCGGCACCGCCGGCTGGTCCTTCTCGTACGGCGTGCCGATCCTGTACCTGGTGGCGTACCTCACCGTGGGCCTCGCCGTCGCGTACGTCGCCGGGCCGGCGATCTGGACGTATGCCGGCCGGCACAACCTGATCTCCATCGCCGACATGGCCGAGCACCGCTTCCGCTCGCGGCCGGTCGGAATCCTCGTCGCGGTCGTCGCGACGGTGTTCATCGTCCCCTACATCCAGCTGCAGATTCAGGGCATGGGCGTCGTGGTGAACGCGATGAGCTATGGAGGCATCGACCTGCGCGTCGCCGCGATCGTGTCGTTCATCGTGGCCGAGGCGTTCATCCTGGTGTCCGGCCTGCGCGGCTCGGCGTGGGTCAGCGCGCTGAAGGACGTGCTGGTCATCTTCGCCGTCGTCTTCCTCGCGGTGTACGTCCCCATGCACTACGTCCACGGCGCGGGCGCGTTCATGCACCGGTTGGTGGTCGAGAAGCCGGAGTGGCTGACCTTCCCCGGGCACGCGTCGGGCGGCCGTGGCGCCGCGTGGTTCGTCAGCACCGTGCTGCTCAACGGAGTGACGATCACGATCTTCCCGAACACGGTGGCGGGCTACTTCAGCGCCAGGAGCCCGAACGCGCTGCGCCGCAACTCCGTGCTGCTGCCGTGGTACCAGCTGCTGCTCTTCATCCCGATGATGGTCGGCGCCACCGCCCTGTTCGTCGTGCCGACGCTGAAGAACTCCGACCTGGCGCTGTTCGCGCTCGTCACCAGGTCGCTCCCGTCGCCGCTGGTGGCGGTCATCGGCGTGGCCGGCGCGCTGTCGGCGATCGTGCCGATGAGCGTGTTCGTGCTCGCCATCGGCACGCTGTGGGGCAGGACACTGCTCGGCGGCGGCAACGGCGCCGACCCACGCCGTACGCGGACCGAACGGGCCGGCGACGCCCGTACGAAGCGGCTGTCGCAGCTGGTCTGCTTCGTCGCGGGGCTCATCGCGCTCGCCGGCAGCCTGTTCTACCCGAGCGCCCTGGTGCAGCTGTCCGTGCTGTCGTACGAGGGACTGGGGCAGCTCGTGCCGATCGTGCTGCTCGCGCTGTTCTGGCGCCGGATGACCGCGGCGGGCGCGGTCGCCGGGCTCGTCGTCGGCACCGCCATCATGCTGGGGCTGTGGCTCACCGGCCACGACCCGCTGTTCGGCGTGAACGGCGGCGTCATCGCGCTGGTCGCCAACCTCATCGTC
This sequence comes from Actinoallomurus sp., assembly GCA_025964625.1. GTDB lineage: Bacteria > Actinomycetota > Actinomycetes > Streptosporangiales > Streptosporangiaceae > Actinoallomurus. Next base: position 3,181 of record JAOPYL010000039.1, on the reverse strand, counting down.
AACGCCGCCGTGTCGTACGCCCGGCCCGCCGAGGCGGTACCCGGCGGCCCGGCACCGGCCCCGGCCGTCGCGGGGGAGGCATCGTGATCTCCGAAGCCGTACCCGTGCTCTTCCGCGCCGCGCACATCGTCAGCCAGCGCGGCGACGACGGCCCGGAGCCCGAGGCGCTCGCCGTCGCCGGCGGCCGGATCCGCGCGATCGGCGACGTCGCCTCGTTGCGCGACCGGTTCCCCGGCGCCGAGGTGGTCGATCTCGGGGACGCGACCGTCATCCCCGGGCTGCACGACGCGCACATCCATCTCGGCAACACGGCCGAGGACCTGCTGCACCTCGACCTGTCCGCCGCCGCCGTGGCCGGGGTGGACGACCTGCTCGCCCGCGTCGGAGCGGAGGCCGCGACGGCCGGGCCGGACGCCTGGATCCGCGGCAGCCGCTACGACGACGTCAAGACGGGTGCCATCACCCGGTGGGACCTCGACCGGGTCGCCCCGGACAACCCCGCGATCGTGGTGCAGGTCGCGGGCCACTGGGGCGTGGTGAACTCATGCGCCCTGCGCGAGCTCGGTATTGACGAGGACTCGGTGCCGCCGGAGGGCGGCGAGTTCGGCCGCGCCGCCGACGGCCGCCTCGACGGCCGGCTGATCGAACGCGCCGTCATGAACGTGATCTATCCCGCGACGGCACGCGGTGACTCGCCGCTGCGGCCGAGCTCACCGGAGGACAGGCTCCGCGGGGTCGCCCGCGCGGTCGAGCTGTGGCACGCCGCCGGGCTGACGTCGATCTGCGACGCGCTGATCGCCCCGGACGACATCGCCCTGTTGCGGCGGGCCCGCGACGAGGGCCTGTTGACGCTGCGCGTCGGCATGCTGCTGTCCATCGACCACTACGCGAAGGCGCGGGCCCTCGGGGTCGGCAGCGGGTTCGGCGACGACCTGCTGCGGATCGTCGGCGTCAAGGCGTTCGTCGACGGCGCCATCGGCGGCCGTACCTGCCTGCTGTCGGAGCCGTACGCCGACTCGGGCGGTCACGGCCTGCAGACGACGTCGACCGAAGAGCTGTTCGGTGCGGTGCGGACCGTGCACCGGGACGGCAACCGCGTCGGCGTGCACGCCAACGGCGACGCGGCTATCCGGCTGGTTCTGGATGCGTTCGAGGCGGCGCAGCGCGAGACGCCCAGGCCCGGGCTGCGGCACCGCATCGAGCACTGCTCCGTCGTCGACTCCGGGATCCTTTCCCGGATGAAGGCGTTGGGTGCGATCGCCGTGCCGTTCGCCGGATACGTCGCGTACCACGGCGGGGCGCTGAACACCTGGTACGGCGCCGAGCGTACCGAGCGGATGTTCGCGCACCGTTCCTTCCTGGACGCGGGAGTCACCGTCGCCGGCTCGTCCGACTATCCGTGCGGGCCGTACGAGCCGCTGCTCGGCCTGCAGTCGATGGTGACCCGCGAGGGCCTCGACGACGGCGAGCCGGTCGGGACGTCGCAGCGGGTGAGTGTCGAGGAGGCGCTCCGCATCTTCACGGTCGGGTCCGCGGAAGCCGAGGACGCTTCAGGTGTCAAGGGGCGGCTCGCGCCCGGATACCTCGCCGACTTCGTGGTGCTGGGGGAGAACCCGCTCACCATCGACCCGCACGGCATCGCGTCGATCCCCGTACGCGCGACGTATGTGGGCGGTGAGCGGGTGCACGGCGGGTGATGCTTCAGCGATAACCGTTCCCGGCGTTCAGCAGCTCCGAACGGAGCCGGCGGCCGTACCCGGTCGTCACGCCGAGCCGGCGCGCGAGCTCCGTACCGGAAATGTCAGGTTCGGCGGCGAGGAGTGCGGCGGCTCGCCGGCGAGCACTGCCCCTTACCAGCTCACTGGGTGCCGGTTCCGGTCCGGCGGGTTCCGCTTGGGCATGACCCGCCGGATCCGGAACGGTCTCCAGAAGCAGGGGATCCCTGTTCTCTTCGGTCTCGGCTTCGGCCATCGGTCCGTCCAAGGACGGTGCCGGAGGATCGGAGCCGATGGTGGCCGCCAGCGAGGGGAGCACATCGGCGGGAGCCACCGCGGCGAGCTTCATCGCCAGCCGTTCATGAGCGGAGGCGTGGCGGCGCCACTGCCGGCCGTGCGCCATCTCCAGCCGTGCGATCTCGGCCCGGCGTTCGGCTTCCAGCTGCAGCGCCCGCCGGTACGAGGTGATCTCCCACAGGATCATTCGGCGGCGCATCCGAGCCGTGGAGACCGGCGCGAGCAGCCACCGGGAACGCCGGACCCGCTCCATCCGGCCGCCGTTCACCAGGCCCACCCGGGCCGCCAGGACGTGCCGCGCGTACTCGCAGAACAGCACCCAGAGCGCCGGCATCGCGGCGTGCGCGATCCGGATCGGCACCGGGCCGCCTGCCTGCCAGTTGAGCCAGATGGTCGCTGCGGTGAAGCCCCAGGGGATCAGCCGCATCGAGGGCTTGGCCATCCGCCAGTACGACAGGAGCAGGTCCGCCGCCGAGAAGACCAGGATCGCGACGTCGATGGCGATCGGCACCGCCCATGCCGTGTCCCGGAACCACGGCCGGACATACTCGTACACGGTCTGGAACGAGACGTACATGCCGATCAGCGCCAGCGCGAGCATGGCGACGCCGATCACGCACACCGCGGCACGTTCACCGGGACTGTCGCCCAGCGCGCGGACCGGATGTCCGCGCCGTTCTTCGTGTACGGCCACATCCTGGTCGCTCAAAGTCATGACGGGAGCACCCCCTCGTCGTCGGGTCGGAAGGCACAATACGCACATATCGCCCAAGTGATCGCATCGTTCGACGGGCCGTCCCGACACGTTCACTCGCCGCGAACGGTTCCGCGCATCGTGCTGCTGACCACGGCGAACGATCCCCGGGGACGGGCATTGCGCGAATTAGGTGTTATCCGATAGTGAGACTGAATGACCACAACGTTCGTCGTTCCGGGACTGTCGTCGTCCGTCGAGATCCTGATCGACCGGTGGGGCGTGCCGCACGTGTACGCGTCCTCGCAGGACGACCTGTTCGTCGCGCAGGGCTTCAACGCCGCGCGCGACCGGCTGTTCCAGATCGACCTGTGGCGCCGGCGCGGGCTGGGACTGCTGTCGGAGGTCTTCGGCGAGGCGTACGTCGAACGCGACCGCGCCGCGCGGCTGTTCCTGTACCGCGGCGACATGCACG
>JAOPYL010000020.1 GCA_025964625.1 Actinoallomurus sp. | reverse complement strand
CTGAGTCCCCCCGGGTTCAGTGGAGACTTGATCAGGAGGGAAGATCAAGTCATGGCAAGGAAGTCCCCCTACCCTGCGGAACTGCGCCGGCGTGCGGTGGCGATGGTCGCCGAGGTGCGCAGTGAGTACGACACGGAGTTCGCGGCGATCACGGCGGTGGCCGGCAAGCTCGGGATCGGGTCGGCCGAGACGTTGCGCAAGTGGGTTCGTCAGTCCGAGATCGACGCCGGGACGCGGTCGGGTGTCTCGACCGTGGAGGCCGAGGAGATCCGGCAGCTGAAGCGGAAAGTCGCCGAGCTGGAGCGGGCGAATGAGATTCTGAAGGCCGCGTCCAGTTATTTCGCGAAGGAACTCGCTTTCAAACTGTAGCGCTTGTCGAGTTCGTCGATGTTCACCGGGATCGGTTCGGAGTGGATCCGATCTGCGCTGCCCTTGACATTCCGCCCTCGACCTATTATGCGGCGAAGAAGCGGGAGTGTGAACCGTCGTATCGGGCGCGTCGGGACGAGATATTGAAGGAGGTGATCATGACGGTGTGGGACCAGCCCGGCCCGGGGAACAAGGTTTATGGCGCGGACAAGATCTGGCGGCAGTTGAACCACGACGGCGTCGAGGTGGCGAGGTGCACGGTGGAGCGGCTGATGCGCGACCTGGGGATCCAGGGGGTCGGCACGCCCGCGAAGAAGCCTCGTACCACTGTGTTGGACCCGGCTGCGGCCTACCCGTCCGACCTGCTCGAGCGCGACTTCACCGCCGCGGCGCCGAACACGCGCTGGGTCGCCGATATCACCTATGTGCCGACCGAGAACGACGGGTGGTGCTATACCGCGTTCATCATGGACTGCTATTCCCGGGCCGTTGTCGGCTGGGCCTGTTCCGGCCGTATGTACACCGAATTGGTGCTCGACGCTCTCGATATGGCGATCTGGGCGCGGAAGGGGCGTCTCGGTGATCGTCTGGTCCATCGTAGCGACCGGGGCAGTCAGTACACCTCGATCTCTTACACCGACCGGCTCGCCGAAATGGGCGCCGCCCGTTCCGTCGGCTCGAAAGGCGATTCATACGACAATGCCGCCGCCGAGTCGTTGAACAGCCTCTACAAGCGGGAGCTCATCGACCGGCTCGGGCCGTGGAATGACCTCACGGACGTGACAAAGAACACCATGGAATGGGTTGCATGGTACAATTCGGAAAGGCTACACTCGCATTGTAAGGACGTTTCTCCATTCGAATATGAGGAAGCGTTCTACCAGACACAACAACCGGCTGCCTGAGCGGTCGGCAACCAAGCTAACCAGTCTCCAAGATCGCCGGGGCGCACCACCACCGCGCCCAGGAGAGGCCGTGCACACACCGCAACAAGCGTGTGACCTGCGGCTTTCCAAATGTCTGAATTGACACAGGCCCGTCGCCTGCAGGCCCGAAGCTGCGGATTAAAAGTCCACAGCCATCCGGCCATTTTCTGGTGGGAGACGGAGAAAGGGGTGCCGAACTGTGGTTCGTAATGCCGCTACGTGCCGTTTGGTCCGCGTTCGGTGCCTCTCCCCCAGTGAATCATCCGGTCATCGTGTCGGATGCTGCCGGGCCGTACCGGGGCAGACGAGCAAGCAACGAGCAAGCAACGAGCAAGCAACGGCGCCCGGCCGGGTAGCGACGCCGGGGCCGGCGACGTGTTAGGCCCGTACCCGTGGCCGGGGTCACCGGCACGGTCAGTGGCGTCCGCCAGGACACCTTCACTGCCTACGCCGAGTGATTCGACCGCGCCCGGCGATCAGCGCACGTTCTTCAGCTCAGCAACCCGCGTCAGCCGCTCTCACCAACGGAGAGAAGGCATAGGCGTCATTCGTCTGAGATAGTCCGGCTGATCCTGCTCTGCTGCGCGACGTATACCAGTGGCTTGCCTAAGGCGTGCCTATATCTCCGCTGACCTGCAGTTTTTGGCGTGGGGCAACAACATTTCGCCGGTACGCTTCGGTCACCCTCGTGGAGGAGGGCACTCCCCCCGACCCATGTACTAGCCGCGGACGCTCGGGCACGCGGCTCTTGATTGGCGTCCCGCTTCGGTGACGGCCAGCCGGCCGGAGCTGTCTACGATTCCGGCCACTCCTGGAAAATCCATCCTGTCCGCGGCTATTGGCACCATCCGGCTTCGGCGACCGCCACATCGGGACAGGAGACCACTTGATCGCCACGGCGCTGCTGGGTTCCCGTCGGTGACTGCGGCCATCACGTATCCCGGCCATCCCCCGTCCAGTGCCGATGGCGGTGACCGGGCAAGTCGAGCACCGGTGCGCCTACACCGTGGCTGACCTGCCTGCCTTCCCCCAGCACACGGTCACTGTGCGGTTCACCGGCTCCCCCGCGACACCGAACAGGACACCTTCACCGGGCCACTGCTGGCCGATACCGCGGCCGGCCGCCGCTTCGATGCAGCCCCCATCAAGAACGATCAGCTGCGGTTCCTTCTCGCCGCCACCGGCACCGACGGGTACCAGGCGATCGTGCCCTAGGGTCAGATCGCTCCCGCCTTCGGGGCAGGCAGGTACTGCCCGCCGCCGCCCAGGACGGGACCCCGCTGGACACCGATGGCCCTCGTCTGGACGTGTCCGGTGACGCCAAGGGCGGCCGCTACGTCAGCGCCGCCGCACCTCCATCCGCGGCGTCGACCACCTCATCCGCCAGCACTGAGCCGAGCCTGGAAGACGCGACCAGGACGGCATGGCATGGCGGCGGGTTACGCCAGCCATCCGCCAAGCCGTCCCAGCGCGTACGGCCGATGCCCTCAGTCGGCGACGGCCACGATCACATCGGAGGCCTTGATCACCGCAACGACCTCGCGGCCCTCGGCCAAACCCAGCTCACGGGCGGCCTCCACCGTGATGGAGGCGACCAGCCGCACCCCGCCCGCGTCCAACTCGACGTTCGCGGTGGCCGGGCCCGCGGTGATCGCGGTGACCCTGGCCCGGACCTGATTACGTGCACTCAACCGCATCACATTGCCCCCCGACTGCCGGTGCCGATCACGAACCGCGATCTGCTGGATGTGCCCACCGGCCGGCGCCGCCATACCACCAGCGGCGGCCCTGCGCGCCGCAGCGGAACCAGTTATTTCGTGTCCGCTACCCCTCACTTCCGCAGTCGGAGCTGCGCGAGCTCTTCTGGGCGTTGTCGGTGTGCTCAGGGCCGTTGCCGGGGGTCGAACCAGCGCGGCCGCGCGCTTGTTCTTACGGCCGTTGTCTTGGGTGTCCTCGGCGATCACCGGACTGGCGGTTTTGGCCGCCCGGCAGGCCGGGTAGGCAAACGCACCACACGCACGAACACCCTTCAGGAAAAGGTATGACCGACCATCACGACCCCGCTCCGATCGGTCCGCCGGTGGCGGATCCACACGCGCACCAGACACGACTTGGACGAGCTCGCCACAGTGATCAACCCAATCGTGGCGGGCTGGATGAACTACTACGGCCAGTTCTACCGGTCGCAGATGTATCCGCTCCTGCAACGCATCAACACCTACCTGATGCGGTGGGCAGGCAAGAAGTACAGACGGCTGCGCTCCTACAAAAGGTTCACGGCATGGTGGTCCGGGGTCCTCGATCGAGACCCCGGACTGTTCGCCCACTGGACCTGGACGCGCACGTTCGCCGGACAGCGATGAGAAGAGCGGAGTGAGGGGAGACCCTCACGCTCCGTTCCGTGGGAGCCCGGGGCTGAGATGCCCCGGGCGACCCGACCAGGGCCACGGCATCGGAGTGGGGAATGTGCAGCTCAGGACCCGAATCGTATTTTCGAGCGGGACAAGGAATCTGCCATGTCCGATCTTGACAGTCAGGTCGCCTACTGGGATGCCACAGCGACGACGAAGACGGTCACTGCGGGTGCGGGCTCACGCCGCCGGGCGTGCCGGACCGGGCCCGAACCGAGTAGCACCACAGTCCCACGTCGACCGTCCGGTCCAGCGAGCCGCGGTGGGCGAGGACGTCCAGATGCGCCTTGGTCTCCATGACCGCCAGCATCCTGTTGAACGGGTCCAGGGTGTCCAGCGCGCGCTCACGGCGGGTCCACCGCAGGCCCTTGGCCACCTCGTACACCGTCCGTGCGCCGTCACGCACCCGCTGCCAGGTGAGCTCCAGCCTCCGCTCGTGGTGCGTCAGCAGCTCGTCCACCCGCTGATGGACGCTGCCGGTCACCGGACCGTGCGCCGCGGCCAGCACCGCGTCGGGCTCCTCGCGCGAGCGGGCCAGCGAGCCCAGGAAGTCGGCGAGCGGCAGCTCCGCGACCGCCGGCTCGAACCCGATGCTGGGGGTGATCTGGGGCAGCACATGGTCGCCGCTGAATAGCAGGCCTGCTGCCACGTCGCGGAAGGTCACGTGGCCGGTGGTGTGTCCTGGCGTGTGCGCGACTCGCAACGTCCGCGAGTCCAGTTCGACGGTGTCGCCGTCGGCCAACCATTCGTCCGGTTCCTCCCAGACGTCGTTCGGCAGGCCGTGCCCTGCCGTATCCGGGTCGAGTTCGTCCACAAGGGATGCTGCTCCGCACGAGGGCAGCGCGTTCAACTGGGGGTCGATTCCGTAGTTCTGCGACATCCGAACGGCCGCCAGGGACGCGCGCTCTCCGGCTCCGAGGCTCACCGGACAGCCGTGTTCCCGGCGCAGGGCGATCGCGTTGCTGTAGTGGTCGCGGTGCACGTGGGTGGCCAGGCAACGCCTGACGTCTGCGAAGGTGTAGCCGAGCGCCGCTAGGCCCGCCCCCAGTTCGCTCCGCGCGAGCGGGCCGAACTGACCGGGATCGATGAGCACCACGCCGGGCCCGTCCTCGATGACGTAGGCATTGACCGCGCGCAGTCCGTCGTCCGGCAGCGACAACGGAATCCGGTGCACTCCCGCGGCCACCTCGTACACCCCGGCCGCATGCCACTCTGGCGCATCAGCCAACATGCTCGACGTCCTCCTCGTCTCGGATGTCGTCGCAGATCTCGCACAGGACCTTGCCCTGGGCACGGGTGTCGCCGACCTCGACCGACAGGCCGGTGACGGTTCCCGCCTTGTGTGCGGTCACCGGGTTCTCCATCTTCATCGCCTCCACCACCGCGATCAGGTCACCCTGTTCGACGCGCTGGCCGTCGGTCACCGCGAGTTTGACGACGGTGCCCTGCATCGGAGTGGTCACCGCGTCACCGGAGCTCCCGGCCGGCCGCGCGCCGAACGCGAGTTCGGCGGAGCTCTTCCTGATCTCCTCCGCCCGGGCCCCGAGCGTGCTCAGACCGGGCAGGGCCACCTTCAGCGCCCGGCCGCCGATCGAGATCGTGACCCGGCCGTCGTCGACCTCGGGACCGTCGTCGTACGGGGGAATGCGGTTGTCGAACTCCGTTTCGATCCACCGTGTGTGCACGGTGAATCCGGCTTCCGCGGTGAAGGCCGGATCTCGGACGACGGCACGATGGAACGGCAGGACGGTGGCGATGCCCTCGACGACCATCTCTTCCAGCGCGCGTCGGCTTCGGGCGAGCGCGGTGGCGCGGTCGGCGCCGGTGACGATGAGCTTGGCCAGCATGGAGTCGAACTGGTCGCCGATCACACTCCCCGCCTCGACTCCCGAGTCCACCCGTATGCCGGGCCCCTCGGGAACCTGGAAGGTGGTCACCGTGCCGGGGGTCGGGAGGAAGTTCCGGCCCGGATCCTCACCGTTGATTCGGAACTCGATCGAATGCCCTTGCGGCGACGGATCGGTGTCGTAGGGCAGTGTCTCGCCTCGGGCGATCCGGAATTGCTCGAGCACCAGATCCAGCCTGGTGGTCTCCTCCGAGACCGGGTGCTCGACCTGCAGGCGGGTGTTGACCTCGAGGAAGGAGATCGTCCCGTCCTCGCCGACCAGGTACTCGACGGTGCCTGCGCCGCTGTAGCCTGCCCTGGCGCAGATCTGCTTGGCCGAGGAGTGGATGAGAGCGCGCTGCTCGTCGGACAGGAAGGGCGCAGGCGCCTCTTCCACCAGCTTCTGGTGCCGGCGCTGCAGCGAGCAGTCCCGGGTGCCCACCACGATCACGTTGCCGTGCTTATCGGCGAGCACCTGCGCTTCCACGTGCCGCGGGCGGTCGAGGTAGCGCTCGACGAAACACTCGCCCCGGCCGAACGCGGCCACCGCCTCGCGGGTGGCGGACTCGAACAGCTCGGGTATCTCCTCCACTGTTTTGGCCACCTTGAGCCCGCGGCCACCGCCGCCGAAAGCCGCCTTGATCGCCACCGGCAGGCCGTGCCGCCGCGCGAACTCCACGATCTCGTCGGCCGAGGCCACCGGCGCTTCGGTGCCGGGCACCAGCGGAGCCCCGACCTCCTTGGCGATCCGCCGGGCGATCACCTTGTCGCCAAGGTCTCGGATCGCCTGCGGGTCCGGGCCGATCCAGACCAGGCCCGCGTCCAGCACAGCCTGCGCGAAGTCGGCGTTCTCGGAGAGAAAGCCGTAGCCGGGATGCACCGCCTCCGCGCCGCTGACCTTCGCCACGTCCAGGAGCTTGTCGATGTCCAGATAGGTCTGCGCGGCCGACGTCCCGTGCAGGGGGTGGGCCTCGTCGGCGACACGTACATGGGGGGCTTGGGCGTCCGGATCGGCGTAGACGGCGACGCTGGACAGTCCGGCGTCCCGCGCGGCGCGGATCACACGTACCGCGATCTCGCCCCGGTTCGCGACCAGCACCTTGCTGAACTCACTGCGCAACGAACGCTCCCCTCTCGGTTCCGCGAATGGCCGGAAGCACGTCGGCGGCAAACGTGTCGATCACCCGGTCCCGGTCGGCGGCGGGACAGGCGGGCGCGAACACGAGGTCCTGCACGCCGGCCTGGGCGTACTCGGCGAGCCGGTGGATGACCTGCCCCGGGTTCCCACAAAGCAGATGCGAATCGGCCAGATCGGTGAAGTCCTGCCGGTAGGTCGCGCTGACCGAGGCGGTCGCGACGCGCCGCGCCCAGCTTCCGTCGGCGTCGACGGCGGACCAGCAGAAGACACCACCACGCACGGCGTCGGGCGCCCGGCCGTGCTGTGCGGCCAGCTCACGGACCTCCGTCAGGCTCCGGGCCAGCTGCTCCGGGGTGACCAGGTAGGGCAGCCACACGTCAGCGTGACGAGCCGCCCGGCGCATCGCCGGTTTCCTCCGGCCACCGATCCATATCGGTGGACCGGGCCGCTGGAGGGGAACCGGTTGCAGTGCCTGCGCCTCGATGGTGGTGAACCGGCCGTGGAAGGTCACCGACTCTCCGGTGAACAGCCGGCCGAGCACCTCGAGCGCCTCGTCAGTGCGGCGGCCGCGCTCGGCCACCGGCACGCCGACTGCCTCGAACTCCGGCGGGTATTCCCCGCCCACACCGACCCCTAGCTCGAACCGGCCCCGGGAGACTCGGTCCAACGTCGCGATCAGCTTGGCCGCCAGAGCGGCCGGGTAGGCGGGCAGTATCGTCAGCGCGCTGAGCAGCCGGATGCGCTCGGTCGCACCGGCCGCGGCGGCGAGTCCGACGAACGCGTTCGTTATCGGGCCGTGGAAGAACACATGTTCCCCGCAGCAGAAGAAGTCGAATCCCCGCTCCTCCGCACGCCGGGCGAGCGCGGGGATCAGCGCGGGATCGGCATCAGGCGGGAACATCAGGCCGACGCGCATCAGTCCCGCACCCCCGCGGCCCCCGGCAGCCGGGACAACACGGCTCTGGCCATCCGCACGTGCACGTCGTCGACCATCTGCGCGCCGACCACGGCGACGCCGTCGTCCGCCGCGCGCAGCACGGCGCGGGCGTGCCGCACCTCCTCGGGTGTGGGCGTGAAGACCTCATGCGAGAGTTCGACCTGGCGTGGGTGCACGCAGATCTTGCCGGTGTAGCCGATCGCCCTGCCCTGCTCGGCGTCCGCCCGGAACCGGGCGTCGTCACGGATCGCGACGACGGCCTGGTCCACCGCGGACACTCCAGCCAGGAAGGCGGCCAGGCGTACCTCGCTGCGCGGGTAGAGCACCTCGTCGCCTCCTGCGGTGCGGCGCCCGCCGATGTCGGCGATGTAGTCCTCCGCGCCGAAATAGGCGACGTCGACGTCCGCGCGCAACAGCTGCCGGCACTCCGCCACACCGCGCACCGTCTCCAGGCCGACCACGATCGGGACGTCGGGGCTCAGCCGGTTCCGTAGCAGGTCGATCTCCTCGCGCCGCTCGTACTTGGGCAGCACCACGCCGACCCGGCCCAGCCCGGACACCGCGGCCAGGTCGTCGGCGAACCAGGGGGAGGCGGTGGGGTTCACCCGCACCAGCACGATCGCCGCAGCCGCGTCGAGCTCGGCGAGCGCCGCCACGGCCGCCTTGCGTGCCGAGCGCTTCTCCGCCGCGGGCACGGCGTCCTCCAGATCCACCACCGCCGCGTCGGGCGCGATCCCGGCGATCTTGGCCACCATCTCCGGGCGGGAACCCGGCATGAACAGCAGGCTTCGCGGGTTCAGCGCGGGTCGAGAGCCGCTCATACCGGGCTGATCACGTGGTGCCGGCGGTGTCCGGAACGTTCCCACCGCTCAGCGGCCCGAAGGCGGCCGAGCAACTCCGCCCGCAGCGCTTCCGGCTGCACCACGGTGTCCACGACGAGCTCGCTACCCATCCGCAGCAGCGTGAAGTCCGCCGCCTGCTCGGCCACCCTGGCCTTGACGAACGCCTCGCGTTCGACCGGGTCCTCGATCGCGGCGATCTTGTTGGCGTAGACAGCATTCGCCGAGGCCTCGGCCGACATGGTGCCGATCGTCGCGGTCGGCAGGGCGATCGTCGCCCGCGGCTCGAACCCGGGGGCACACATCGCGTAGAAACCGGCAGCGTAGGCCTTGCGCAGCACCACGGTGAACTTGGGCACCTCGGCACTGGCCATCGCGGTGACCATCTTCGCGCCGTGCCGGATGATGCCCTGCCGCTCGACGGCGACACCCACCATGAACCCGGGCACGTCCTGAAGGAAGACCAGCGGGATGTTGAAGGCGTCGCACAGCGAGATGAACCGCGCCGCCTTGTCCGCCGAGTCGACGAAGATAGCCCCGCTGCGCACGGAAGGCTGGTTGGCCACGATCCCGACGGTCTGGCCGTCCATCCGGGCGAGCCCGGTGACCATCTCGGTCGCCCAGGCCGACTTGATCTCGAAGAAGCTTCCCCCATCCACCAGCCGCAGGACCACCTCGCGCACGTCGTAGGCGGCGTTGGGGTCCGCCGGTATGAGACCGTCCGGCCAGTCCTGGATCTCCGGTGGAGCGGCGGGCAGCCGGGCGGGCTCGCTGCGCCAGTCGTCGGGCAGGTAGGACAGCAGCAGCCGGGCCGCGGCGATGACCTGCCAGTCCGCCCCGAACACCTCGTCACCGCAGCCGGAGACAGTGGCATGCATGACCGCGCCGCCCATCTCCTCCAGGGTCGTGTGCTCCCCGGTGACCTTCTCCGCGATGCGCGGCGACGCCAGGTACATCGACGCGTTGCCTTCGACCATGCCCACCCAGTCGGTAAACGCCGGCATATAGGCACCGCCCGCGGCCGAGGGCCCGTGCAGGCAGCAGATCTGCGGCACCCGGCCGGACAGCCGGATCTGCATCTGGAAGATCCGGGAGGCCCCGCGCCGCCCGGCGAAGAACCCGAGCTGGTCGGTCAGCCGCCCGCCGGCCGAGTCGACGAGGTAGAACACCGGCAGCAGGTCACGATCGGCCCGTTCCAGGATGCGAACCTGCTTCTCGCACGTCAGCTCGCCCCACGAACCGGCCTTGACCGAGAAGTCGTGTGCGATCACCGCGACCGGCCTGCCCTCCACGGTGCCGACCCCGGTCAGTACGCCGTCCGCAGGCAAGCCGCCACCGGCCGCGTCGGCGAGCAGGCCGTCCTCCACCCAGCTCCCCGGATCGAGCAGCAGCGCGATCCGGTCCCGTACCGGCAGCTTGCCCGGCCACCGCGTAGTGTCCCCGCCGGCCAGCGCTGCGGTGGTGGCCCGTTCGACTTCGGCCGTGTCCTGGGTCATCGTCGGCCTCCCTGGTTCTCTGGTCGGTTCACCACGAGCGTCTTCAGTAGCGCGGCGATCACGGTATCTCCACGCTGGTTGACGACCCGGAAATCGGATGTGACGACACCGGCGCCGTCCTGGCGTGCGGTGAGCTCGGTGACCTCGGTCTCGACGTAGAGCGTGTCACCAATCCTCGTCGGGGTGACGAACCGCAGGCGGTCGATGCCGTAGAAGGCTTCATCGCCTCCGGCCAGAAGGTGACCAGTCCGAGCGCGACGGACAGCGCCAGCGCCCCGTGGGCGACGCGCCCGCCGAACACCGGATCGGATGCCGCGTACTCCACCTCGGTGTGCGCCGGATGCCAGTCCCCGGTGAACATGGCCAAGGCGACGATGTCGGTCTCGGTGATGGTGCGGGCCCTGCTGACGTGCCTGTCGCCGATCTCGATGCGGTCGAAGTAGTCGGTGATCACGCGGACTCCTCCGACGGAGCGCGGTGCATCAGCCCGGTACGCCGAGCCCGGCACACCAGCACGTCGTTCTGGTTATACGCGCGGTGTTCGAACACGACGAGCCCTGCCGTGGGACGTGACCGCGAGGCTCGGGCCTCGACCACCTCGGTCTCCACGCGGATGGTGTCGCCAGCGAACACCGGGGCCGGGAACACCACATCGGACAGACCGAGCTGCGCGACGATGGTGCCCAGGGTCAGCTCCGGCACGGAAAGGCCCACCACGAGCGCCACGGTAAACATGCTGTTCACCAGTGGCTTGCCGAACTCGGTGCGGGAGGCGTAGTCGGCGTCCAAGTGCATCGGCGCGGGATTCATCGTCATCGTCGTGAACAGCACGTTGTCGGTCTCGGTCACCGTGCGCCGGGTCACGTGCTGAACGATCGTCCCCACCTTGAGCTGTTCGAACCACATTCCCGATACCGGGCGAGCGTCAGTGCTCATGCCCACGTCTTCCTTTCGTCCGCTCGTTCACCACGCCGACGAGGTGAAGTCTGGCGCTCTGCGCTCTGCGTTCGGCGAACGCGGCGAGTCCCTCGCGGGCCGTCGCGCCGCCCAGATGCGTGAGCAGCGACTCGCGTTCCTCGCTGATCGCCTGTGCTGGCTCTGCCGTGACCGCGTTGCGGTGCAACCGTTTCATCCCGATCAGCGCGTCGGCTCCGTGCCGGGCCAGCCGGGCCACGAGCTGCTCCACGGCGTCGTCCAACTCGTCGGCGGGCACCGCCTGGCTGACCAGACCGAAACGCGCCGCCGTGCGCCCGTCGATGATCTCGCCGGTATAGAGCAGGCGGCGGGCCGATGGCCGGCGCGACCGCCTGGGTCAGCCGGACGGAGCCGCCTGCGCCGGGCAGCAGCCCGTACTCCAGATGCCGGTCGCCGATCTTGGCCTGCTCGCTGACCACAGAGAGGTCACAGGCGAGCATGATTTCGCAGCCACCGGCGACCGTGTAGCCGTCGACCACGCAGATCGACACGAACGGCGCCGCTTCGAGCCGGTCCAGCGTCCCGCCGATCGACGTGATGTAGTCGCGGAGCGCGGACTCGTCGTCCAGTACCTTTCGCAGGAACTTCAGGTCGGCCCCCGCGGAGAGGGTGCCGCCTGTGCCGCGGACGACCACGGCCGCGCAGCCGGCATCGATCGCGGCGTCCAGCCCGGTGATCACCGCTGGGCTCAGCGCGTTCCTGGTGGACTCCTGATCGATCACAACACGGCCTACCGCGCCGTTGACATCGAAGACGACATCGCCGACACGCGACTCAACCATGTGTTCCCCTCGTTCGTCCGGCGAGGCGCGGAGCCGCATCGCGCCGTTCATTTCCGGGTGACAATGCCGGCCGCTTCCCGGTCCCACAGTTCGCCGAGGCGCTCGGCCGCCGCGGTCTTGAGCTCGTACTTCTCGATCTTCTCGCTGGGCGTCTTGGGCAGTGCGTCGACGAGGTCGAGATATCTGGGCACCATGAAGTAGGGCATATTCGTTGCAGAACGCGATGATCTCCTCGAACGAGACCGTCGCACCCGGCTCCGTCACGAGGTACACCGCCAGATCGTCCTCGCTAAGCTCGGAGGCCACGGGAACGGCCGCGGCCTCCAGGATCGCCGGAACATAGCCCCGATCATCGGTGTGGAACCATAGGTCACGGGTGGCGGCGGTGGAGGCCTCGGCCATGTTGTAATAGCCCAGCATGGTCATGCCCGGCTCGTTGGGACGGAGCCGGACCTCCCCGACCGCGCAGGGAGCCAGTGGCTTGCCATCGTCGACGATCTGCCACTCATGCGATCTTCGCCACCGAGACCACGCGGATGACCTCGTCCAATGCGGCCGGATCCTCCAACGCGCTGGTGTCACCAGCCGGCTCGCCCTGTACGACGATATCCCTGAGCAGGCGGCGCATGATCTTCCCGGTCCGGGTTTTCGGCATCGACTTGGTATAGTAAACGCGCCCCATCCTGGCGATTCCGCCGACGTGTTTGGTGACTAGCTCGTCGATTTCGACGCTGACCATCTCGGGGTCGTACTCGGAACCGCGCATCGTGACGAAGGCGACAGGTACAGTGCCCTTCGTCTCGTCCGGTACACCGATGACCGCGACCTCGACCACCGCCGGATGGGTCACGACGATGGTCTCGATCTCCATCGTGCTGAGCCGGTGTGCGGCGACGTTGATGACATCGTCCGCACGCCCCAGGACCCAGATATGGCCATCAGAGTCGATGACGGCTTCGTCATTGGTGCAGTACCGCCCAGGAAACTGGCCGAAATAGCCGGCCTGGTATCGCTGCGGGTCATCCCAGACCGTCCGCGCGAGCGTGGGGAACGGGGCGGTGAGAACCAGGATCCCTTTGGTGCCCGGCGGCACCGGTTGCCCGGATTCGTCCACCACCTCGGCCGCGTGGCCGGGAACGGGACGACCGCAAGAACCTGCCTTCAGGTCGTCGACCCCGTAAACCGGATACGTCCAGGTGGACCCAGTCTCAGTCTGCCCGTACGCGTTCACCACCGGCACGCCACCGCCCAGGTGCTCCGACGTCCACGTGAACGTCGGCCCGTCCAGTGGCTCGCCCTGCACGGTCACCAGTTTCAGATCCGGCAGCGGATGCTCGGCGGCAAGGCCGTCGCCGAACTTTCGCAGCATCCGCAGCGCGGTTGGTGCCGTCAACACCTTCGTCACCTTGTGCCGTTCGCAGATCTCGTAGAACCGCTCGGTCGTGGGAGTGTCGAGCGCGCCCTCGTAGCAGGCGATGGTCATGCCGTCGGCCAGACCACCCACCACTGCCTGAATCGGAAATGTCAGCCAGCCCACATCCGCGGCAACCCAGTAGACGTCGCCCTCTTCCTTACCCACCTGCCAATGCGCGTTCGCCCATGTGCCCAGCAGGAATCCGCCGACGCTGTGCACGACACCCTTGGGCTTGGACTCCGTGCCACTGGTGAAAATCAGGAAGGCAGGGTCATTGGGATCGAGGGGAACACACTCGGTGCCGTGAGGGTGCTCGGCGACCAGTTGCGAATACCGAACCTCCTTGTCGGCCAGGGCGACGTCGCGGCCGGTGCGGTCCACCACAACGATCTTCTCGACGGTCGGGGCGCCGGCCACCGCGGACCGTAGCGTTTCCAGCAGCGGCAGCAGTTTGTTCCGCCGGTAGATCCCGTCGGCGACGATCACGACCTTCGCCCGCGATGCCTGCAACCGGGAGGCCACCGCGTCCCTGCCGAAGCCGGAGAACAGGACGGTGTAGATCGCCCCGATCCGGTTACAGGCATGGATGGACGTGAACGCCTCGACCAGGTTCGGCATGTAGATGGCGACCACGTCGCCAGTGGACACGCCGAGGTCGAGCAGGCCGGCCGCGAGGCTGGCCACCTCGTCCTTCAGCTGCGCGTACGTGAGGGTGCGGGTGTCGCCAGGCTCGCCCTCCCAGATCACCGCGGCGGTATCGGCGGTTTCCGGGTCCTCGGCCCAGCGGTCCACGCAGTTGTCCGCGACGTTGATCTGGCCACCGTCGAAATACCGGAAGTCACCCAGCTCACCGGTCCGTACCGTGTCCCATGGTTTGATCCAGCGATGTTTCTTGGCCACCCACTCCCAGTAGGCGTCCATACCGTTCTCGGCGACCTTGCGCGCCTCAGCGATGTCGGCAGCCTGGGTGGCGGACTTCCAACGGTCCGGCAACGGCTGGAGTGGAGCCGATACCAGCTCGGCCAGACTCCTCTGCACAGGCATCTTGCCCTCCCTGTTCGCTTTTGCTCTACCGCCGCGCTGTTCGTGCTCTCTGATCGGGCCACGCTGATGGGGTGATGTCGCCGGCCCGGCTCGCGTGACCACCGGCCGACGGCGCTGATCCTGACCACCGGTTCTGCGGGTTCTCCGGCGGAGTGCGGACGAATGCCGACCTCACGAAGCCAGGCTTTTTGCCAGAATTTCCAACTGGATCTCATCGGTGCCGCCGCCGATGCGCAGCACCCGAACATCCCGGTAATGCCGCGCCACCGACGTTTCCTCCAGGAATCCGGCGCCGCCGAAGACCTGCAATGCGTCATCGACGACCCGGCAGGCGGTCTTAGCGCCGGCGTACTTCGCCATGGCCACCGTCTCGGCCGCCGCCGGGTGCCCGGCATCCAGTCGGGCGGCGGCCTGATGGGTCAGCAACCGTGCGGACTCCAACTCCACCCGCATCGCGGCCAGGCTGTGTGCCACCGACTGCTTCCCGATCAGCGGGGTGTCGAACACCTCCCGCACCCTGGCGTACTCGGTCGCCAGTCGAAGGCACTCCTCCGCGTGGCCCAGCCCCATTGCCGCCAACGCGATCCGCTCCAGTTGGAACGCTTCCATGATCTGGTAGAAACCCCGGCCAGGTTCGCCGAGGACCGCGTCCGTGGGAACGAAACAGTCTTCGACGATGACCTCGCGGGTGTCCGAGGAGTGCCATCCGAGTTTGCGGAGCGGGTTTCCGACCGCGAAGCCGGCTGTCTTCGGATCGACCAGGAAGGTGGTGATGCCGCGCCGCCCGGCCTCTGGTGAGGTTTTGGCGGCAAAGATGATGACGTCGGCCAGCCCGGCGTTGGTGATGAACATTTTGCGGCCGTTGAGTAGATATCCTCCGTCGACCGGCTTGGCCGTGGCGGAGATTCCGGCGACATTGGAGCCGACACCGGGTTCGGTCACCGCGATGGCGGCGACCGCGGCGCCGGACGCCAGTGCGGGCAGGTGGCGCCGCCGCTGGGCGTCTGTCCCGTAGCGCACGATATGCGGTCCGGCCATGTAGGCGCTCACCAGCGCGGTGACCGCCAGTCCGCCGCTCGCCTTGGCCAGTTCCTCGGCCAGTAGTGCCACCGCGAGGCTGTCGCCCTCGTCACCGCCGAGTTCCGCCGGGGTGAGCAGGCCGAGCATGCCCGCGTCGCCGAGCTCCTTCCAGATGTGCGGGGGGAAGGCGCCGGCCCGCTCGGCATCGTCCACGACCGGGCGTACGCGCTCATCCACGAAGCGACGGCAGGTCTCCCGGAAGCTTGCATGCGCTTCGTCCAGCTCGAACGTCATCCGGCATCCTCCAAAACCCGACTGTCCGGTCGGTCGGTCGGTGGATTACAGTGAAGTGGCCAGCCCTGGCACTGTCAAGAGGGGAGGGATAGGGAGTCCTTGCGTCCTGGCAGAATGTCGGTCGCGATGGGAGAGGGGGGCGGATCATGGCACGTGAGGTGGTCACCAAGGCGGACGCACAGCGGGACCGCATTCTTCGGGCAGCGACCGAAATCTTCAGTCGACGCGGCTATCGAGCCACGTCGATGAACGAGATCGCGGCCGAGGTCGGGCTCCGCAAGCCGACGCTCTACCACTATTTCCACAGCAAAGAGGAGTTGCTGGTCCGGCTGTATGAGGACGTCATGGACGAGAGTCTCGCGCTGGCCCGCGAGATCGTCGGGACGTCCAGCACGTCCATCGACGCGCTGCATGGGCTGCTGGTCTCCAGGGTCGTCTACACCTGCGAGCACAAGGACCTGCTGAAGGTGTTCTTCGAGGAGGAAGGCGAGTTGCCGGCCGGCCTGCTGGAGACCCTGATGGCCCGGCGGCACGAGTTCGAGGATCTTTTCCTGGACGTGGTACAGAAGTCATGCCGTGCTCGTAGCGTTCAGCTGCCCAGCGCGCCGCGAATCTATGTCAACACATGCCTTGGCGCGGTTAACTGGATCTATAAGTGGTACGACCCGACCGGCCCGAACAATCCGCGGCAACTCGGCGAGGAGATGGCCGCGCTGCTGCTTGCGCCGTTCGCCGCGCCAACCGCCCCCGAGCCGGGGACGGACGCCAGACACCCTAGTGCGTGTCTGACAAAAACCCGTCCCGGCTGGCCCTGGTCCGGTTCGATGATCGTTTCGGTGAGACGTAGCGAGTTGACCGACGCGGCGTGGGCGAGGATCGAGCCGTTGTTGCCGCAGGCCGATGGTCGTGGGCGGCGGTGGCGCGATCACCGCCAGGTGGTCAACGGGATCTTGTGGCGCTTGCGGTCCGATGCGCCGTGGCGGGACATTCCCGAGCGGTACGGGCCCTGGCAAACCTGTTATGAGCGATACAAACGCTGGGACGAGGACGGCACCTGGGCCCGCTTGCTGGAGGCGATGCAGGTCGAGGACGATGCCAGTCACTGGGTGGGCTGAACCCACGTCGTCACCCGCCTCGACGAGCCCGCCAGTCGCCACCGACCCCGCGGCATGCCTCACCCCCGGCTCCGCCAATTGTCAGACACGCTCCTGGTACCGCAGTGGATCATGTCGTGTCTGGTGGTCATGTGGTCACGCGGGGTCGGGCCTGACGGTGCCGCCGGCGGCGAGGATCACCGCCGGGGGCTGGCCCTGCCGGTGAGAAAAGACCCCACCACGATCGCCGAGACCATGTCGGCCAGCTCTTCCAAGCCCAGCGCACCGGCCGGGTTATACCACATGGGCAGGTAGGCGAGCGCCCCGAACGCCATCAACAGGGAGATCCGAGCCTCATCCCGTTTGATTCCGTACTCGTCAGCACATTCGTACCCGACCCTCTGGAAGACCTCGCCGTGTTGCCGGCGCAACTCGGCCAGCCGTGCCTGGATCGCCGGGACCGGTACCTGCACGCGGAGAAAGAGCGGCACGAAATCCGGATAGTCGCGCAGCTCGATCATGACCTGCTCGCGGACCAGCAGCCTGAGCCTGTCTTCGGCCGAGCCATCGGAATTCGCTATTTCCTGCAGTCGCTGCTGCACCTCGGCCGCCGAACTCTCGACACATCGCAGGAAGAGCTCCTCTTTCGAGGAGAAGTAGTAGTAGAGGCTCGGCCCGCTAAGGTTCAGCTCCGCCGCAATCTCATCGAGGTTCGCGCGCTCGTAGCCATTTTCGCCGAACATCCGGGCAGCGGTCCGCTCGACCATCCGGATCCTTTCGGCCCGCTTACGCGCGACCCGGCTGGGTGGAACATGCTTCGCGTTTTCCGCCACGCCTCCGCTCCCTTCGCTCTCACCGTCCCCTCACCGCCGGCGTACCTTGGCGATCACCGGTGAGTCGCTGGCGAGCCCCAGGCAGGCACCCTCCAACTGTGGCGCGACCTGCAGGGCGACGTCCGTCCAGCTCCCGTCCTTGCGAGCGTCGACAGTGTACGCGACATGCGGCCGCATCCTGAGGTAGACGGAAAGGATGTTGGCCCCGGAAAGCTCCAGCGCGAGAGTCAGAAAATGGCTGCAGCCGAGAGTTCCGCCCATCACCGCGAGCACCTCCCGGCGGTAGCCGCGGGTCAGGCTCAGCCCGGCGAGCTTCTGGATCGGCGCGAGGCTCAGCGCACAATGATCGTACGGTTGCACGTCGGCATGGCCCCGGACGGCCCGGATGACCAGGTCGGGAAGCGTGATCAATCCCTCCAGCCGCAGCGCGTGGATCACGTCGACATTCCGCTGGTCGACGAGTTCCGTACCGCTGTCGCGCAGCCGGGCCTCGAACCACAGCGCGCTGTCCGAGAGCGGCACGACATCCAGCGACTTTTCCCGCCTTGCCCGCCGGCGGGCAAGCCGTTGGCCGGGCGGGTCCGCGGACGTGTTCATATCGCTGCCATCCTCTCGGAGAGACAAAATCCTGTCAGCACCATGCCCTCGGCCGTCATCGCGGCGTCCCGGGCAATCCCAAGACGGCGGCCGCGGACTCGATGTGCGTGCCGAGCAGCCGCAGATCGGCGCCGATCTCCAGTCCGGTGACGCCGCGGCGATACCAGTCCGCGGCGATATCACTCGAAGCCGTTTCGCTCAGGCTCCGGACGAGCGGCAGCGCCGAGAGGACGATGGCCGCGGCACCCGCCCGGCCGGATTCATACCGGGAGAGTTCGGCGACCCGGTCCATGCCGGCCGCGGTCTTCTGCCACCACGCCTGGACGACGACGGTCGCCGCCCGAGACAGCGGACCGTACGCCGAGCCGGCGAACCGGCTAGCGTCGAGGACCAGAAACGGGCCCACGATGCCCCAGAAGACCGCGACATCCTCCAGCGGCCCCACGGCCGTGCCGAGTTCCAGTTCCTCCCAGGGGTCCGACCAGCCGGGCTGGCACGGCCGTTCGTGTCCGGCGAGGATCGGACGATAGAGATCCGCATGGGATCGCTCGGTCGCCGCGAACCGGCCGAGCCGCTCCCGCTCACCGTCGCTGTGCGCGCTCCCGGCCGCCCGGTCGAGCATCGCGGCCACCGCGTGGGCCAACTGGTCGCCGTACTGGGCCGCGGCGCTCACAGCGGCCTGGAATTCGCTCTCCAGCGCGAAATCCTCTTCCACCTTCGGCGCCGTCGAGGCCACCGCCACCGTCTCAAGCGCCCGCAGGACCACGGCCCCGGCCTCGCCGAACTCCGGCGTCCCGACGGCGGTCACCTCGGCACCTCGCACGCCTCGGCGCGCTCGAACTGGCCGGCCGTCCCGCTCTCCAGCAGCGCACCGATCCGCTCGGGCGCCAGTCCCGCTGCGGCCAGCACCTCGGCGGTGTGCTCGCCCAGCGCCGGAACGCCGCCCCGCGGTCCGGGTCTGGTCCCATCGACCGTCAGTGGCTGGCGTACGTACAGGTGACCGGTTTCGGTGTCACGTACCACCATTTGCCGGGCCGCGACCTGCGCGGAGCCGGGTTGCTCGGCAAGCCCCCGCACCTCACCGAACGGGATGTCGGCGGCGCTGAGGATCCTCACCCACTCCTGCCTCGGCCTCGTCTTCAGCGCCGCCGCCAGCTGCCGGGTCAGCCGCTCATGCTGCTCGAACCGTTGCGGTGACGACAGTGCCGAGTCCGCGGACATGTCCGTCACCTCGCAGAGGCGACGCCAGAAGTGGTCCTCGTGAGCGACTCCGAGCGCGAGGTAGTGACCATCGGCCGTGCCGAAAACGCCGTAACCGGGCTCGTACGGGAAGCCGGCCGGTCCGGTCCGGTTGGCCACCGGCCCGATATGCACTGCCAGCATCGACACCATGCTGTCCATCATGGACACGTCCAGGTGGCAGCCTCCCCCGCCCCGGTGTCGCTGGAAGAGTCCGAGCAGCACCGCCTGAGCGGCGAACAGGCCCGCGGCCAGGTCGCCGAGCGCGAGGGAAGGGGGAGCCGGAACCGGCGCCGGTGGCAGGTGTTCGTAGAGCATTCCGGCTTCGGCCTGATACGTCAGGTCGTGCCCGGGCCGGTCGCGGTACGGGCCGGTCTGGCCGTAGCCGGAGATCGACACGTAGATCAGGTCCGGGTTCACCTGGCTGAGGCGCTGCGCCCCGAGGCCGAGCCGGTCCATGACACCGGGTCGGAAGCCCTCCAGAAGCGCATCGGCTTTCCGGCACATCTGCTGGAAGGCCGACACGCCGTCGGAGTGCTTGAGATCCAGCGCGACCGAGCGTTTCCCGCGGGCCAGCGCGGCGTGGAACCCGCTGAACGCCCGGGCCGGATCACCGCCGTCCGGACGCTCCACCAGCACCACGTCGGCGCCGAGGTCTGACAGCAGCATGGTCGCGTACGGTCCTGGATACTGATGCGCGAGGCTGAGGATGCGCACACCTTCTAGCGGAAGCCCCATGCTAGACCGACAATCCCAATCCGCGCGCGATGAGCAGGCGTTGGACTTCCGATGTGCCTTCGCCGATGGTGAGAATGCGGGCGTCCTGGTAATGCCGGGTCGCCGCGGTCTCCTGGATGAATCCGTATCCCCCCTGCAGCTGGGTCGCGGTGTACGCGGCCTTGTTGGCCGCCTCGGAGGCCATCAGCTTCGCCACCGCGGCCTCGTGCTCGATCGGCAGTCCACGGTCGTATTTCCACGCCGCGTCGTACGTCATGACCCGTGCCATCCCCGCCATCGCCGCGATGTCGGCGGTCTGGAATGCGACGGCCTGGTATCCGCCCAGCGGCGCCCCGAAGGACTGCCTGTCCTTGACGAACCGCATCGTGTCGGTCAGGCAGCCCCTGGCCACCCCGACGCTCATGGCCGCGATGGGGATACGCGCCCAGGTCAGGAATTGCAGTGCCTCCCGGTACGCGCGCCCCTCGGTACCTAGCAGCGCGTCCCCGGAGACGTGTACGTCGTCGAAATACAACGGATGAGTGTCCGACGCCCGCCATCCCAGCTTCGCGTACGGCGGTCCCACCGTCACCCCGGGCGCATCCAGCGGAACGAGGAAGGCTGACACCGCCGGGCGGCCCTTCCTGCCCTCCCCGGTCGCCGCGAACAGCAGGACGTACCGCGAAAAAGGCGTCCCGGAATTGGTGATGAACTGTTTGGCTCCGTTGATTACCCAGCCATCCCCGGTGCGGCGCGCACTGGTGGTGATGTTGCCGGCGTCAGATCCGCCAGACGGTTCGGTCAGCCCGAAGGAAATGAAGGTCTCGCCACGGGACGCCGACGGTACAAGTTCGCGAAGGAGGTCTTCCCGGTCGGCCGCGAGGTGGACCAGCAGCGCGACGCTGATCGCCTGGACATGCACCGTCACCGCCAGCGAGGAATCGACCGTCGCCAGTTCTTCGGCGGCCAGGCACAGGGTGCGAAGGTCGGCCCCGCCGCCACCGACCCGCTCCGGCGCCAGCAGGCCGAAAGCCCCGAGCTTGCCGACCGCGCGTACCAGCTCCGGATCGAAGCGGCCCTCGATGCTGCGCTCCGCCGCCTCGCCTGCCACCACGTCGGCGCAGAAGTCGCGCATCGCGCGTTGCCAGTCATGATGCTCGGGCTCCAACGCCCACGGCACTGGATAACCGTCGGTGTCCACGCCCGCGTCGACGTGCGGACGCGCAGTCTGTGTCATGTGAGCCGCCTAAAGATAGGAGTCGTGTCACGGTCGCTCACCACGAGGGTTTCAAATGCCCACTAAAATTTCAAGCGACCGTTAGATAGATCACTGCGGCGACCGGGCCGCCATTCACGCGCCGCTGACCCGCCGGTCGTGACCCTGCCAGTACGGCTCGCGCAGGACCTTGCGCTGCAGCTTGCCGACGACGCTCTTCGGCAGCGGCTCTCGGGTGAACTCGACCCGGGACGGTTTCTTGTACGACCCGAGCCGTTCCCGTACCAGCTCGACGATTTGCTGCTCGGTGACCGTGGCGCCCTCGTCGACGATGCACAGCGCCATCGGTGTCTCGCCCCAGCGTTCGTCGGGGATCCCGAAGACGGCGACCTCGATCACGTCCGGGTGGTCGGCGATGACCGTCTCCAACTCGGCCGGCCAGATGTTGAACCCCCCGGAGACGATCATGTCACTGGCCCGATCGAGGACGTAGAGGTAGCCGTTCTCGTCGATCCTGCCGATGTCCTCGGTACGGATCCACCCGTCGATGAGCCTCGTCGCGGTCAGTTCGTCGTCGCCCCAGAATCCCTTCATCTGGGATTCCACCCTGGCGAAGATCTCACCCTCGCTGCCCAGCGGGAGCACGTTTCCCTCCGGATCGCGAATCTGCAGAAGGGCGAACGGCAGGATCCGCCCGGCGGATCGCAGCGGGGTCGAACCGGGCACGTCGCCGAACCACTCCCGTGGGGTCATCACCGTCAGCGGAACGGCCTCGGTCTGGCCGAAGACTTGGTAGAGCACGTCGCCGAAGACCTTGCGGCTGTCCAAGGCGGTGGCGTCGGTGATGGGTGCGCCACCGATCAGCATGCATGTGAGGTGGGACCAGTTCCGGCTGGTCGCCAGCACGTCCGACGCGAGAATCTGCACCATGGACGGCGGAGCGAACATGTGCGTCACCCGATGGCGCTCCATCATGTCCAGCACCTTGTCGGCGGAGAAGGCACCGAAAAGCAGGTTCGTACTGCCGTGCAACCAAGCCGGCAGGAACAGATATCCGGAAGCGTGCGAGATCGGCCCAGCGTGCCCGACGACACTGTCCAACTCCAGATTCGGCAGCCGGTAGTACCAGTTGCGGCAGTTCACCAACCAGTCGTGCTGGGTGTAGCCCACCCTGTCGGGTGGCCGGGAGGGATCTCACCTCCCGGTAGAGTCGGTCTGGGGCGCGGTGCCGGGATTTCGCCCGGTCCGTTTCCCCAGACCGCTCTCCGAACCCGGCGTGCGAATTACTCCGCACCGGGC
>JAOPYL010000006.1 GCA_025964625.1 Actinoallomurus sp. | reverse complement strand
CCACCGTGGGCGCGAACACCAGGTCGGCGCCCTCCTCGGCGCAGGCCCGCAGGTCGGCGGGGAACGTCCGCGGATAGTGGTCGAGGTCCTCGCCCGGCCCGAACTGCAGCGGGTTGACGAAGATGCTCACCGCGACGGTGTCGGCGAGCTTCCGTGCCCGGCGGATCAGCGACCGGTGCCCCTCGTGCAGGGCACCCATGGTGGGCACGAGCGCCACCGTCCCGAGGGAGGTACGGGCCGCTGCCAGCTCCTCACGGGTGCGGGCGATGACGGGCGTCATGGTCGGTTCTCTCCTGTTCCGCCGCCGTGGCCGGGATCGGCCGGGTCCTCGGCGAGCACATCGAGCAGCCGCTCGGCCGCCTCGGGCTTGAGGAGCCCGGCGGCCAGGGCGCGGTCGGCGGTGAGGCGCGCCAGCGCGACGTACGCGCCGCGCGCCTCGGGCGAGACGCGGTCCAGCTCGGCGAGATGCCCCTCGACGGTGCCGGCGTCGCCCCGGGCGACCGGCCCGGTCAGGCCCTTGATGCCGAGCCGCAGGGCGTTGTCGAGCCCGGCGCCGAGCAGCGGGCCGAGCATCCGGGCCGGGTCGTCCACACCCGCCCGGCCGAGCAGGTCCATCGCCTCGACGACGAGCGTGACGAGGTGGTTGGCACCGCCGGCGAGGGCGGCGTGGTAGAGCGTGCGCCTGTCCTCGGGAATCCACACGGGCTCGCCGCCCATCTCGACCACCAGCGCCTCGGCGACCGGCCGCAGCGGGTCCGGAGCGGTGACGCCGAAGCAGATCCCGGCCAGCCGGTCGACGTCGTCGGGCCGGCCGGTGAAGGTCATGACCGGGTGCAGCGCGAGGGGAAGGGCGCCGGCACGGGTGGCCGGGTCAAGGACGCCGGCACCGTAGCGGCCGCTGGTGTGCGCGAGGAGCTTGCCCTGGACGTCGACGTCCGTGGCCACCAGCCCGCTGACGAGGGTCGGCAGCGCGTCATCGGGCACTGTGAGCAGCACGAGGTCGGCGGCGGCCACGACGTCCTGGACGGGGACGAGGGGCACGCCGGGCAGCCGCTCGCGCGCGCGTTCGTGAGAGGCCTCGGATACGCCCGCGGCCGCCACGACCGTATGGCCGGCCATGCCGAGTGCGCGGCCCAGTGCCGAGCCGACCCGGCCGGCGCCCACCACGCCGACGGCGAGCCGCCCCGGGCGCTCCTGTGAAGCAGTCATTCGTTCCAGTCCTTTGCGGGTACCGGACGGTGCCGCAACAGCCTACCGCCGGGGATGGACTGCACGTCGCTCTTATACGCCGTCTGTGTGCCGCCACTGCCGCAGGCGCCCCGGCCCGCGCCGTGGACGCGCGGGCCGGAGCCGGTGTTCTCCGGTCACTCGGCGGCGAGGGACAGTGCGATGGGCGTCCTGGCCGCCCGGCGGCCGGGGAGGACGGCGGCGAGCATGCCGGCCAGGGCCGCGACGAGGACGAAGGCGATGACGCGCAGCGCCGGGAAGCTCAGGATGGCGCCGTCGACCGTGGCGCTGAGCGCCGCCCAGCCGAAGGCGGTGCCCAGGACGACGCCGATCAGCGCGCCGATCACGGCCATGATGACGGCCTCGATCGACAGCATCCGGCGCAGTCCGCGCTTGGTCAGGCCGAGGGCCCGCAGCAGCGCCGACTCCCGGGTGCGCTCCACCACCGACAGGGTCAGGGTGTTCGCGATACCGATCAGCGAAATGATGATCGCAAGGCCCAGAAGCGCGCCCACCAGCACGAAGAGCTGATTGAGGGCCTTGGTGAACTGGGCTTTGACGTCGGCGGCGCTGCTGACCTTGACCATCGGGTACGCCTTGGTCACGCCATCGATGACCGCACGGGCGTCGTCCGCCGATACGCCCTTCCTCACCACCAGGTCGACCGTCTCATCGTCCTTCGCGCCGAAGGCGCGCCGGAAGTCGGACGTCGTGATGGTGATGGCGGGCATCGGGGTGTCCCCGGTGAACAGCGCCGCGACCTTCAGCGGGAGCGTGCCGGTCCCGGTCTGGAGGTTCAGCTCCCGGCCGACGCCCACGCCGAGGGACTTGGCCTCGTCCTCCTGCAGGACGATGGTGCCCGGCTCGAGGCCGGCCAGCGAGCCGGCGACGACCTTGGGCTTGATGGAATGTCCGAGGGAGCGCTCGGTGATCGAACCAATCTGCAGCTCCTTGCCCGACAGCCGCCCGGACGCCTCCTTCACCTCGGTGACCTCGGCGAACTGCGGTTTGGCGCGCAGGTCCGCGGCCACCTGCCGTGGGATGAGCCGGCCGCTGCCGATCTGGGTGGTGAGCTGGTAGTCGACCGGGAACTGCTTGGCGAGGCTGGCGCCCGCCGTCGACTGCGCGGAGGCCAGCGCGACCGAGAACATCGTCATGAGCGTGACACCGACGGTGAGCGCGATGGTCGTGATCGCGGCGCGCTTGGGGTTGCGGCGGGCGTTCTCCTTGGCGAGCCTGCCGGGCACGCCCATGAACCGGGCGGGCAGCCAGCCGACCAGGCCGCTGAGCCCGCGCACGATCAGCGGGCTGAGCGCGATCACGGCGAAGAAGATCAGCGTCGCGCCCGCCAGCACCATCATGAACGGTCCCTGCCCCGCCTTGGAGGCCATCGCCAGCCCGGCGAGCGCGAGACCGCCGAGTCCGGCCACCGCTCCGATCAGGATGCGCACGATGCCCGCCCGTCCCTTGACCGGGCCCTCGGTCTGCCGGCGAAGCGCGGCGATCGGCGCGACCCGCGTGGCGGCGCGGGCGGGCAGCAGCGCGGACACGAGCGTGACGACCATGCCCGCCACCAGGCCGACGATGATCGGAGTCGGCGACACGGCGACCGGCCCGAGCGAGGAGTCCGAGACGGAGGAGAAGACCGCCGCGGCTCCGGTGCCCAGGCCGATGCCGGCGAGTACGCCGAGCACGGAGGCGGCGAACCCGACGATCAACGACTCGGCGAGGACGCCGCGGAACACCTGCGATCGCGTGGCACCGACGCATCGCAGCAGTGCCATCTCGCGCATCCGTTGGGCGATCAGGATGTTGAACGTGTTGTAGATGACGAGCGCGGCCACGAACAGCGCCACGATCGCGAAAGCCAGGAAGAACAGGCCGATCTGCCCGGCGTCCATGCCGGAGGAAGAGGCCAGCCTCTTGGCGAGCTGGGCGCTGGTGAGCACGTCGTACGAGCCGCCGGCGGCCGCCGCCACGGCGTCGCGGAGTTGTTCGTTCGTGGTCCCGGG
>JAOPYL010000246.1 GCA_025964625.1 Actinoallomurus sp. | reverse complement strand
ACGCCATCGGCGCGCTACGCCTGCTCGGCTTCACCAACATCGCCGAAGGAACCCGCTGGGCACGAGACGACTTCCAGCACCCGATGATGGCCCTGGGTCTCACGATGTGAGAATGCGTTCAGCCCTGCATGGACGGCCGACTGGGATATCTGACCAATGCGACGCCGAGAAGACACGTTTGAGCGTCGATACCGTCCGCGAAGAACAAGCGATACGCCAGGTGACAGATCACCTCGCCGACACCTACTCAGCCGAGCACGTCGAGAGCACCGTGGCGACCGCCCGCCAGCGCTTCGATGGCTACCCCATCAGTGATTTCATCCCCATCCTGGTCGAACGCATGGTTCGCGGAGAGCTGACAAGAGAGGCGGAGACGACCGCGGACGCATATTCCAAGCCGACCACGGACGTTCAGCCGAAGACCACTTCGGACGCATATCCTGAAACGACAGCGGAAACGCAACCGGAGACCACCGGCGACACCTCGAATTCGAGAAGGCGTCACTTTCCGGTAACTTTTCGGCTACCGAGGCCCCGAATAGCGCGAGCCACTGACAAGGGCTTGTTTTCAGTACTCCTGGCGGCGGTTGTCGTGGTCGCTGCCGTGGTGGTCGGGATCATCGCAGGCGGAGGTTCCGCGCACCCACTCACGACCGCGCGCGGTGTGGTCGGCTCGGAAAAGCAGGCGTTCTTCGAGGACCCGAAGGTGCGCAGGGCCTTCGCCCGCAACGGAGTGAACGTCCAGGTCGATCCGGCGGGTTCACGCCAGATCGACACCCTCGACCTCGGACGGTACGACTTCGCCTTCCCCTCGAGCGCGCCGGCGGCCGACCGCATCGAACGGCAGCGCCACGTCAGCGCAAGTACACGCCGTTCTCCTCGCCAATGGTGATCGCGACGTTCCAGCCGATCGCGGACCTGCTGACCAAGGCGGGCGTCGCGAAACACGGAGCCGTCTGGACCTTCGACGTCGCCCGCTACCTCGATCTGGTCGCCAAGAACGTGCGGTGGGATCAGCTGAAGAACAACACCGCCTATCCCGTCCGCAAAAACGTCCTGGTCTCCACGACAGACCCCCGCAGCTCGAACTCCGCGGCCATGTACCTGGCCATCGCAAGCTACGTCGCGAACGGCGACACCATCGTGCAGGGCACCGCCGCCGAGAAGAAGGTGCTGCCCACGGTGTCTCGGCTCTTCCTCGACCAGGGGTACACCGACAACACCAGCGAGGGTCCGTTCAGTGACTACCTCTCCGTCGGCATGGGCAAGACACCGCTGGTCTGGATCTACGAGGCGCAGTTCGTCGACGCCGCCGCACGAGGGCAGCTCAAGCCCGGGATGGTGCTGATGTACCCCTCGCCGACCGTTGTGTCCAAGCACACGCTGGTGCCGCTCAACGCGGAGGGCGACCGCATCGGGCGCCTGCTGTCCACCGACCCGGAGCTGCAACGGCTCGCCGCCGAGCACGGATTCCGCTCGAGCGACCCCGCCGAGTTCACCAAGGTCACGGCCGATCACAACGTGCCCGTCGAGCCCAATCTCATCGACGTGGTCGACACCCCCTCGTACGAGACCCTGGAGCATCTGCTCGGCGGAGTCGCCAAGTCATACGGCTAGGCCAGTGCGCTGGACGACACGGACAGTGATCACCAGCACGGCCTGTGGCCGCTCTTGATCCCGGAGCCTGTCCGGGGACGGGAAATGCGGGCGAGCGCAGATGGAGCCGCCGACGCCACGAAGATCAGCATCGGGATCTCGGTCAGCGCGTCCGGTTGCTTTGCCTGCCGTCGAGCCAGACCGCCCAGGGCTGAATCGCACCGATCCGGAGCAGCCCCATCGATGTCCATGGGTCCTCGCCAAGGCGCGCCTTGATCTCGCGCTCGTTCGTGGCTTCGACGACGAGCAGGGCCTGTTCGCCGTCCCCGATCGGGCCGCCGAGGATGACGAAGCCATCGTCGACGAGTCCGTCCATGAACGCCGCGTGCTCGTCCCAGGCGCGCTGCTCCCGGATCTGCTGCGAGGCGTCCCAGTTCGGGCCGAAGACCATCGTCAGCGCGAAGAAGGCCATGGCGTGAGCCTACTGGTCGCCGCCGCGACCAGACCCGGCCTGAGGAGGGTGAATGTCGGCGGTCGCTGCTACAACGGAGTTCACAATGAGCAGGAGAGGAAACGTCATGCAGGACATTCGAGCGCTGCACAGCACGACCGGGGCCATGGCTGCCGGTGTCATCTCCCAGATCTCACCGGACCAACTCCGTGACGCAACGCCGTGCGCGGATTGGGACGTACGTGCCGTGATCAACCACCTGGTGAACAGCAATCTCCGGTTCGCCGGGATAGTCACCGGCGAACCCGCGCCGGCCAGCGGCGAGGACGTGCTCGGCCAGGACTATCTGGCCGACTTCGGCGACTCCTTCGATCGGTTGTGTGAGGCCTTTGACCGCGAGGGGGTGCTTGAGCAGACCTTTCCGACACCGTTCGGCGAGGGCCCTGGAGCTCTTCTGGTCACCATGCGGGTGAGCGAGCTGACGATCCACAGCTGGGACCTTGCCGCCGCGACGGGGCAGCCCCGCGACCTGGACGCCGAGCTGGTTGCTTTCGCCGACAAGTCGATGCGGTCCCGGCCGATCCCACGTGGCGGGCAAAGCCCGTTCGCGGAGGAAGTGTCGGTCCCGGATGGCGCGACGGCCGCAGACCGGCTGGCAGCCTACGCCGGCCGGCGGGTCCCCGCGCCACCAGCGTGACCTCTAACGGCGCCTGAACGTTGACTCGGCGGCGCGCGCTCGACCTGGAGTACGCGACCACGCAGGCGGTGATCACGGCGGCCGCGGTGATGACGCAGGCGAGTGGCCGGGTTCGTCGCGACGACCTCGACGGTCGGCCGCTGCTGTGTTAGAGGGTGTCTGAAAGTCCTGAACTGGGCATTCTCCGCGTAGGGGTGTTGTCGGGCGCGGGGGTGTGTCATGGCCGGTCGACGTAGGTATCCCACGGATCTGTCTGATGCCGAGTGGGCGTTGCGGGAGCCGTTGGTCCCGCAGATGAGGCCGGGTGGGCGGCCGGCGGTGCACCAGCGGCGGGAGGTCCTCAACGCGCTGGCGTACTGGTTGCGTGCCGTGCGGGCCTGAGCTGGTGCGTGCCCTGATGCGCGAGCTGGGCTTGGAGCCCTGCCAGCTGCGGCCCTGGCGGCACTGCCTGACCGAGCAAGACGGCCACGCCGGCCTGATCCTCGATCTGGTGAACCGGGACTTCACCGCCGACGCACCGGGGCAGAAGATGGTCGGCGAAATCACCTACATCTCGACCTGGGAAGGATGGATCTATTTGGCCACGGTCATCGACTGCCACACCAAGGCTGTCATCGGCTGGGCAATGGCCGATAACTACAAAACCTCGCTCATCGAAGCCGCGATCGAAATGGCCGCCCGCAACCACCGGCTCGCCGATTACGCGATCTTCCATTCAGATCGGGGAAGCAACTACGCTTCGACTCAGTTCGCCAAGACGCTGAAGAGGATGACGCTCCGGCAGTCGGTCAGCCGGACCGGAATCTGCTACGACAACGCAATGGTCGAATCGTTCTTCGCGGCACTCAAGAATGAACGGGTTCATCGTACCCAATACCCGACCCGTGAGCATGCGCGTCGTGACGTTGCTCGTTACATCGAATTCCGATACAAGTCGATACGTCGCCACTCAAGGCTTGACTATCGGACCCCGCAACAGGTCCACGATGAGTACATGAACCGGCAGCTCGCAGCCTGAACTAACCGTTAAGCAGCTGTCCGGAAAGCGCGGGGCGCATCACACCCTCTAGTCATGTGCTTGCCTGCCGCGAGTGGGTGTCGTGGGGTAAGGCGTAGGGTCGAAGGTGTAGCAAGGTCGCGGGTCTGTTGGTGGGATGGCTGTAGTGGTCTTGTGATGGGGGTTCCGCCTAGTGGGGGCATGATCTACCCGCCCGAACCCGAACGACAAAGCCACTACGTCCACGCCCCCGAGACCTACCCCTTCGCCGTCTAGCCCATCCTCAGTCTGGAGGTGGAGACATGAACATCGCGGAGGAAAGCCTGCGGATCCCCGCGGCGGGCGTCGTCCTGGACGCGGACCTCGTGGTGCCCGACCAGGTGCGTGGCGTGGTGCTGTTCGCGCACGGCAGCGGCAGCAGCCGCCACAGCCCACGCAACCGCTACGTAGCCGTGGAGTTGCAGACCGCGGGCCTGGCCACCGTACTGGCGGACCTGCTCACCCCGGCGGAGGAGCAGCGCGACGCCTGGACCGGTGAGCTCAGATTCGACATCGGCCTGCTCGCCGCGCGCCTCGCGGCGTTGACCGACTGGGTGGTGGCGGACGAACGCACCGCGGGTCTCGGTGTCGGGCTCTTCGGCGCGAGTACGGGCGCCGCCGCCGCGCTCGTCGCCGCCGCGGAACGGCCCGACTCCGTCCAGGCGGTCGTCTCCCGCGGGGGACGGCCTGACCTGGCCGGAGAGTACCTCAGAAGAGTACGCCAACCCACCTTGCTGATCGTCGGCGGCGACGACCCGGTCGTCATCGACCTCAACAGAGAGGCGATGGAGCAGCTGGCCGGTGAGGCCCGCCTGGAGATCGTGCCGGGGGCGTCCCACCTGTTCGAAGAGCCCGGCACGCTGGAGCGGGTGGCGCGCCTGGCCAGGGACTGGTTCCTCCTCCACCTGCGGCCCGTAGCCCATCGCGTCGGTCAGGGGGCCGGCTGATCGGGAAACCCATCCGCAGACTCGGAGTGCAGGCGCCGGCATGGGTCTTCCCGGGTACGGGCTCCGGCGTGCCGTCCCGGTGCGCCTTTCCTGGGTACGCGGACATCCGATCCTGGGCCATGCCGGGCCTACGCCGAGGGTGTCACGGTCCGGCAAGGCAGACCGGTCACCGCGTCAGCCGCCCTCCCGCTCAAGGCGATCGGCGAGCATCCTCTTGCCCTCCTCCCCTGCCTCATGGGCCTTGCCCTGGAGTTTTTCGAACCAGTCGGCGAGTTCCGCATCACCCTCGCGGCGGGCGTCCTCCTTGTAGGTCTCCAGACGCCAGGTCGCTTTCAGACAACGTTGCAGCACGGTGATCAGGTCATAGTTCTTGTCCTTCACCGGGCTTGGAGGCGGTTGCGACATATCGGTACCCCCTGTTTCCGATTGGCCTTCAACAGAGCTGATGCCCGGCTGGTGCCCGGATAACCGCTGGTGGACGCTCGGACGATCGGATCACAGCCGCCGGCGCACGCGGTGTCTCAGGTACGCATCAGCAGGTCATCGAGCGGCTCATCCCGGTGCAGCCAGCCGATGGCCTCGGCGAGGAGCGCGGCGACGGACCGAACCTGGAGCGGTAGCGCCGGCATCGGTTCTTGGCTGACGGTATCCGTGACGAGCAGGCGGCGGATCGGAAGACGTGCCAGCCGGTCCGCGGTGGTCCCCACCAGCAGCCCGTGGGTCGCGACCACGACGAAGTCAGGGACGGCCCCGCGCGCGAGGAGTACGCGCACGGCCTCCTCAATGGTGCCACCACAGCTGATCATGTCGTCGACGATGACGCTGGGCCGGCCGTCGACATCGCCGATCGGATCCTCGGCATGAACCGTCGTACCCCCCGTGCGGGTCTTGCGGATCACCGCGACGGATCGTTGCAGCAACGACGCATAGTGCTCGACCAGCTTGACCGCGCCGAGATCGGGCGCCACGAGGACGGCATCATCGGGTATCGCCATCGACATGAGCGCGTCGGCCAGCGTGGGAACCGCCGTCAGCATCTCCACCGGGACAGCGCACATGGCTTCCAGCGCCGAACTGTGAGGGTCCACGACGATCAGCCGCTCCGCGCCTGCCGCCACCAGCGCGTCCGTCATCACCCGGGCGCCGACCGGCTCACCCGCGCGGCTACGACGGTCCTGCCGGGCATAGCCGAAATAGGGCACGACCGCGGTGATCCTTTCGGCGCCGCTCCGCCGGCACGCGTCGAGCAACAGCAGCAACTCGATCAGATGATCGTGGACTGCGCGTCCCGTAGGCTGCACGACATAGACGTCCTCGCCGCGTACATCACCTACGAGCGGCCGGATCTCGCCATCAGGAAAGCGCTCCACCTGCGTGGGAACCAACGGGAAGCCCTGCGTCGTCGCGATGGCACGGGCGAGGATGCGGTTCGATGTACCGGACACGATCTGAGCGTTCATCGTCTCCTCCTCGCAGCAGTACGCCCAATCGCGAAACCCGCCCAGCTCGGCTCCCACATTTGCCCAGCAGCCGGCGGGCCGGTAGAGGCATTGGTCCCTACCTCCTCGGGTCGTCTGGGGCCCCGATATTCGAGCCGTGAGGCGTGGGCGCGGCTACGCCGCACACGTTCGATTTACAGGACCGTGAAGTGGGTCTCCGCCCATAGGCCGGCGTTGACGTTGCGGGCGTGCATCTTCCAGGTGACGGCGAAGCTGCGTCCCGTGATGCCGGAAGGGATTTGGGTGACCATTTCAAAGCGGATCTGACCGTGGGCGGGGACCTGGTGGACCGGCCGACAGTTGAGCCGGTAGAGCGTGAAGTCGTTGACGGCTTGGTGGTCGGCGTCTCCCATGGAGAACCGTTCCTGCGAGTAGCCTGGGCATGGGTTCAGCGGGACTGCCGTTCCGGTGGGGTTGATGACATCTATGCGGTAGATGTACCGCTGCCCGGCCCGTGCGGGGCGGCCCGGCTCGAGTTTGACTTTGAGCTTGTTGAGCGGCGAGTTCATCGGCGGGGTGAACCCGGGGACGTCGAATGCTCCGGAGCTGAGGTAGGACGCCAGCTCGGGGTGGAGTTCACTGCGGGTGCAGTTCGGCCACCGTGGTCGCCGAACCGGCACCCGCAGCGTG
Source organism: Actinoallomurus sp. (assembly GCA_025964625.1). Taxonomy (GTDB): domain Bacteria; phylum Actinomycetota; class Actinomycetes; order Streptosporangiales; family Streptosporangiaceae; genus Actinoallomurus. Next base: position 11,654 of record JAOPYL010000246.1, on the reverse strand, counting down.
CCTCCGTTGTGCGGCAAGGTGAGCTCGACCTGCTGCGTGCCGGTCCGTGACCCGCAGTAGGGCGCGGACCAATCCAGGCGCAGCTCGGCCGAGGCACCGGTCCCGACCGGGGTGACGCGTTGCCTGGCGGCGTCGTTGACGGTGTGGCTGTAGCCCAGAGGCTGGACCTGGCCCTCGACCAGGAGCCGTGCGGGCACCTCGCCCTGGAGCGTGCAGTCGCTGCCAGAGCTGTTGCGGGCCTGGACCGTGCCGATCATCCCCGCGCCGGGGATGCCCTTGCCGGTCTCGGAATCGGTGGTCGGCAGCTGCTGCCAGTCCTTCATGCTCACGGTGAGCTGCCCCGCCTTGCATGCAGGGGCATCCCGGCGACCCGGCTGCACCGGGTTGGGCACTTGGATCTCCCGTTCGCCGGCCTTCTCATCCACCCACGGAACGGTGCCGTCCGGTAGCAGGGTTGCCGGAGCGGATACACGTGGCGGGATGGGCGTCTCGCCAGGGCTCGCCGCACCCTGCCGGGAACCGCAACCGGCTATTGCCAGCGAGAGCAGCATGAACGTTGTCAACCGGCGCATGGCGGGGATTATCGCACCCGCCGCACCCCACCTGGATGGTCGATTCCAACCAGCTCCGCCCCGGTGGGTTGGTGTCGGCCATCGCCGGGAAGTAACGCGGCAGGTTGCCCGGTTCCGGCAAGAAGGCGAACAGTTGATCGGCCGGAAGGTCCACCGGACTGGAGCAGTTCTGGCCGCCATCGATGCAATTCCTTTGCTGCGCACGGGTGCGGCCGTGCGCGTCGTTTCGCACATCCGGGGCCGCGGGCCGGCGTGACGGGCGGCGGGAAGGGAGTAGTGGGTGGCAGATCGCGAAGATCAGCCACAGCGGCGGACTCGGTGGCCGCTGCAGCCGGTGCCGCGCGCCCGGTGGTCGGCACAGGCCGCCACGGTGGGGCAGGCCGATCCCGCGGTGATCGCGGCGGCGGTGAAGCGGGCGCAGGCACGATCGTCGGGGAACTGGTTCGCGGTAGCCGCCAGCAGCGACGTACGGGCGGACCGGCCGTTCGGTTTCCGGGTGGCGGGGCGGGAACTGGTCGCGTGGCGGGATCGGGCCGGTGCGCTGGTGGTCGGACCGGGCGCGTGTCCGCATCTGGGCGCGCCGCTGGCACACGGCCGCGTGGTGGGCGGGGGTCTCGTATGCCGGTGGCACGGGCTGCGCCTGCCCGCGGAGGGCACGACCGGGTGGCGTCCGCTCCCCCGCCACGACGACGGGGTGCTGGTCTGGGTGCGGCTCGATCAGGCCGGCGAGGGGCCGTCCTCGCCCAGGCCGGTGCTCGCGGCCCGGCCGCTCCCGGCGGGCAGCATCTGCGCGGTGACCCGTCTGGTGGGGGTCTGCGAGCCGGGTGATGTGGTCGCCAACCGGCTGGACCCGTGGCACGGCGCCTGGTTTCACCCGTATTCGTTCACGCGGCTGCGAATAGTGGAAGCACCCGGCCTGGATGCCGGGGAGACCGATGACCGGTTCGTGGTCGAGGTGACGTTCCGGGTCGGACCGTGGCTGGGGGTGCCGGTGCTCGCCGAGTTCTCCTGCCCGGAGTCGCGCACGGCGGTGATGCGCATCCTCGAGGGGGAGGGCACGGGCAGCGTGGTGGAAACCCACGCCACCCCGCTGGGGCCCGGGCGGGACGGCCGGCCCCGCACGGCGGTGGTCGAGGCGACGGTCGCCACGTCCGCGCGTCCCGGGTTCGCGGTGGCGCGGCTGGCGGCGCCGCTGCTACGCCCGATGATGCGGCGTGCGGCGGCCCGGTTGTGGCGCGACGACCTGGCCTACGCCGAACGCCGCTACGCCCTGCGTACGGACGCGGTCTGACCAGACCGCCGACGGCCGGCCAGATGGCGCAGCAAGGCGAGGCGGCCACGCAGCGGCACGGTGGTGAGCGGGTGCCCGGCCAGGCCCCAGCGGGACAGCAGCTGGTTGGCGGCGTGCCAGCCGGTCGTGGCGGCGCGTTCCATCAGCGCGACCGGCAGATCGATGCGGATGCCGTCTCCGGCCAGCACCAGCCCCGGCGTCGGGCCGGCCACGGCCGGCCGGCCGTGGAACGTCCCGGGCGCGAACAGCGGACAGTCATACCGCCATTCGGCAAGGTCACCGACCAGGCGGGCGCCAGTGGTCTCGGGATACACCTCATAGAGGCGTTGTAGCAGGTGGGCCGAGGTCTCGTCGCGGGAGGTGGTGACGGCGTACGCGTGCAGTTCGACCACCGCCCCGCCGGTGGCGCCGGCCCACGCGGCGGCCTCGTGGTCGTAGCGGTCGAGCACGCTGATGTTGTCCAGCGGCGCCAGCCCACCCGTGGCCAGGAACGCGGGCCGGTCCGCGGCGACGGGCCGATCCAACCACAGCCGGCGCACCAGGAACGGCGGCGCGGTGGCCAGTGTGGCGATCTGCCGTCGCCACCCTGGGGTGCCGAGCCGGGGTGAGGCCGCGATGAGGTCACGCAGACCGGGAATGTCGAGGGCGAGGACCACCGCGTCGGCGTGGATGTCGTGGTCTCCGGCGTGAACGGTGAAACCGTGTGGTTCGGGGCGAATCTCGGTAACCCGGGTGCCGGTATGCAGCCGGGCGCCCAAGCCGGCCAGGTAGTCGCCCACCGGCGCCCACAGGGCCGAGAGGGGATCGCGGGGCACGTCGAAGAGCAGACCTTCGGAGGAGCCCAGGAAGTACAGGTGGAACATCACCGCCAGCTCGGCCGCGGACAACTGGTGGGGTGGCGCGAAGAAGCTGCGGGAGAACACGTCGAACGCCAGATGCCGTGCGGCGACCGGGAAGCGCAGCCGGGCCAGGAACTCCTCGGCATTCATGTGGTCCAGGCACTGGTAGGTGCCGGGCACGGTCACGTTCACCAGCGGCAGCGCCGCGCGGGCGTTCAGGCGCAACAGGTCCCGGGTGGTGAAGGTGGGGCTGCGGGCGGCGAAGGCGAGGGCGTTCCACGGTGGGGTGCGAGGCAGGCCGCGGAAGGTGTCGGCGTTGCCTTCCGCGTCGACCAGTGGATAGTCCGGGACCAGGGTCAGCCGATCGAGGCGCGGGTCTGTGCGTCGCAGCAGCGCGCGCAGGTTGTAGTACTGGCGGAAGAAGGCATGGAACCCACGGCTCATTCCCACGCGTGTGCCGTCGGGCAGGGTCGCCGCCCAGCCGCCGGCGCGGCCGCCGAGATAGTGCTCGCGTTCGTACAGCTCAACGGTGATGCCGCGTTCGGCCAGAGCGGTCGCGGCCGTGAGCCCGGCGATGCCGCCCCCGACGACGATCGCGCGCGGACGGCGGGACAGGACGCCGGCGTGGGGCCGCCCGGACGGCGGGGGGTGGTGCACCCGCTTGCGGTCGCAGCTCATTGCTGCTCCGGTGATCGGTGGGCGCGGAAGGTGTGCACGATGCGGCGCTGCCAGCCGGTCGCGGTGCTGGTGTGGATGCCGGTGAAGCCGGCGCGGCGCAGCCGGTCGGCGAACCCGCGTGCCCCGTCGAAGTCCAGGACGCTGCGCCAGAGATACCGGTACAGGCCCGCGTCGCCGGTGGTCAGCCACCCGGCCGGAATGATGACGGCCCAGCAGACCGTATGCCACACCAGGCGAGCGACCACGCTGTCTCGCACCGCGTAGTCGTGCACCACCAGGACGCCACCGGGGCGCAGCAGGGCGCGCAGCGATACCAGCGCGGTGTCGGGGTCCGGCAGGTTGCGGATCAGGTAGGCGGCGAAGATCCCGTCGAACGGCCCGTCGATCCCGGCGCCGGCGAGGTCTTCGATGCGGCCGTCGACGAACTGGACGGTCGCGGGCCAGGGTTTGGCGCGAGCTTGGGCGAGCATGCCGGGCGAGGCGTCCACGCCGACGATCTCCGCGCGGGGCGCGGCCGCCACCAGCGCCGCGGTGGAGGCCCCGGTGCCGCAACCGGCGTCGAGCAGGCGCAACCCCGCACCGCGCGCGGGCAGGGACAGTGCGCGGGCGGAGCACCGCAGGTGGGCGTGGTAGCCGGGGTTGACGCCGACGAGCCGGTCGTAGGCGGCGGCGCCGCGATCGAACGCGGCGGGCACGTTGCGGCGGGTCAGTGGATCGCCGGTCATGGCGTGGTGTCCCGTCTCCGGAGCGGGCAGTGCCAGCCGAGCAGCGTCGCGGTGATCAGCGCGAAGCCGAACAGGAAGTCTTCGACGGGGATGTCGAACGGGAATCGCAGGCCGCTGATGTGGTGTGGGTCATAGACGACGATGGGGGCCGACAGCTTGGTGAGCCAGCCGTCGACCGCGATCTGGAAGCCGAGCACGATGAGCATCGTGATCCAGTAGGTGCGGCGACGGAACAGTCCCGTACGCAGCCACCGCAGTTCGAACGCCACCACGGCCGGCACCGAGGCGAGGGCCGGCAGCGTGTACCCCAGCCCGGTCACCGCGCGTCCCGCTGCCCGCGCCGAGCCCGGTGACCGCCCGGTGACAGCCGCTGCACGGTCTCGAACGTCAGCACCGCACAGACGGGGATGACGAGGAAGAACAACGCTTCTTCCAGCGGCAATGACGGCGGCAGAGTGAGTCCTGTGAGATAGCGGGGGTCGTAATGCCACGCGCCGCCGGCGATGGCCAGGATGTCCCAGGCCACGAACACGGCGGCCGTGGGCAGCACGGCGCGGCCCAGCCGGCCCGGTCGCCGGTAGACGCGGGTGCCGGACAGCTCCAAGGGCAGTGTGATCGCCAGGCATCCGGCCAGCAGCAGCAGGTACTGCAGATGGTCCATGTCAATCCTTCCCGGTCGATCCGGCGGCGGCGAGGGTAGGTGCTGTCGGGGGCAGCATGACCTTCTCCTGGCCGGTCATGGGAGCTGTCCGATCGGGCGTGCCCCCGGGGCGGGGCGCCGGGTCGTGGCGCGGGTCCACAGGGAGCGGGTGAGTGCCGCTCCGGCGAGGGCCAGCCGCTGGCGGGTGTCGACCGTGACCCGGCCCGCGAACACGTTGTAACCGCAGGCTTCGATCCGGTCCAGGATGCGGCCGTAGAGGGCGAAGGCGGTGGCCACACAGGGCCGGGAGATCGGGTGCAGCAGGGTGATGCCGGGACAGGCCCGCCGGTACACGGCGCGGGTGCAGGCGATCTGGTCGGCCAGGGCGTGCCGCACCCGCGCCTCGAGTCGGCCGGTGTGCCGGCACCACCCGAGCAGGTCGCGGTCGACGCCGTGCGCGGCGAGTTCGTCGGCGGGCAGGTACACCCGGCCCCGGTCAAGGTCCTCGGCCACGTCGCGCAGGAAGTTCGTCAGCTGGAACGCCTGCCCGAGAGCGGCGGCACGCGGGGCGGCCTCGGCCGGATCGCACACCGTGCCCAGCACGGGAAGCAGCTGCAGGCCGATCACCTCGGCCGAGCCGTGCACGTACTCCTGCAGCGCGGCGCGGGTCGGGTAGTCGGTGACGGTGAGATCCATCCGCATCGAGCGCAGAAAAGCGCCGAACAAACTGTCGCTGATGCCGAACCGGGTGGCGGTGTCCACGACCGCGGCGAGTACCGGATGGTCACTGTGGCCTGCCCGGAGCCCGGCGTGGAGTGCGGTGGCGATGTCGTCGAGGTGTGCGGCGACCTGGCCGGGGCCGTGATGGGGTACGGGTTCGTCGACGAGGTCGTCGACATGGCGGGCGAAGCCGTAGAGGGCGTGGACCGCGGGCCGCCGGCATGGGTCCAGCAGCCGGGTGGCCAGGAAGTAGGTGCGGCCATGCCGGGCGTTGAGCGCCCCGCAGCGGGCGTAGGCGGCGCGCAGCCGCGGGTCGGTGATTCCCGCGGCATCCAGTTCTCGGCGGCTCATCGTCGCCTCACCGCGCCGTCCACGATGCGGGGCGCGCCGCCCGCCGGGACACCGGTGATGCGATCAGCGGCCAGCCGCCCCGACAGTAGTGCGGTGGGGATGCCGACACCGGGCACGGTGCCGCAACCGGCCAGCACCACATTGTCCACCGCACCGGGCAGGTTGGCGGGGCGGAACGGCCCGGTCTGGGGAAAGGTGTGCGCCAGGCTGAACGGAGTCCCGGCGATCAGGCCCTGCCGCCGCCAGTCGGCCGGCGTCATGACGTGCAGCGTCTCGACCGTTCCGGGCAATACCGGCAGCCGGTCGGCCACCACGTCGACGAGCTCGCGGGCATAGGCGGGACCGACCCGATCCCAGTCGATGCGGCTTCGTGTCAGGTTCGGGGCAGGAGCGAGCAGAGACAGCAGCTGCCGCCCGGGCGGGGCCAGCTCCGGGTCGGTGGCGGTGGGGCGGGTCAGCAGCAGCGACGGGTCCCTCATCAGGCGGCCGTCGCGGACGAGGTCGGTGAAGGTGGTCTCCCAGGCGTGGCCGAACACGAGGTTGTGGTGCGCCGTGTGCGGCCAGTCGCCGCGTACGCCCAGGTGCAGCACCACCGCCGAGGGCGCGGGCCGGAGCGGCCACGGACGGCGCGGGGTGCGGTCCAGCAGCCGATACGATTCCGCCAGTTCGCAACTCAGCACGACCGCGTCGCACCCGATCCGCTCGCCTCCGGCGGTGTGGACGGCGGTGACGCGCCGGCCACGGCGTTCCAGCACCGACACGGTGGTGCCGTAGCGGAAGATGACACCGGCGCGCGCTGCGACGTCCGCCAGGGCATCGGGCAGCGCCCGCATTCCGCCGCGCGGAAAGTAGACGCCGCCGACGGTGTCCATGTAAGCGATCACCGCGTACAACGCCAACGCCCGCCGCGGCGACAGGCCCGCATACAGGGCCTGGAACGTGAAGATCCGCCGCAACCGCTCATCGCGGACGAACCGGCCAACGGCGCGGTCCCACCGACCGAATCCGCCGAGCGCGGCGAGTCGCGCCAGCTGCGGGGTCAGCAGGCCGAGCGGGGAGTCGACGTTGGCAGCGATGAACCCCGCGTACTCCACCCGATACAGCCGGGTCAGCCAGTCCCGCAGCCGCCGGTACCCGGCCGCCTCGGCCGGCCCGGCGAAGGCGCGGACCGCCTCGGTCATGGCCTCAGGATCGGTGCGCACGTCCAGGGCGGTGCCGTCGGCGAAATGCGCCCGATACACCGGATCCAGCCGCACGAGCGGCAGCCGGGCGGAAACGGACTCGCCGACCGCCGCCAGCGTGTCCTGCACGATGTCAGGCATCGTGAGCACCGTCGGCCCGGTGTCCATCCGATACCCGTGCGCGTCATGGCGCCCCGCCCGTCCCCCGGGAACCGGGTACCGTTCCAGGACGGTCACCGCACGGCCCCGCCCGGCCAGGTGCAGCGCGGCGGCCAGCCCGGACAACCCCGCCCCGACCACTACCACGTGGTCAGGCCTACCGGCGACGGTGCGCATGCTCATCGGGGCCGGCCTCATGGCCGGGCCGGACCGAGGTCTGGCGGTGCGGTCTCGATCCCGGCTCCCGCGGGTGCCCGTCTCCTTGGGAGACAGCCGCCGGCGGATACGCGCTCCGCTCGCCGTCCAGCCGATGCGTCATACCGCGACGGGTACCCGGCATTCAGTAATCACGCGCGCAAGAGAACAAGATGATCTGCTCATTGAAGCCCGCCGGCCGATCCGAGTGCTCAGCCCACGACCTGCGGATCGAACGCCCGACGTTTCCTGCGTTTTCAGACGCCGCTTGAGACCTGCGGCTCCAGCGTCGGCTGAGCGGCGTCTTCGTCCGCCGGGCCGCCGCCCAGCATCCGCCGCCACTTGGCCTGGTCGTACTCAGTGGGGACGGCGGCATCCAGGAAATTCTCGACCACCGCGGCAAAGCGATCCGGGGCATCATGGTGCGGAAAGTGCCCGGCCCGCTCGAAGATCTCCAGCTCGCTGCCGGGCATCGCCGCGTGCCCGACGTACGCGTGCCGTACCGGGATCACCCGGTCACGCCTGCCCCAGATGATCAGCGTCGGCATCCCCGCCGCGAGATAACAGCGGTCCAGCATCGTGATGACCTGGCCTCGGACGTCGACCCCGGCGCGCAACGTGCGCAGGAACGCCTGGCGAGCGGTACGGCTGCGCAGCGCGCAGTACCGCTCGAGCACGTAGTGGAAGTCGGGGCCGAGCCGCATGCCGCCGGTGGCTCGCAGTACCGGGGCGGCGAGCCGGAGCGCCGTACGCGCCGGCGCCGACGTCGCCACGGGGAGTCCCAGTTCCGCCCCTGGCGCCGCCGCGACGCGCAGCAGCGGATGCACCTCCTGTCCGATGCCGCCACTGCCGACGAGCACGAGCCGTTCGCACCGCTCGGGAAACTGGTAGGCGAACTGCATGGCGATCCCCCCGCCGAGCGAGTGGCCGACCACGGACACGCGGTCCACGTCGAGGACGCTCAACAGGTCGCGCATGCCGCAGGCGTACGCGGCGATGGAGTAGTCCGCTCTCGGCTTGGCCGACCTTCCGTGGCCGAGCAGGTCGGGCGCGATGACGGTGTACCGGCGGGCCAACTGCGGGAGCACCTCGAGCCAGGTGTCCGAGCTGTCGCCGATGCCGTGGATAAGCAGCAGCGGTGGGCCGTTCCCCGCCATGAGAAAGGCACGCTGGTAGCCGTGGATGTCGTGGAACCGGACGAGGGCACGCACGTCGACTCACCGCCAAATCGGGGGAAACTGGGTGATACCGGACACACAGGTTACATCGCGTGCACCGTCAGGTAACCAATGTGTGACGCGTTCGTCTCCGTGCCGAGGATCGGGGCGCGCATCAGCCACTCGATTTCCAGGTCTGCGGCCCGGCGCGTGGCGGTTCCCGCTCGAGCTGGTCGGTGAGGCAGGCGAGGTAGAGCCGCAGCCCTTCGGCGGGGATGCGAGCGGTGCGGCCGGTCTTCGTCACGGTCTTGTCGAGCCGGTAGATGAGGGTGTTGCGGTGGATGTGCAGGCGTGCGGCGGCCCGTACGAGGTGGAATCCGCTTTCCGCCCAGGCGATCAGCGTCTCCCGCAGGATCGGCCAATCCGGTTCCGTCCGTAGTGGGCCGAGTGTGAGTTCGGTGAACCGGTCGCGTGTCTGCCGGCCGGTGGCGGCCAGGAGCTGATGCAGGCGGAGCGCGCCGGCCGTGTGCACCAGGGTGTCGGCCTCGACGAACGGGCCGATCCGCAACGCGTCCGCGGCGTCGCGGTAGGCGTTACGCAGCCCGAGGACGCCGGTGGCCGGGTCGCTCACGCCGATCCGCGCGTTCAGCGCGACGGCGAGCCGCTGGCACCGGTCCAGGGGGCCGGGCGGCCCGGCGAGCACGCAGACCCGGCCTGCGGCCATCTCGGCCACGACGTCTTGCGGGCGGCCGAAGAACTCGCGGACCGCGCGGACCGGTTCGGCTGCGGGCACGTCGGCGAGCGCGACGACGCGGGGAATGGTCGCATCGAGGCCCAGCTCGGCGGCCCGCCCGGCGATCGCATCGGCGTCCGTGTCGTCGGCGTCGTACAGGGCGATATCGCGGACCAGGTCGGTCAGCGCGCGCTCCCGGGCCAGCTTCGAGCGCAGCAGCACCGCCTCGCGCAGGAGGATCTCGGTCTGGCGCTGCACGACCAACCCGAACTGGCGGACCTGGCGGGGGGACCCGGTGATGCCAACGGTACCGACGGCGGCGCCGTCCAGCATGATCGGCAGGGTCATGCCCGGCCGCACGCCGCCCAGCCGCCGAGCCTGCTCGGCGCTGTGCCAGGCGGGTTCGAGGGTGCGCATCACCTCGAGGGACGCCTCGTGCAGTGTGCCGATCCGCCTGGTGTCACCGCTGCCCATCACCACCCCGTCGCGGCCGGTGATCAGCACGTTGTGGCCGACGATCCGGCTGGTCTCACCGGCGATCTCCCGCGCCAGTTCGGCGGTGAGCACGGCATGCTCGACCATCGGCGCCTCCTATACGTAACGTCCAAAAGTATCGGCTGAAATGGTCCAGACGTCGTACTGATCGTACGGTGAACTCGTTCGATGGCGTGTCTAAGGTCACATGAACACCGCGTACTTTGGAGCCGCCATGACCCCCTCTCTGGAGCATTCGCGTCCGACTCGGACCCACTGGCTGATCACTATGTACGCCGGAGGCGGCGAGTTCTGCGACGGTTACATCCTCAGCATCATCGGCGTCGCGCTGCCGCTGATCACCACGGCGTACCATCTGAGTTCGTTCGGCGCGGGGCTGATCGGCTCGGCGTCGCTGATCGGCATGTTCGTCGGCGGGCTTATCTTCGGTCAGATCACCGACCGCATCGGGCGGCAGAAGGTCTACCTCGCCGACATCGCCGCGTTCATCGTGCTGTCCGCCCTGCAACTGTTCGCCGACGCGCCGTGGCAGCTCGTCGTGCTGCGCTTCGGCCTGGGCGTGGCGATTGGCGCCGACTTCGCCATCGCCGGCACGATCGCTTCGGAGTTCGCCCCGCAGAAATCCCGCGGTCCGCTGCTGGTCGTGATGGTCACGATGTGGTCGGTGGGCGCCGCCGTCGCCTACGTCGCCGGGTGGGCCATGCTGTCCATCGGCTCGGACGCCTGGCGCTGGATGCTCGCCAGCAGCGCCGTCCCGGCCGTGATGATCCTGCTGCTGCGTATCGGCACGCCCGAGTCGCCGCGCTGGCTGCTGAGCAAAGGACGCGTCGATGAGGCGCGCGCCGTGCTCAAGCAGATGCTCGGACCGGACGCCGACGTCACAGACATCGCGACCGGTGATACCTCCGCGAGCCGTTACGGCGACATCTTCCGTGGCCCTTACCTCAAGCGGACGATCTTCATCTGCGTGTTCTGGGCGTGCCAGCTGCTGCCCATCTACGCGATCAGCACGTACGAGCCGACCATCCTGCACTCGTTCGGGCTGGCCAAGGGCAACGCCTCCTACCTCGGCGCGGTGATCATCCAGGTCTTCTACGTGCTCGGCTCACTTTCCGGCGCCCTGGTGGTCAATCGCGGACGCCGTTCGCTGCTGCTGTGGAGCTTTGGGATCGCCGCGCTGCCGCTGCTCGGCCTGGCGATCCTGGCCAGGCCGCCAGCCGGCGTGGTCATCCTGCTCTTCGCGGTCTTCGGTATCGCTTCCTTCGCCAGTCAGTGCCTGCAGGCCATCTATCCCTCGGAGCTGTTCCCGACCGGCGTGCGGGCGACCGCCAACGGCTTCGCCACCGGGGTCAGCCGGGTCGGCGCGGCCGTCGGCACCTACGGGGCACCGATGCTGCTGGGTTACAGCACCCGGCTGGCGATGCTCACCGGGGCCCTGGTCTGCGCGGCCGGCTGGGCCGCCTCTTTCTTCCTCGCCCCGGAGACCAGCGGCATGAGCCTGGACGATGCCAGCTCCGGTGCCGAGCCCGTCATGTCGCCCCCGGGCGAGCGACGGCCCGCGGTCGGGGAGGTGGCCTGATGCCCGGCACCGTGACGGTGATCGGCGGCGGCCTGGTCGGGCTGTGCTGCGCCCACTACCTGAGCGAGGCCGGCGTGCGGGTGACGGTCCTCGAGCGCGACCGGGTGGGCAGCGGTGCCTCGCGCGGCAACGCCGGCGAGGTCTGCCCCGACCTGGCCGAACCACTCGCCGCACCCGGCGTGATGGGGCCGGCGCTGCGCTCCCTGCACCAACCGGACCGCGCCCTGCACATCCGCCCACGGCCCAGCGCCGACCTCGTCCGGTTCCTGCTCGGGTTCGCCCGGCACGCCAACCGGCGCAGGTACGCCGAGTCCGCCGCCGCCCTGGCCGGGCTCGCGG
>JAOPYL010000348.1 GCA_025964625.1 Actinoallomurus sp. | reverse complement strand
ATCGAGGAGGTCATCGGGCACGACAGGAAACGCTACCGGGCACGGTGACCCTTTGCCGCCGCCCCCAGCCGATTACCGCCGCCAGGCAGGTCCCTGCCGCGCGATCACCTCACCACCCTGCCGGGCCGGACGCCGCCGGATCAACGGTCGCGAAAAGTCTGCGGCCGCTGGAGCCGCACCTCGTCTGCGGCGTCAGCAGCGCCGGCGGTGCGTGGCGATGGTGAACCGCCAGCGGCCATCCGGTCGGCGCCCGACTGTGACCCTGCCCGGACGATCCGCACGGTAGCGGTTGTGGAACGAGCAACTGGGGGCGAGGGCGTCGATGTCGGTGAGACCGCCCGCGGCGTATGGCCGCACGTGGTCGATCTCGCAGACCGTGGCGGGATGTCACAGCCGTCCGTGGCACACGTCTCGTACCGGACTTCGAGCGCTCGGCGCTGGGCCGCTGTGGCGAACCGGACCTTGCGCCCCATGGAGAGCGGCAAGCCTCCGGACCGAGGATCAGCGCCGAGATGTCCGCGTTCTGAGCGATGCGCCGGGCCCGCGCAGGCGAGATCGGTGTGCCGTCGAGGAGCCGCGCGCCGGTCGGGCCGGGCCCACGTTCTCCGGCGCGGGGCCTGCCTCCGCCCGCCCTGCCTTTGTGCTCCACACCGGCCCGCTGGTCCGCAATGGGCCGCCCGCCGCTCTGCTCGCCTCCGTCGGCCTGGCTGCTCCGGCCACCGGTAAGTGTCGCCCAGTCGATGACGAGGGTGGCGTTCCAGTGCCGACCGCCCTCGGACAGTACGGACTCGAGTGCGTCGGCCAGGCGCCGCGCGTGGTCGCGCTCGTCGTCGGCGCCGACAGGCTTGGCACAGAGGGGAGCCACAGATGGGTCGCAGCCACGAGTGCGCCGGTGAGCACGACCATGCGGTCAGCCAGGCGAGTCCTTGCCAAGGGAGAACAGCCGCCACACCATACGGCGTTCGCGTGGTTTCCCAGACTCGGGAAAACGCTTTGATCGGCGCGGCGACGGAACCGACACTGAGCGGATGAGCGATCCGATCTACCCGCCGAAGCCCCGGCCCGGTGACAGGGTGGCAGTCGTCTCCCCGTCATCGGGATTGCCCGGGATGTTCCCGGCACCGTACGAACTGGGGCTGCGGCGACTGCGGGACGACTTCGGCCTGGTGCCGGTGGAGTATCCGGCCACCCGCAGGATGGGCGCGTCCGCGACGGAACGAGCGGCCGATCTGCACGCGGCGTTCGCCGACCCGGACATCAAAGCGATCATCGCCAGCATCGGCGGCGACGACCAGATCACGGTGCTGCCGCACCTCGACGCGGAACTCATCCGGGCGAACCCGAAGCCGTTCTTCGGCTACAGCGACAACACGAACCTGCTGACCTACCTCGGCAACCTGGGCATCGTGGGCTTCCACGGCGGTTCGATCATGTGCCAGTTCGGCCGTCCCGGCGCGATGCACCCGCTCACCGCCGTCTCACTCCAGGCGGCGCTGTTCACCTCCGGCGAGTACGAGCTGCGCGAGAGCACCGCGTACGGCGATGTCGACCGCGACTGGACCGATCCTGCGACGTTCGACTTCACGCCGCCGATGCAGGGCTGCACCGGCTGGTCGTGGCACAACGCCGACCAGGTCGTGGAGGGGGTGACGTGGGGCGGCAACCTGGAGATCGTGTCGTGGCTGCTGATGGCCGACCGGGAGATCAGGCCCACCGCGGCGTACGAGGGGATGGTGCTGCTGATCGAGACGAGTGAGGAGCTTCCGTCCGCCACCGAGGTCTATCGGATCCTGCGGAACATGGGCGAACGCGGGTTGCTGCGCCGGTTCGCCGCCGTCCTCGCCGGGCGGGCCAAGGCGTGGTCGTTCGAGCACCCGAACACGCCGGACCAGAAGGCCGCTTTCGCCAAGGAGCAAAGGGACGCCGTGCTACGCGCCATGGCGACCTACAACCCGGAGGCACTGGTGGTCTTCGACGTCGACTTCGGCCACGCCGACCCGCAGGTGGTCATCCCGATGGGAGGCCGGATCCGCGTCGACGGTCAGGCACGCCGGATCACCGTGCGGTACTGACGACGGGATCCGGTCAGATCCCGGCTCCGGCTCGGCTCACGACCGGTGGGTGGTCAGGAACTCCCCCAGCCGGCCGATCGCCACTTCGATGTCGTCGGCGTGCTGCAATGTCACGATCCGGAGATGGTCGGTGGCGGGCCAGTTGAAGCCGGTGCCCTGCACGACGAGGATCTGCTGGCTCTCGAGCAGATCCAGCACGAACTTCTGGTCGTCCTCGATCGGGTAGACGTCGGGGTCGAGGCGCGGGAAGACGTACAGCGCCCCGGACGGCTGGACGCAGCTCACCCCGGGGATCTCGTTGAGGAGCCGGCACGCGCGGTCACGCTGTTCACGGAGCCGTCCGCCGGGCAGCACGAGATCGTTGATGCTCTGGTAGCCGCCCAGCGCCGCCTGGATCGCGTGCTGGCCGGGCACGTTCGGGCACAGGCGCATGTTGGCCAGCATGTCGAGCCCCTCGATGTAGGACTCCGCGTGTTCCTTCGGGCCGGACACCACCATCCAGCCGGAACGGAAACCACAGACCCGGTACGCCTTCGACAGCCCCGAGAAGGTGAGGGAGAGCACATCCGGGGCCAGCGGCGCTATCGAGACGTGCTCGGCGCCGTCGTACAGGATCCGGTCGTAGATCTCGTCGGCGAGGATCAGCAGCCCCTCCCGCCGGGCCAGCTCCGCGACGCCGCCCAGCAGCTCGCGGGAGTACACCGCTCCGGTCGGGTTGTTCGGATTGATGATCACGATGGCCTTCGTGGCCGGTGTGATCTTCGCCTCGATGTCGGCCAGGTCGGGCATCCAGCCGTTGGACTCGTCGCAGAGGTAGTGCACGGGCGTGCCGCCGCCGAGCGAGACCGCGGCCGTCCACAGCGGATAGTCCGGTGTCGGGATCAGCACCTCGTCTCCGTTGTTGAGCAGCGCCTGCATGGCCATCACGATCAGCTCGGACACGCCGTTGCCGAGGTAGACGTCCTCCACGCCGACACCGGCGAAGCCGCGCTGCTCATAGTGCTGCACCACCGCCCGGCGGGCGGACAGGATCCCCTTGGAGTCGCTGTAGCCGTGTGCCGCGGGGAGATTGCGGATGACGTCCTGGAGGATGTGGTCCGGGGCCTCGAACCCGAACGGAGCCGGGTTGCCGATGTGCAGCTTGAGGATCTGGTGCCCCTCGGCCTCCAGCTGCATGGCTCGCTTGAGCACCGGACCACGGATGTCGTAGAGAACGTTGGCGAGCTTGTCCGACTGGCTGACCTGCATGCGGATAACCCTAACCGTGCGCCGCGCCGGCGGCCCGTGAGGATCGCCGTATCGCGCCAGGCCGGGTCCCGAGCTTTGAGGCGGCGTACGGCGCGCCGGCACTTGGACCGATCGTCCAATATGTGACGCGGGCAACATACAAGCAGGCTTGATTGCTTGTATCCGCCGTCCTACGGTCGGAGACGTGTCAGTAAGTAGTCGCCGACGCCCAGGCCACCGCCGGCACGGCGCCCCCCGTACGCAGGAGGAGCGGCGTGCCGAGACCCAGGGCCGCCTGCTCGAGGCGACCATGGAGTGCCTCGCCCAGCTGGGCTGGTCGGGCACCTCGACCACCGAGGTCGCCCGCCGCGCGGGCGTCTCCCGCGGGGCGCAGCAGCACCACTACCCCACCAAGATGCTGCTGGTCGCCGCCGCGCTCGAACACCTCCTGGAGCGGCAGCGCCTCGCGTACGAGCGCGCGTTCGCCGATCTCCCGGAGACCCGCCGGAACGTCGAGGGTGCACTCGACCTGCTGTGGGTCACCTTCCGTGAGGCGCCGTCGCTGGCCCTCATGGAGCTGGCGATGGCCGCACGGACCGACGAGACGCTGCGCGATCTGAGCATCGACATCAACGAGCGCGTCGTGCGGGTCATCCTCGAGACCTTCCACCGGCTGTTCCCCGCCTCACTCAACGAGGAGGTCGCGAGCACGCTGATCCGCAGCCTCTTCGCCATGCTCATCGGGCTGACGCTGCAGAACTCCCTCGACGACGACGCCCACGGCCACCAGGCGGCCGTGCTGACACAAATGAAGAGCTTCGCCCGTCTTCTCATCCCAGACCCTGTGTAGGGAGCGCGTCATGTCCACCCCTCCGAGCAAGACTCTGGACGAGGAACTCCGCGAGAAGGTCGAGGACCGCAAGGCGTACGTCGGGGTCATCGAGCGCCTCTCCAAGGCGTCCGTCGACAAGCACTGGGAGGCCTACGCCGACATCCCGTGGGAGGACCCCGACTTCACCGTCGACCCGTCCGACCCGCGCTGGATCCTGCCTCCGATCGAGCAGCTCGGCGCGACGGCGTGGTACCGGTCGCAGCCGGAGCACGTCCAGGCGCAGATCGGCCTGTGGCGGGTCGCCACCATGATGAAGGTCGGCCTGCAGTTCGAGAACCTACTCAAGCGCGGTCTGCTCAGCTACGCGTACAAGCTGCCGAACGGCTCACCGGAGTTCCGGTACGTCCTGCACGAGACGACCGAGGAATGCCATCACGCGATGATGTTCCAGGAGTTCGTCAACCGGACGAAGATGCCGATCAAGGGCATGCCGAGGGCACTGGATCTGCTCTCCCAGATCGCTCCGCACATCCCGCGGATCTCCACCGAGCTGTTCTTCATCTTCGTGCTCGGCGGCGAGGACCCGATCGACTACTTCCAGCGGCAGACCGTCAAGAGCGGCGATGACCTCCATCCGCTGCAGGAAACGATCATACGGATCCACATCGCCGAGGAGGCGCGGCACATCTCATTCGCCCGCCACTACCTCAAGCACCGGGTGCCCAAGATCAACATCGTGCGCCGCAAGGTCCTCGGCGTGGCCACGCCGTTGATCCTCGGCCTGATGGCCCGGATCATGCTCGCTCCCCCCGGACCGATGGTGAAGCACTTCAACATCCCCAAGGACGTCATCCGCGAGGCGTACGGCCACGAAGCCTGGGGGGCGGAACTGAAGAACTGCGTCGCCAAGGTCCGCGACCTGGCCGCCGAGCTCGACATGATCGACCCGGTCAGCAAGCGGGTGTGGCGCGCCGTCGGGCTCTGGGACACACCGAAGGTCCGCCGCGTGAGGGCCGCCCGATGACGGCGCCCGATCGACACGCCGACTTCCAGCTCGAAGGAGCCGACTCATGACCTCCCGGATCGCCATCGTGACCGGCGGAGCGTCCGGCATCGGCCGCGCCATCGCCACCGCGCTTGTGCTGCGAGGTGACACCGTGACAGTGGCCGACCTCGACAAAGAGGGCGCCGAAAAGGTCGCCGGGCGCCTGTCAGAGCACGGCAGCGCGTACGCGGCCGAACTCGACGTGACCGACTCCGAGGCGGTCGGCGCGCTGTACCGCTCGGTCAAGGAGCAGCACGGCCGGCTCGACCTGGTCTTCAACAACGCCGGCATCGCGGTCGGCGGCATGACCGACGAGCTCACCCTGGACCACTGGAACAAGACCATCGACGTCAACCTGCGCGGCGTGGTGCACGGCGTGCACGCGGCATACCCGATCATGCTGGCGCAGGGCCACGGGCACATCCTCAACACGGCGTCGCTGGCCGGGCTGGTGCCCGCGCCGATGATGCTGCCGTACACCACGACCAAGCACGCGGTCGTCGGGATGAGCCTGGCGCTACGCGCCGAGGCGGCCGGCCGCGGTGTCCGGGTGAGTGCGATCTGCCCCGGCTTCGTGGACACGCCCCTGCTGGACAACGCCAACCCGGATCTGCCGGAGACCGAGACGGGCAAGCACGCCCGCCAGTTGGCGCTGCGCGTACAACGCAACCTCTATACCCCCGAGGCGCTCGCCCGTGACGTGCTCCGCGGCATCGAGAAGAACCAGGCACTGATCGTCGCCCCCGCCTCCGGGCGCGCCGCCTGGCGAGGCGTACGGCTGTCGCCGGGCGGAGCGGTGCGCATCGCCGGTCGCGAAGTGAGGCGGATGCGCCGTCAGCACTGAGGCGCGGCGGATCACTGCGAACCCTCCTCGATCTGCGGCGCCGGCATACGCGGGTAATGCAGGTCGAAGGCGGGCCGTTCGGACCGGATCTTCGGAATCGCGGTGAAGTTGTGGCGGGGCGGCGGGCACGACGTCGCCCATTCGAGGGAGTTGCCGAAGCCCCAGGGGTCATCGACCGCGACCCGGGGCGCGTGCCGCATCGTCCGGTACACGTTGTAGAGGAAGACGGGCATGGACAGGCCCAGCAGGACGGAGCCCACGGTCGACACGACGTTCAGCGGGGTGAACGGGCTGGGGTAGTCCACGATGCGTCGCTGCATGCCCGCGGCGCCCAGCCAGTGATGCACGAGGAACGTCGTGTGGAAGCCGACGAACACCATCCAGAATTGGATTCTGCCGAGCCGGTCGTCGAGCATCTTCCCCGTCATCTTCGGCCACCAGAAGTAGAAGCCGCCGAACATGGCGAAAACGACGGTCCCGAAGAGCACGTAGTGGAAATGCGCGACGACGAAATAGCTGTCGTGCACGTGGTAGTCCAGCGGCGGCGAGGCGAGGATAACGCCGGTCAGGCCGCCGAACAGGAACGTCACCAGGAAGCCGATCGACCACAGCATCGGCGACTCGAAGGTGAGGTGGCCCCGCCACATGGTGCCGACCCAGTTGAAGAACTTGACCCCGGTCGGAATCGCGATCAGGAACGTCATGAACGAGAAGAACGGCAGCAGCACCTGGCCGGTGGCGAACATGTGGTGTGCCCAGACGGTCCCCGACAGACCGGTGATCGCGATCGTCGCGCCGACCATGCCGACGTACCCGAACAACGGCTTGCGGCTGAATACCGGGAGGATCTCGGTAATGATGCCGAAGAACGGCAGCGCGACGATATAGACCTCGGGATGGCCGAAGAACCAGAACAGGTGCTGCCAGGTCATGGCGCCCCCTTCCGAGGCGTCGAAGACATGCGCCCCCAGTCTGCGGTCGGCCACCAGGACCAGCAGGATCGCGGTCAGCACCGGGAACGCGAGCAGCACGAGGATGCCCGTGAACAGGATGTTCCACGTGAAGATCGGCATTCGGAACATCGTCATGCCGGGCGCGCGCATACCAATGATCGTCGTCATGAAATTGACCGAGGCCAGGATCGTTCCCAGGCCCGACAGCACGAGGCCCATGGCCCACAGGTCGCCGCCGGGGCCGGGAGTATGCTGCTGGTCGCTGAGCGGCGTATAGGCGGTCCAGCCGAAGCTCGCCGGGCCGTCGGGGGGGAACAACGACGCCAGCACCATCAGGCCGCCGAACAGGAACAGCCAGTAGCTGAACGCGTTGAGCCGCGGGAACGCGACGTCCGGGGCGCCGATCTGCAACGGCATGATGAAGTTCGCGAACCCGGCGAACAGCGGCGTCGCGAAGAGGAACATCATGAGGGTGCCGTGCAGCGTGAACAGCGAGTTGTACTGCAGGGGCCCGACGAACTGCACGCGCGGCACGGTCAGCTCCGCCCGCATGATGAGGGCGAGGAAGCCGGCGACCAGAAAGAAGCCGAACGAGGTCGCCAGGTAGAGATTGCCGATCACCTTGTGATCGGTCGTGGTCAGCACCGAGATGATGACCTCGCCCTTGGGGCGGCGCCGTGGCGGCTCCGCCGCCAGCGGCGGCGTACGACCTAGTAGAACCATGACGGTCTCCCCCGTGCCGTCAGGCATCGCCATCTCCAACTATCCGCCCCGGCAGCCCCGTGTGCAAGGTCACACGCTCATGTCCACTTGTGGCCCACAGTTCCCTTATTCTGCATCTATTTCATAACGTCTCTTGATTCACCGGATCACCCTCGAAATCCTCACGTCGCGGCGTTCCCGCCGCTGACGAAAGGACTGGTGGATGTCACGAGACGGACGACGTCGTCGCGCTCTGACAGCCGCGGCCGTCGCATTGCCGCTCGTCGCGGCGACGCTCTCGGCCACGGGTACGGCACAGGCGAACGACCGGCACACACTTGCCGGGACCAAACCGACGTGGGCTCGCTCGTCGGCCGACCGCGGCAAGACCGACAGCAAGCAGCGGCTCGACGCGAAGGTCTGGCTGGCCGGACGTGACCCGAAGGGACTCGACGCATACGCCCAGGCCGTCTCCACCCCGGGCAGCCAGCAGTACCGCAAGTTCCTGATCCCGCAGCAGTTCAACCAGCGCTTCGGGGCGACGCCGCAACAGATCGCCT
Source organism: Actinoallomurus sp. (assembly GCA_025964625.1). Classification (GTDB taxonomy): domain Bacteria; phylum Actinomycetota; class Actinomycetes; order Streptosporangiales; family Streptosporangiaceae; genus Actinoallomurus. The sequence continues at coordinate 13,600 of JAOPYL010000348.1, read as the reverse complement.
CCGTCACCAAGTGGGTGCGCGACTCTGGGCTGTATGTGGACCTGGCCGGTTCCAACAGCCACTATCTCCACGTGACCGGCCACCTGGACAAGGCGAAGAACGCCTTCGGGACCGACTTCCGCAACTACGCCGCGCAGGGCACGGTCGCCCGCGCGCCGGAGAGCGACGCCACCGTCCCGGCGTCGGCGGCGTCCGCGGTTCTGACCGTGACGGGCCTGGACACCGGCAAGCACCTGCGTACGCACAGCGACACGCTGCCCCCGCCGGAGCCGAACTACAACGTCGCAGAGCCGTGCGCGCAGTACTACGGCCAGAAGATCGCGACGGACAAGCCCACGGCCTACGGCAAGCACCAGCCGCGCGCGATGTGCGGCCTGCTGCCCAAGCAGCTGCGCGGCGCGTACGGTGCGACCGCCAGCAAGCTGACCGGCAAGGGCGCGACCGTCGCCATCGTCGACGCGTACGCCGCGCCGAAGATGGAGGAGGTCTCCAACACCTTCAGCAAGAAGTACGGTGACCAGCCGTTCGCCAAGGGCCAGTACCGCGAGGTCCTGCCGCCGACCTTCGACCTCGTCGACGAGTGCGGAGCAGCCGGCTGGTACGGCGAGGAGGCCCTCGACGTCACGGCCGTGCACGCGGTGGCCCCCAAGGCCAACGTCGTGTACGTGGGCGCGCAGAACTGCGCCGACGGCCTCGACGGCGCACTCACCAAGATCGTCGACAACCACCTCGCCGACATCGTCAGCAACTCGTGGGGCGACCTGTCGGAGCACTACACCCAGGCGATGATCGACGCTGAGGAGTCGATCTTCAAGCAGGGCGCCATCGAGGGCATCGGCTTCTACTTCTCCACCGGCGACTGCGGCTACGAGGTGCCCGGCACCCCCTGCCAGGCCAGGTACGGCAACGCCGCGTCGACGCGGCGCCAGGTCGACCTGCCGACCTCCGACCCGTGGGTGACCGCGGTCGGCGGCACCTCGCTCGCGGTCGGCGCGCACGACGACTACAAGTTCGAGACCGACTGGAACGTCCAGTACGACAAGCTGGCCGCCAACGGCAAGAGCTGGAGCACTCCTCCCCCCGGCAACTACCCGAGCACCTACTCGGCCGGTGGCGGCGGCGGCACGAGCGACCTGTTCGCCCAGCCCGGCTACCAGCGCGGCGTGGTTCCCAAGTCGCTGAGCGAGAACCTGCCGGACGGCACGACGGCCAAGCAGCCGATGCGGGTCATCCCCGACATCTCCGCAGTCGCCGACCCGGGCACCGGCATCCGGTACCCCGAGTGGGACCAGCGGTCCGACGGGACGTTCGGCTACGCGGAGAGCCGCGTCGGCGGCACCAGCCTCGCGTGCCCGATCATCGCGGGCCTGCAGGCGCTGGCCCAGCAGGCTCAGGGTCGTCAGCCGATCGGCTTCGCCAACCCGTCGATCTACCTGCGGGCCGGCGAGCACGTGTACCACGACGTGACCGACAAGCCCCTGGGCCGTGACCCGGTCGCGTACGTCCGCACCAACTACACCGACCCCTACGCCAAGAAGGGGCCGCTGCTCTACATCCTGGTCACGACCGGGAACAAGGGCATCGCCAAGAGCGACGCCCTGACCGCGACCCCGGGCTACGACCGTGGCACCGGCGTCGGCAGCCCGACCGCCGCGTACCTGCGGTCGTTCGGGTAAGGATCGACATCAGCTCCGAGACCCCGTCTCGGGCCTGACGAACGCGAGGCCGGGCGCCGTCAAGGCGCCCGGCCTCGCGCCGTTTCCGCCCGTTCCCCCCGCGTCCCGCACGCACGGCGAGGCGCCGTCAGAACGGCCGCAGCGGCACGCACCGGGCGACCGCGTCGAGCCTGTGTCGAGTGACCGCGAGCGCAGGCATGGCAGATGTGAATACGCCGGCCATCGGTCCGGTCACGCGGGCAGGCCGAGGAAGCGGGCCAGGGTCGTCATGTTGTGGTCGAAGACGGCGGCGCGGTCGGTGATGACGTTGTCGAACTGCCCGAACAGCTCGAAGCTGACGCTGCCGAACAGGCTCGACCAGGCGGTCAGGGCCCGGGCGACGACCTCGTCGGGCGCTCTGGGCAGGACCGCCTCGCGCAGCCGCTCGGCGTCGCCGGTGAACGACGCCGGTGCCGGGTCGCCTGGCGGCGGGTCGAGCGCTCCGGCGGCGTGGGCGTCGCCGATGATCCGGCCGAATACCAGGGCGTACCTGGTCGCCGGGCCGATCGTGTCCTGCGGCGCCCGGTAGCCGGGGACGGGCGAACCGTAGAGCAGGGCGTACTCGTGCGGGTGGGCCAGCGCCCATTCCCGTACGGCGCGGCAGACCGCGAGCCAGCGTCCGGTGTAGTCCTCGCGTGGGCACGCGGCGTCCGCCACCTGGGCCGCGTCGCCGACCGCGTTGTACCCGTCGATGATCAGCGCGGTGAGCAGGTCGTCGCGGCTGGCGAAATAGCGGTAGATGGCCGAGGAGACCATCCCCATCTCCCTGGCCACCGCGCGCAGGGAGAGCCCACCGGCACCCTCGCGCGCCAGTTGCGTGCGGGCGATCTCGGTGATCTCACGGATCAGTTCCGCGCGTACCCGTTCCCGCGCCGTACGGCTTGCGCTCATCCCCCGACCATAACAGAGCATCGAAACAGAAAGAGAGCACCGCTCCGTAGAGGTCTCGCCTCAGCGAGATGCGCCGATGCTTCATCGCGGTGTGCGGGACGAGGGCCCTACGCTGAGACGGGTACGTTCACCGTTACGAGGAGGCGACATGGGGTCCCAGCCCAAGGATCGACGCGACGAGGAAGCCGGTCGTGCGGCGGAGTCGGGGGACGAAGAGACGCACCCGCACGTCCAGGCCGCGACCGAGCTTTCCGACCGTGCCGCCAAGTCCGTCAGCGAGCGCTACGACGGCACCAAGGAGGCCTACCTCCACGATCCCGACCAGGTCGAATCCGACGAGGAGGGTCACCGCGGCTGACCCGGCCACGCCGGTCACCGGAGGCGGCGCAGGTACGGGTCCCACCGCCGCCGCGGGAGAACCCGGATCCGGCCGTCCACGGCGACGACGCCGTCCGGCCGGGCGATGATCGGGTTCAGGTCGACCTCGGCGATCTCGGGATGATCGTCGGCGAGCCGGGACAGCCGCAGCAGCGCGTCCTCCAGTGCCGCGGTGTCGACGGGCGACGTTCCCTGATGCCCCAGGAGCAGGGGCGCGCCGCGCACCGAGCGGATCAGCTCGGCGGCGTCCACGTCGGTGAGCGGGGTCAGCCGGGCGGACCGATCGCCGAGCACCTCGGCGGCGACCCCACCGACGCCGGCCAGGCCGAACGTCACGAGCGGCCCGAACACCGGGTCCTGCGCGATCCCGCACAGGATCTCGACGCCGTCGCGCGCCATCCTCTGCACGAGCACGCCGGTGAGCTTGTCTCCAAAGCGGTCCGAAAGCCATGCGTAGGCCCGCCGGACATCCCGCTCGCCTCGCAGGTCGAGCTGGACCGCGCCGGCCTGGCTCTTGTGCACGAGCCCCGGAACACAGGCCTTCAGCACGACCCTGTGACCGAGTTCGGCCGCGGCTCGCACGACCTCGGCCCCTGACGTGGCCCAGCGCCAGTCGGCCACCGGCAGGCCGTAGCCGCTGAGCAGATGCAGGGTCTCGGCGGGCGGCAGCCATCCCCCCTCGGGCGACTCGGCGAGGAAGCCCGTGATGATCCGGGACGCCTCATCGGTCCGCAGGTCGTCGAGGCCCGGCTGGTGCCCGGCAGGACGGTCCAGCCACCGGCCGTAGGACCACGCGAGGGCGAGGGCGCGGGCGGCCTCCTCGGGAAAGGCGTACGAGGGAACGCGCCGGTTGCCGGGCCCGTGCCGTACGCACACGGATTCGGGCTGGTCGAGGACGACCGCGGCCAGCGGCTTGGCCGCACCGCCGTGCGCCAGGCCGGTGATGAGGTCGGAGGCGGCGGTCGGGGCGACGAGCGCGATGACGGCGTCCACTCCCTCGTCGGCGGCGACGGCGTCCAGGCAACGCGTGAACCGCCCTGGGTCGACGCCCGCGGTCGTGTTCACCGGGCCCGCGCAGGCGGCGCCGCGCGGCAGCAGCCGGGTCAGCCCGTCGACGGTGTCCGGGGACAGCGGAGCGGCCGTCAGGCCCGCATCGGCGCAGGCGTCGGCGGCCAGCACCCCGGCGCCGCCCGCGTTCGAGACGATCGCGACGCGTGGCCCGGCCGGTACCGGCTGGTGTGCGAGCAGCGCGGCGGCTCCGAGCAACTCGCCGAGGCTCCGGGTGGCGATGATGCCGGCCTGCAGGAACAGAGCCTCCTGGGTGACGGCGGGGGACGCCGTCACGGCCGTGTGGGAGGCCGCGGCCCGGCGGCCGGCGGCCGACCGGCCCGAGACGACCGTAAGGAGTGGCATGCGGCGCCCGACGCGGCGTGCGGTGCGGGCGAACTTACGCGGGTTGCCGAACGACTCGACGTGCAGGATGCCGAGGCGGGTCGCCGGGTCCGACTCCCACCACAGCAGCAGGTCGTTGCTGCTGACGTCGTACTTGTCGCCGACCGAGACGAACGCCGAGACGCCTACGTCCAGACGGGACAGGTGGTCGCGCAGTGCGACGCCGATGCCCCCGGACTCGACGACGACTCCGGCGGCACCCGGACGGGCCAGCAGTGTGGCGAAGGTGGCGTCGAGGTTCACCGCGGTATTGGCGATGCCGAAGCAGTTCGGGCCGACCAGCCGCATGCCGTGCCGATGACAGGTGGCGAGCAGTTCGCCGCCGTCGACGCCGGAGGTGATCATGACGAGTGATCTCGCTCCCCGCCGGCCGCAGTCCTCGGCGGCCTGTCCGGCGGCGTCCGGCGGCACGGTGATGACGGCCAGGTCCGGAGGCTCCGGCAGCTCGGCGACCGAAGGGAAGCAGGGGACTCCCGCCAGCCGGTCCCCCGCACGGGGGTTGACCGCGTACACCGGGCCGGCGAACCCGTACGAGACCACGTTGCGCAGGATCGCGCCGCCGATCGACTGAGGGCGCCGGCCGGCGCCGATGACGGCCACGGAGGCCGGGCGCAGCAGGTGGTGAAGGCTCTCGACGCCGGCGTGCCGCTCGCGCTCGGCGACGGCGTCCAGGTAATGCCCGTCCGGCGTCAGGGGCATCCTGATCTCGATGACCCCGTTGTCGAGCCTGCGCCGTACGGGAATGCCGGCGGAGGACAGCACGCGCAGCATCGCGAAGTTCTGCGCCAGGGTGTCGGCGCGGAACTCGCGGACCCCTCGCGAGCGGGCGAGTGAGACCAGGTACTCCAGCAGGAGCGTCCCGACGCCACGGTGATGCATCCCGTCCGCGACGGCCAGCGCGATCTCGGCGACGCCCGGGCCCTGGGCGGGCTCATAGTTCCCGACGCCGGCGAGCCGGTCGACCAGCCATGCGCCGAGCGCGCCGTGACCCGGGCCGGGTTCCCGGCACAGGCGTACCGACATCTCATCGGCGATCTGCGGGCTGCGGGCGAAGAAGCGAAGGTAGAGGTTGTCCGGCGACATGCCCCGGTGCAGGCGGCGTACGGCGTCGACATCGCCGGGGCCCAGCTCTCGGATCTTGATCGCCGTGCCGTCGGCGAGCAACGCGAAAGCCGGTTCGCCGGGCGCCAGTCCGGTCATGCGACCTCCTCCGCCCCGGGCACGACCATGGTGCTCTGCTTATGGATTACCTCGCCTCGCCCGGTCATGACACCCCCTCCGTACATCCCGGCCTCAGCCCGTCTGCGACCGGACGACGGCCACCGGGCAATGGGCCCGGTGCACCACCGCCTGGCTGACCGAGCCCAGCAGCATGCCTCCCAGGCCCGCGTGGCCGCGGGATCCGACCACGAGGAGCTGTGCGCCCGCGGATTCATCGATCAGCACGTGGCTGGCCAGGCCGTTGGCGACGACCGTCCTGACCTCCGGGTACGCGGCCGCGGCGAGCGCGGCGTCCGCGGCCGCGCGCCGCTCTTCACGCTCGATGGCGTGGACGACGGTCACGCCGCAGCCGCGGTCCCGTGCCTCGGCGAAGGCGAAGCCGACCGCCGCCTCCGACAGTTCGGTGCCGTCGGTGCCGACGACCACCCGGCCCGCCGACGGACCCGGCTCGGCGTCCGGGAGGCCGGGACGAATCACTACGACCGGCACGTTCGCGTGGACGGCGACGTCTATCGCGGTGGACCCGCCGGCCAGGTCGGACATGGCCAGGAAGCTCGCCGACCCGATGACGATCATCGACGCGCTGCCGACCTCGGCGAGGAGCCGCTTCGGGTCCCGCCTCGGCAGCGCCCACACCGCCGTGCCACGGCGTCCGGCCTCCTTGATGGCCCAGGCGACGGCGTCACGGCCCGACGGCGTGCCGTCCACGTCCACCGCGATCGGGGCGGTCACCCGGCTGGACTGGAAGACGCTCATCTCCGTTCCCCCGTCTCCTGCGCCCTTTTGAGGCGCATGCCGGTTCTCCCGTGCGGTCCACTGACCTCAGCTTCCCGGCCGGGCCGCGGCGGCTCAGGAGGCGAAGGTCCCGCCCCGACCGGGATAACGTCCTGCGCCCGACACCGCAGAGAATTGCGGCATCAACCCGCAAACCGGGTCGTAGGTCCTTTTAGAGACACCCGAGCGGCCCTGCCCCCGAGTCCATACAACCCATGACCATGTGGGCATGCCGACATCGCGCGACTTCATGACCGGTCCAGCCCTGCCGGACCCCCTGACGCGGCCGTCCCCTCCGACCGGACCGGTCCGAAGGCATCGCGACGCACGGGCTCCTCGTCGGCGTCCTCCTGCTCGGAAAGGCGTGAGAATGGCGAAGATCGCGATCATCGGGGAAGAGGCCAAGGTGCTCGGTTTCGGCCTGGCGGGGGCGATCGTCCTGCCGGCCGAGGGACCGGAGGCCGTGCTCGCCGCCTGGCGATCGCTCGGCGAGGACGTCGCCATCGTCGTGCTGACCTCCCGTGCGGCACGGACCCTGGCCGGGAGGACGGCGACGTGGCCGCTCACGGCGGTCATGCCGCCATGACCGAACCGGCGGCCCGGCATCGGCCCGGCCGCGGCTCACGCCGGTGGCCGGCCCTCGCCGCCGGCCGGCGCCCGCGGTAACGCGATCACGACACCCGACGCGTCGTAGACGGTCGCGCCCACCCTGGCCACGGCCTCCCGGGAGACCCGGTAGTGGTGCGCGCACAACAGCAGATCCGCCGGGCGCGGGCGATCCGGGCTCGCCGGTATCACCACGGTCACCGCAGGCCAGGCCGGGCAGCAGCAGGCCCGCGCCGCCGACGCGAGTGGATGGTCCCAGTCGGACAGGGGCCGGCGGGTGTATGTGGGCGCTCGGGTCTTCTGGCTCATGAATCGTGGTCGCATGTCCGCAGCGTCGCACCGGGACCTCATGACGAGGTAGGGACCGAGCTCCCGCGCTCGCAGGACCAAAGCCCCGCGCCCGGCCACCTGTGCCGGGCGGCACCGCCGAGGCCTTCACCGGGCCTTTCGACAGGAATGCCGGGGACCGAAGACCCTGTCGCGGCACGACCGCGACCACGGATGGTGGAGGCCGGAGAAGAGGGGGCAGGCCATGCGCACCGGACCCGGCCAATGCGTGCTCGGCGACGAGATCGCATCATTGATCTTCGGTGTGGACGGAGTGGTCGTCGACAGTGCCCAAGCGTCGGCGGCGGCGTGGAAGTCGGTGTTCGACCCGTTCCTGCGGACGTTCGCGGCAGTGCGCGAAACGGCGTTCGTACCGTTCGACGTGCGCACCGACTACCTGCGGTACGTCCACGGCAGGCCGCGCTCGCAGTGCGCGCGCGACTTTCTCGCCTCCCGGGGCATCACCCTGCCCTACGACGACCTGCGCGGCCTCGCGGCGCGCCAGGAGGAGCTCTTCCTCGCGGAGATCCGCCGGTACGGCATCAGCCCATTCGCCTCCACCGTCGTCCTGATCCGCGAGGCCCGCCGGTGCGGACTGCGTACGGCGGCCGTGTCCGCGCAGCGTCATGGCGCCGAGATGCTCAGGAGAGCGGGCGTGGCCACCATGTTCGACATAGCGCTGGACGCGCTGGACGCGCCCGGCACCGAGCTTCCCGCGCACCCCGACTCCGCCCTGTTCCTGCAGGCGGCCCTGCGGCTGGGGACATCACCCGGACGAACGGCCGTCGTCGAGGAGACCACCGCCGGAGTAAGGGCGGCGCAGCGCGGCGGCTTCGGGGTCGTCGTCGGGGTCGACCGGATCGGTGATTCGGCCGCGTTCTGCGAGCGCGGGGCGGACGCCGTCGTCACGGACCTGTCCGAGCTGCGGCTGTGTCGTAGACGCGCCCCCTTGACCTCGAGCAGGCCCTGAGGACCTGGGCTGTCGCGTACCAGGACACCGACCCCGGCCAGGAACGACCACGGCGGGACCGGCGCCGGGTGCCGGTCGCGGCCGCTCTGGCCGGGCTCGGATCCGGAGGAGGCAGGTCATGTCCATTCTCGTCGGCATTGACGACTCCGCACACGGCAGGGCCGCCCTGGACTGGGCCTCGCGCGAGGCAGGCCTCAGAGGGGTCGCACTGAACATCTTCCACGCCTTCCCATGGCCGCTGGCGGGCATGGCCGTCTCCGGGCGCCGTCTCTCCCTGTGGGAGGCGGCCGGACGGCTGGTCGCGGACGCCGAAAGCCACGCCCGGAAACTCGCCCCGGAGGTGCGCGCGGAGCTGGCCTCCGGCGGGGTGCCCGCCTCGCTCGTCGAACGCTCCGCCGCCGCCGAGCTCGTCGTCGTGGGCGCCCGCGGCCACCGGGGGTTTCACGGGCTGCCGGCCGGTTCGGTCGCCTCGCAGGTGGCCGCGCACGCCTCCTGTTCCGTCGTCCTCGTCGGCCCCGAGCCTCCGCACGGCACCCACGAGATCGTGGTCGGTGTCGGCGACGACCGGGCCGATCCGGCGCTCGGGGCCGCGTTCGCGGAGGCGGCGCTCCGCGGTGTACGGCTCCGGGCGGTGCACACCTGGCTTCCGATCACGGCGCTGACTCCGGCCACCATGGCGCCGCTGTCCTCCACGGTGGGGCAGCTGGAGCGCCGGGAGGAGCACTGTCTGATCGAGGCGCTCGCACCATGGAGGGCGAGGTATCCGCAGGTCGAGGTGGAAGGGGCCGTCATATCGGGCAGCCCCCGCCACATCCTCGTGGAAGCGTCACCGGACGCGGCGCTGCTCGTGGTCGGCGCCCACGAGCGCTCTCACCTGCTCGCCCTGGTGCTCGGCTCGGTGACACGCGCCGCGGCGCGCCACGCCGAATGCCCGTTGCTCGTCGCCCGCTGAACCGTGGCGCCGGCCCGTCACAGGTTCGCGCGCGGCGGCGCCTTCGAAGCGGTGTCGTCCTGCCGGCACACCAGGTGGTCGGCGACGGTGACGACGCCCTCAACGTGCCCGATCGCCTCGGTAAGCCGCCGGCCGGCGGACCGGCGCTCGACCTCCCCGCGGATCGTCACCGTGCCCCCCACGACGCCCACGGTGAACCACTCGGGGTCCATCCCCAAGGTGCCCTCGATGATGTCGTACAGGATCTCGCGGCGGATGTCCTCGTCCGGACGCTCGTAGACGGCGAGCAGGTCGGACCTGGTCACGATGCCGGTGAGCCGGCCGCTGCCGGGATCGACCACGGGAAGCTGGTGGATCCGGTGCCGGTACATCGCACGCGCCGCCTCACGCGCCGGGGTCGCCGCCGTCACCGTCACGGCGGGCGAGTTCATCAGCTCGGCCGCGGTCGTCCCCGCCTGCCCGGGCCGGCCGGCACGCCGGCGAAGCCTCTGGAGGAAGCCTCTCCCGCGGTCCTGGTCGGCCTCCCTGAGGAGGATGTCGTCTTCGGACACCAAGCCGATCACGCGGTCTTCGGCGTCGATGACCGGCAGCGACGCGATGCGGAACCGGCGCATCGCAGCCACGATCTGGGCGAATTCCGCGTTCTGCCGCACGGCGACCACGCGTTCGCTCATCACGTCCGCCACGGAGACGCTCATGCCGGCACCTCCCGCCGCGCCGAACCGGTCGCTGGGACGGCCCCGAGACAAAAGGCCTCGTCACCCGGCCCGGCGACCACGGCAAGCAGACTCCGAGCCGCCGGCAGAGCCGTACGGGGACGCCTCCGCGGACCCGCCGCCAGCCGGTCGCGCGGCGTCGCCGGCGCTGCCCTCACTCCGATCTCCGCGGTCATGGTCATCCCTCCTGATGGTGGTCGTCCTGATGGTGGTCCTCACTACTTCTCACGTGCGCGGCCGGACGATGGCCACCGAACACGGCGCGTGCTGCAGCATGGCGCTGCTGACGGCGCCGAGCCGCAGGCCCGCGACACCGCCGAGCCCCCGGCCGCCCAGCACCAGCAGCCCGGCGCCGGCGGCGGCCTCGAGCAGCGTGTGCCGCGGAGTCCGCATCACGAGCGAGATCTCCACATCGACGTAGGGGTACTTCTCCCGCCACGGCGACATCGTCCGCTCCAGCCGGGTGGCCGCCATCAGGCGCAGTTCATCCGGGTCGGCGATCATCCCCATCTCCGCGGACGCGATCGCGTCGGGCTCCCAGCAGCCGTAGACCGCGCGCAGCGACTGGCCACGCAACGCCGCCTCCTCGAGGCCGAAGGCGAGCGCCGCCTCCGAGGCCGCCGAGCCGTCCACACCGACCACGACCGGGCGGCTCCGGTCGGCCGCGTTCCGCACCACCATGACCGGGCAGTGGGCGTAGGCGGGGAGCTGCACGGCCGACGAGCCGGCGACGAACGTGGCGCCCCCGTTCCGCCCATGCGAACCGATGAGGGCGAGCGAGGCGTTCTCCGACTGGTTCACCAGGACCGCCGGCGCCGGCCCGGCGGCGAGCCGCCCGCGTACCTGGGTCTGCGGACAGGCCTCGCGAGCGGTCAGAACGCCCTTGTCCAGGATGTGCTGCCCCATCTTCCGCGCCGTCTCCAGCGCCGAGGGCCCGGACGGCGGAACCGGGTACTGCCAGTGCCAGGCGTGGCAGACCGTCAGCGGCATCCGGCGCAGCCGCGCCTCCTCGGCCGCCCAGCGAAGCGCCCGCTCGCTCGCCGGCGAACCGTCGAAGCCGACGAGCACATGCGATCCCTCGAATCGCCTCATGGCCTCCCCCTCCTCCCTCAGCGTCGCGGCGGCGGCGACCGGTCAGTAGGGGCCGAAGGTCCCGTGCCGCCGGGCCGCTCGGCACTCTCCTCACCGGCTCGGCGCGCGCGATGGTGAAGGTTGATGAGGAGGTCGGCAATGCAGACCATTCCACGACCGAGATATGTGATCATCGGCTTCGACGGCTCAGCGAACTCGACCGCCGCACTGGAGCGCGCGGCCGCCGAGGCACAGCAACGGCACGCCCGGCTCGACGTCGTCCGCGTCATCCCCCGCGCAGGCGGCCTCCTGCGGATGCCTGCCGCGTGGCTGCGGCTGCGCAACGAGGTGGCACGGGTCCTTCCGCGTGCCCGGCACATCACGACACGGCTGCGGATCGCCCGCGGCGACGCCGGCACGGAGCTGCCGCGACTGGCCGGGCACGCCGAAGTGCTCGTGATCGGCGCGTGCCTGAACACCCGCCACGGCACGCCGCTCGGCGGCGAGACCGTACCCGCCGTCCTGTCCGCCGCACTGTGCGAGGTCATCGTGTGCGAGGGCGAGACCAGGCAGGAGGTGTGACAGAACCGGCCTGCTTCTGGCGGCCCCGCGTCAGCCGTCCGTCGCGGGAACCACCGCGACGGGGCAGAAGGCGTGCTGCAGGGCGGCGTGGCCGACCCGCGTGAGACGGTCGTGCCGGGCCTGGGTCCCCAGCACCAGGAGCCCGGCCTCTTGGGAGGCGGCGATCAGCGCCTCGGCGGGCCGCAGCCCGACCACGTCCGCGCGGACCGGAATCTCCGGATGGCTGGACCGCCACGTGCGGGAGGCGTGTTCGGCCATGCCCCGCTCTCCACCGGCCGGGTGGAGTGTCGCCACCACCACACGCACGCCGACGTCCCGGAGTACCGCCTCCTCGAAGGCGAACCCCATCGCCGCCGCCACCGGTTGCCCCGGGTCCAGGCCGACCACGACCGTGCCCGGGCTTTCCGGCGCCCGGCGCAGCGCGCTGCCGGGCCGCACCACCAGCACGGGGCAGGCCGCATGGCCGGCGACATACAGACTCACCGCCCCGGCCAGCAGACCAGTGAACCCCGCGAACCCACGAGAGCCCACCACCAGCACGGTCGCCTCCGGGCTCATCCCGGTCAGATACGGGCCGGGCCAGCCGTGGCCGTACCACGTGTCGATCCGCAGCGCCCCGGAGCGTTCGCGGGCGTACGCGGCGGCCTCCTCCAGCACCGCCTCCGGCTCCTTGGGCGTCGGCGCCCTGAAGTGCCGTGCGTGCGCGATCCGGAGCGGGCAGCCTCGCATCACCGCCTCGTCCACGGCGACCTCCAGGGCCTCCAGGCTGTCGGCGGACCCGTCCACCCCCGCGATCACCAGTGTGTCCATGAGCCGGCCCCTCCCGGCATGCCATCGGGGAACGGCCGGCGCCGAGTCATGGCTGTCATGCCCCTCTCACCCCTCAGGTTCCGGCGCGCGGGAACCGGTCCGGCTGCTTGCCAGCCAACCCCGCCCCGCCCGAGCCCATCAGAGTCGAAAGCCCACGCCCGCCGGGACTCTCGGGCTCCTCCCGCAGGACCAGCGTCTCTGCCCGTACGGGGCGGTGCCGCCTAACCTGCGGAGAAAGGCTTTGCGGAGGTGCCCCGTGCGAACCTTCACGATCCAGATACTGGGCGTCGTCCGTTACCTGCGCCCCGGCCGCAACCCGCTGCGACGCCCGATCGACCGCGTCCACACCCGCGTGATCGCCGTGCTCGGCGCACTGTTCCTCCTCCTCTCACCGCTCGTGGTCACGGCGACGGCTCATGTGGTCGGCGCGGCCGGACTGCGCGCCGAGCGCCTGCAGGCGCACGCCCGTCACCGGGCGGATGCCACAGTGGTCGGCACATCGCCGGCCGCCACCAGCGCGGGCTTCAACGACACCACCTGGATTCGCTGGCGCGACGCCGCCCGCGTCGCCCACACCGCCGCCGTGCCCACCGGCGGCGACGACCGCGCCGGCGCCCACCGCAGCATCTGGATCGGCCCCACCGGCCGCCTGACCACGCACCCCCACACGCACGCCCAGACCATCGCGGATACCGTCATGGCCGTTTTCATTGCGCTGACCGTCCTCGCCCTCCTGCACTCCGCCACCTACACGCTCATCGACCGCCGCCTCGACCGCCGGCGCCTCGACCTGTGGGAACGGGAATGGGCCGCTGTCGCCCCGCGCTGGACCGGACTCCCCTGACCCGATGACGCTCCGTAGAGCGACCGGCGACAGGGCGCTGGATCAGTGAGCGGTCTCCAGGGACCTTGGTCCCGGAGATCGCCGACGTTCGCTCCGCTTCGATCGGACGTCTGCGCTCTAACGTGAGCATCATCGCCGGCCCGCACGGAGAGCGAGGCCCAGCATGACCATCCGGGTGTTCCTGCTCGACGACCATGAGGTGGTCCGCCGCGGAGTCGCCGCCCTCCTCGAAGCCGAATCCGACATCGAGGTCGTCGGCGAAGCCGCCACCGCCGCCCACGCACTCGCCCG